>CAIWCL010000133.1 GCA_903911205.1 uncultured bacterium
ACGCGAATGTTCTTGACCTCGTCGTACGCGTCAACGACCTTGTTTCGAAGCGCGAGCAGCATTCGGAACGCGGAATCCGCCTTCTCGGTCGCAATCATCACACCTTCGATGTCGTCGCGCTGACCAGTCAGCAACTCATTGGTCGCCTGGGTCGCATCCTGCTGCATTTGGTTCACCCGTCGCATCTCTTCAAGCAGTTCTTGCTTAAAGTCGCCACCTCCCTGCGGCGCTTGAGGACGAACCCCAATGCCGGGCTGGCTGTTGACGCGGGAGACGATGCCGAGTGGATCAATCATGGTTCGCGGCCCCTAACCCTGGCTGGTGCTCCGGCGATCGCCAGAGCCTTCGGGACGCTCTCTGCACAATCCGTGCCAGCGCCGAGCTGCTCACCCACGGAGGAAATCAGGCCAAGATCCGCAGGCTCGCTTCGATCATCGACTTGGTGGCATCGATCGCGGCAAGATTTGCGTCATAACTTCGCATCGCGAGCATCGCGTTCGCCTGTTGAACGACGGGGTCGATGTCTGGGTAGCGGACATAACCGTCAGCGTTGGCCTTGTCACTCCACGGCTCGTAGGTCTGACGGAACGCGTTTCGGGGCGTGATTTGGGCCACATGAACCCCTCCTGCCGACCCAGAAGCGGGATCACCGGACGCAAACTCCACCACGCGCTCCGAGAACGGCGGATGCTTCGAACGAGGGTCGACTGGCACATCCACGTTCGCAATGTTGGCCGCGATCGCATCAAGCCGCGTGCGATTCGCCACAAGCGCCGAGGTTGAGATGTCGAGGATGCCGAACATGAAGGTTCTCCAAACTTGGTGCTACGAGACGCGGCAATCGTGACGCACGTCCCGTGAGGCCGCGTCCGTGGCCGGGAAAGAAGGCTTGCCAAACAACCGACCCAGATGAAACGCACGGACACTCACGGACGCTCGCGGATGGCCGAGCGAATCTGATCGAACTGCCCGCGCAGCAACTGCGATGCCATGCGGAACGTGTAGACGTTTTCTGACAGCTTCTGAAAGAGCCGCTCCATGCTGCGATCGTTGCCATCGTGAAAGAGGACGTTCTCCCCGAGGACCGTCGGGTCAAGTTTCGTCATTCCGCCATCGAAGGAAACGGGGCCGCCCTCGTCGAACGCAAGCGAGCCGCCCTCGTCGACCCGCCCCGCATCCAATGCCTCACGAAGCGCGCCTTGAAATGCCCGCGGATCGACATCGACAGGTCGGTAGCCCGGCGTCTCCGCGTTTGCGAGATTCGCCGCGAGGAGTTTCTGTCGCGCCGACATGAACTGGAGCGAACGCTCAAGCGCAGGCAGCGAGGAGTTTCCATGAAGGCCGTCGAGCATTGCGCGCCTCAAAGTTCAGCAGGAACGAGCGACTCTTCTTTCCACTTCTTCAACTTGAGGCCGAGCGTCCGCACGCCGATTCCGAGTGCTTTCGCACTCTTCTGACGGTGGCCACGGAAGCGTTCGAGCGTCGCGACGATGGAACGACGTTCGATCTCATCGAGCGTGAGATCGCCATCACAGACAAGACTGGGAAGCCCAGTACCGTCACCTCCAAATGCGGCAACCGACGACGACGCGCCGTTCGACGGCACACCGATCAACGCGTTCGCGGCATCGGCGAAGGTCTCGATGGTCGGCGGCTCGCTCATGGGACGTACGAGGCGCGTTGCAACGCCACCCGAAGGCGTGGAAGTTGCTCCACCCGTCGTTGCCACAAGCCAGGGCGCGACGAGTTCCGCCGAAATCGTCTCTCCGGAAGCGAGCACTGCGGCGCGCTCACAGAGATTCTGGAGTTCACGAACATTGCCCGGCCACGCGTAGCTCTCGAAGAGCACGAGCGCATCCTTCGCGAGTCGCTTGCGGCGACCACCTTCGCGATCGGCAACGAGCCCAAGGAAATGCTCTGAGAGTTCTGACACGTCACTCAGACGCTCGCGCAATCCAGGCATACGAATCGGCAGTACGTTGAGACGGAAGAAAAGGTCGCCTCGGAATCGACCCGCGTCAACTTCCTTCGCGAGATCACGATTTGTTGTGGCGAGAATGCGCACATCTGCCTTCTGCGACACACTCGAACCAACACGCTCGAAGCTCTTCTCTTGAAGTACGCGTAGGAGTTTCGCCTGCAAATCAGGCGGAATCTCGCTGATTTCGTCGAGGAGCAGCGTGCCTCCATCAGCAAGTTCAAATCGACCCTTCCGAAGACGATCTGCGCCGGTGAACGCGCCCTTCTCGTGTCCAAACAGTTCGCTCTCGAGGAGCGCCGACGAGAGCGCCGCACAGTTGATTGCGAGGAATGGACCAGATGCGCGCGGGCTGTTTTCATGGATGAATCGCGCGGCAACTTCTTTACCCGTTCCCGATTCACCTGTAATCAACACGGTGCCGTGACTGCCAGAGATCGGCGCGAGTTTCGCGCGCAACTCTTCCATCGCAGCGCCAGAACCAATCATGCGATGGGTCTGCGCACGTCGCGTCTGCGGCGTGGCATTGGCACGAAGCACCTGATTTTCGCGAAGAAGCCGCGCATGCTCGAGCCCACGCTCGACCGAGATCGAGAGTTCATCGCCAGAAAACGGCTTTGTCACGTAGTCGAACGCACCCTTACGCATCGCGTCGACAGCCGTTTCCACCGAGCCGAATGCGGTCATGAAAACCACGGGGAGTTCCGCATCGATCTTGCGGATCTCCTCCAGCAACTCAAGGCCATTCATGCCCGGCATCTGAAGATCGGTGACCACGCACTCGGGACGCTTGTCAGCGATCCGCGCCAGTGCCGTACGCGCATCCGGCGCCGTCACAACTGCGTGCCCCTTTCGTGAGAGGATCGCCGCGACGCTGTCGCGCATGAGTTCCTTGTCATCAACAACTAAGACCTTGCCCATAGGACGACTCCTTCATCCGGCGTTTGCGTGAACTGTCTGATTTTTGTGGTCGCCGCCAATCCTTCGGCGGACTGCTTCACCGAGCGACACGCCTTCGGCGGCCGCGACTTTCGTTGGCTCGAGCGGAAGTGAAAGTTCAAGCCGCGCACCTCGCGAAATCCGACCGGCCGCACGCGAACCCGCGCCACCTGTATTTCGCTGCGCATCGCCGCAGGCGGTCATGCCACCGTGCGCATCAATGATGCGATGCACAATCGCGAGTCCAAGGCCAGTCCCTTCTTCGCGCGTCGTAAAGAACGGATTGAAGATGCGTTCTTGAGCTTCAGCAGGAATACCGGGCCCCGTATCTTCGACCGCAAGCACTACAAAACCGCGCCTTGATCCATCTGCGGTTCGAAGACGTGCCTCACGCGCGGAAAGCGTGACTTCTCGATGCGGCCCGTCGCTCGAATTTCCACGCATTGCCTCGACAGCGTTGCGAACAAGATTCGAAACTGCCTGCGCCACGAGCGGAAGATCCGCATGGAGCACGCAATCTCCATCGATATCTGTTCGGATATCAACGTCTTCTTTCGCAAGCAGAGCTTCGCAGTCGGAGAGCGCCATTGCGAAAATCTCCTTCGCGCTCGTCGGTGTCGCATGAATGCGCGTATCTCGCGCAAAACTCAAAACATCACCAACGATTCGGTCGAGTCGCTCCGCGGCGCGTCGAATCTTGTCGACGCTTGCCAACGACTCTGGTCGATCGGCAACATCCTCACGCAAGAGTTCCGCATTGAGCGAAATTGCGCCAAGCGGGTTCCGAATTTCATGCGCGATGCCCGCGGCCATTTCGCCGAGCGCGGCAAGCGAGCGCGAACGACGCAGACGCTCATTCGCTTCGGCCAGTTCAGATTGAAGTCGCTCGACCTTCGCGGTCAGTGCCACATGCGTCTCTTGGAGTCGCGTGGTGACATCATTGAATGCACGCAGGAACTCGGCAAAATCGCTTGGCGCGCCGACTTGCGTGATTGGCTCGATGATGGAGTGCGATTCTCGATCAGACATCAGCCTCTCCTGTCCGTGAATCGAGGTTGCGTTACTCCACCTGTTGGTCCATACGCACGTTGCGCCGCGCGACCAGCATCCGCACGACCAACCTCCACATGGGCCACACGTCGACGCTCCGCGAGTTCCGCGGCGAATCTTGCATCCGAGACCTCGATGGCGAGGAGTGCACGAGAAATCTCCGCAGCGATTTCCGACAACGTGTTGTCAGGCAAGCCGCCAGCACGCGCGACCGCGTCCGACCAAGCACTATTGAGTTCTTGCAGTGCCGCGACTCGAACTTCACGCGCGGCAAGATGCTTCGCGAGCGCGTCTTCAGCATCTGCGGTCGACGCCTCGCCAGCGGCCGCGCGATCGATGAGGGCAAGCAGCGAAGGCTCACATGAAGCAAGCGCTTGCATCGCCTGCGCCTCTGCGAGCGTGCGTTCCGCGACATCTCGCATCGACCCAAGCTTCTGTTGGGCGTGATTGATTTGGGCACGCGCAGTCACGGCGTACCTCCGTCATTCGCCTTTGAGTCTTCACCCGTCGCAACGCGCGACTTCGACGGCGGATGATTGCGAAGCCACTGCTCCCAACTCTCACGCGAGAGAATTCCATCCGTACCAAAGAATGCGTCGTCGGGAAGTTGCGCGAGTCGCAACTGCGCCCGACGGTGCGCGATCGAAGCGCGCTGGGTATCACCCAGGCGATCGCATGCATTCACGATCTGAATCAGGGCGACCATCGACGAAGGGTGATCAGGGTACTTACGATCGACCGCTTCGTAGAGCGCAATGGCATCCTCGAAGGCCTTTGCATCGTGCGCACCAACATCAAACGCGCAATCCGCGCGACGCATGTGCGCTTCGCGCAGCATGTCGCGCGAGAGTCCATCAAGGTCTCCCTCACGAGAGGCACGCTCCTCGAGCGCAACAATCGCGTCGTCGTAGATCCGTCGCGCTTCCTTGAAACGATCGACGCCTTCGCGCACGAGCCGCGCCTTCGCCGCGGCCGTCAAATCCGCGGTTTGCGACTCCTTCATCGCGGCGCGCGCAACGCCGAGATACGCTTCGCCAAGCCGGAATCGCAACTCTCCAAGCCGAGCGGGATCAGGAATCCGCGCAAGCGCCTCATGCAGCAGTTCCGCAGCTTCGGTGCACTTCGACTTTCGCTGCTGAATGCGCGCGAGCAGATCGAGTGCGTTGAAGTACTCGACCGCATCAGGCTTGAGACCGAACTCGCCTGAGAGTACTTGCTGCAAACTCGCGATCGCTTCATCGCCACGCCCATCTGCGTCGAGCGAACGAGCAAGCGGTACGATCGCGCGCGCCGTGTAATCACTGCCACCACGACGAACATCGATCGCGCGACGGTAATTCGTCGCAGCCTCGGCGTACGCACCCTCCGCCTCGCGAATCGCAGCAATTCGGAGATACACCTCACCGCGGTCAGGATCATCGAGCTCAAGCGCTTCGAGCAGCAACTGACAACGACCGAGCGCAAGATCGTGCCAACCTGCCATGTCGTAGCATTCGGCCGCATTGCGAAGGCTGGCAACGTAGCTTCCATCGGTTGCCTGGCGACATTCCGGAGTGACTGAAAACTCCGCGAACATATCGCCCGCACGCTTCAGGAGTCGATTTACAACCACCCGATCTTCCGGCGAGAGTTTTCCGAGCGCCGACTCGCCTCCTCCACCAACCTCAAGCAATCGATTCGCTTCTTCGCGTGCTGCAGTGCCTAGTACCACAAACGCGTCCGCGATCGAACGCCCTTGTCCGCGAAGATCAATCGCGACCTGCGCATACTCAATCGCTTCAATCCAGCGCTTCTCCGCAATCGCATCTCGCGCATCTTCAATCAGAATCGATTGCATGGAAGCGACGGTGTCAAGCGTCATCTCCTTGCGAAGCGCCGCGTCACGCAAGACAGCAAAATCGACCTGCGCATCGGCAAAATGGCCTAGATTCGATCGCGCTTCTGCACGGCCAAGCCGCGCAAGAAATCCGAGATCTCCCTTGTGCTGCGCCAGGACCGCGCGGTCAAAGACTTGAGTAGCTTCTTCGTCGGCGCCGAGTTCAAGCAACGTCTTTCCAAGCCCGACGTCAATCGAACCCGCGACGGTCGTACCCGGCTGTGCAAGTTCAACGGCATGCTCGAATTCCTCGCGCGCCTTGTTGAAGCGCGAAAGCCGACGAAGCGCTTCGCCACGCAAGCCGTAGAGTTCAGCGAGTGCCGCTGGATCGACCTCACCACGCGCGCCCTCCAAACTCTCGACCATACTCTCAAGCCGTGAAAGATCGACAAGCAGTCGATCTGCCGCACGCTCAAGTTCTCCTAGCGCGATACGAACCTCTGCGGCGCGCGCCGCGGCCCAGGCAGCATCCGACGCCGGAAGCGTGGGATCCGCGCGAAACTCATCAATCGCCGCGAGCAACGTTTCGGGAGTACGACCCGCCGCATCCGCGCCACGAATCATGCTGTCGAGCGCATCGCGCTTGACGCGACGACGAAGCGCTTCCGCTTCTTTTTCGCCGGCACCTTCCGCCACAACTGCAAGCGCCTCACTCGCGCGACCAAGCCTTACGAGCGATTGCGAATACACGATGGACTGCGACGGGGTCATCGACCAACCGAGCGCTTTGGCCCGGTCGTATGCATCGATCAGCGCGCGCGCGTCTGATTCCGTTGGCGCTTCCAACAACTTCTGCTGTCCAGCGAGGAAGTCCGCGCCGAGCGCGAAAAACCGCGGCTTGACCTCCGAAGGAGCGCGCTCAAGATTAGGCTCCACAACCGACTCCAGCACGTGACGAGCCTGCGCGAACTCACCAGCCACGATCAATTCTTCTGCCTGGTCGAGCGCGCCAGAGAAGTCATCTTTCGGCGCATGTCCACGGGCAAACCACACGGCGGCCGCGACGGCACCAAGTCCAACGACAAGCAACGGGACCTGCCAGAAATCGCGCAATGCACGACTTGCCGTGGTCACAGGAGACGCGACCGCTGACGTCGTTGTCGTGTTCAGGGACGGTGTCGCTGCCCCTGCAGAAGCAGTGGTATCCGGTTTGATGTTGGCGTTGTCCGTGCGCTGTGACACGATCGCGAACCTCAGAATCCTTCCGAGCCGCCCGCGGCATGCGGGCGCTTTCGTCGCGAGTCGCCAATCCTTGACGACTCTCCCTACGACCTCCATCGATGCACGCACGCCTGTGCGCGCATGCATCGCCAGTGGTCGGCAATCTTGGCCGAAGAGAATCCTCCAGATCGCCAAATCGTTCATCGGCAGATGCTGCGCGAAACCTGCAAAGGCAGAAATTGCCGCCGAGACACCCCGATGCCGACCGCGAAAGGAGCATGAGAAGGCCAAGGGAAAGCCATGGAAGGGCCATCAGAAGGCCATGGGAAGGCCATGCGAGGACCACGGGCGAACCACGAGACGACCAACGGAGGAAAGTCCAACGAAGGACGACCCGAGCCCCATGGCGTACGCCAGTGAGGCCCAATCAGCGCGGTCCGTCGTCGTTGGTGTCGCCGCGGGAATCTGACCCCTCGTCCGAGCCACCAACTGAACCCTGACCTTCGGAGGGTTCCGGCTCTGCTTCAACCACCGCCGTCCCGCTCACCATCTCCGCGGGCCCGTCGCCCCGTGGATTCAGGGAAGCAATCAGCATGACGACGGGCGACGCGTACGTCACCGATGCCGCAAGTGCGCGGACCAACCGACGTCCCGCCGAGATTTGTTCGCCTCGAACTCCGATGATCTCGAGCCCCATCAGGCGCTTGCCAAGCGAACGGCCAAAAAACACATCGCCGACGCTCGCGCCAAACCAACCGATGGCGAAGACGAGGAATGCCGGAG
This sequence comes from uncultured bacterium, assembly GCA_903911205.1. Taxonomy (GTDB): domain Bacteria; phylum Planctomycetota; class Phycisphaerae; order Phycisphaerales; family SM1A02; genus QWPT01. The sequence continues at coordinate 7,788 of CAIWCL010000133.1, forward strand.
CGCCGATCGACGCATCTGTGACAAAGATTGGGAACTGGAAATACGGCAGCAACGGACCGCCGAAAACCATCCACGCGATGATGAGCCCGGGGACAAGATCAATCCCCGCAGCCGCCGCGCGCAGGCCGAGTCGAGCGCCGCGACGACGATGCACAGGAATCGGCGCACTCGGAACGCCGCCACGCGAACGATTCTCAAGGTAGGCATCCGCGCCAAAGATCACGGCCGCGAGTGCAAGGCCCACCGAGAGAATCGCGAGAATTGGGATGTGTACCCAGTTGCGTGCCGTGAAGCCAGGAGGCGCGAGCGTGACCGCCGCATTCGGAACAGAGGCATTCGGGGCAATGGTCTGCGCAACACCGCGCCGATCTTGATCGAGAGAGAGAAGAAGGGCTTCGCTGCCAAAACCGGCCAGGGCCCACGGCTCTGTGGGCTCAGGGAATGATGCCCATCCGGTTGTGATGCCTTGCCGAACGACCGAAAGACGCACGGTGGCGGGTCCACCATCGACGAGCGGCGCCACGCGCTCGGCGAGCCCGAATGCCCCCACCACTTCGATCGCGCCGAGCACGCCCCGTGCCGCCACGGGCGCACCAGCACCATCGACAAGCGGATGCATCATCCATCCATCGGCACTGTCGAAAAGCGCCTCAACCGCGCCCCCACGACCGCTCACGTCGGCACGACTCTCCTCGTCGGTGCGCGCGAGCACACCGATCGCACGCAAGCGACCGTTGGCGTTGGAAAGCCGAACCGTTTCTGCAAGATCGATGGGCGGAAGCGGCACGGACTCCCACCGATCACCTCCATCCAATTCGAGCCGGCCAAGCCAGTGTTCGACGGATACATTGGCATTCGCGCCTTCCACCGCGCGGTCACCAACCCTCGCATCAACAGCTGCATCAACAGCTGCATCAACAGCTGCATCAATAGCTGCATCAGCAGCGACATCAACGGCTGCACCAACGGCTGCATCAATAGCGACATCAGCAGCGACATCAACGGCTGCACCAACAGTTGCACTCGTTCCAGCGCGACGAACAAGCGCGAACACCGCGCCATCGACAATCGCCATGTCACGGAGCAGGCCCTCTGCTGGGAGCGGCGGAAGCACGCGCGGGCCCGTCCTCGGCTCGGTGTACCAAAGTCCCGTGACTTCATTGCGCCGCGCCTCGAGCGCCAGCACCATGCGCGGCTGCACTCCCTCAGCGCGCGCAACGACAACAAGCGTGTCGCCGCCAGCCGCGATCGCTTCAGGCTCGCGTGCAAGGCGCGTCACGAGCCGCTCTGTTGGCGCGGGTTCAACCGATGCATGATGCATCAGAAGAAATGGCAATTTTGCATCGGACGCTTGCCCGCTCGCGCCCGCGGGAGCGCGTTCCACAATCCACCAGATATGGCCACCATCCGCCGCGACCAACGGCAGCGTGCCAGGCAGGTCCGCGCGAACGCCAGAATCAACGATCGCGGGCAGCGCGAAGCACGATGCGAGTACTGCCCCGCGAGAAACCGCGTGTACAAAGCGGCGCAGGGAAAACCGCGCGAATTGCGCCCGATCAGATCGATTCACAGACCGACCTCGCCGCGAGATGGCCTGACCGATGGCGCAACCGAGGGGATCGGCGTCACTGGTTCGCTCGAGTTTGGAGCGAGCGATTTCGACTTCAGTTCTTTCGTCACAAACTCCACGACTTCGGGCCGCAACTGCGTAAGGAGCGCGTCGAGTTCGAAAAAACGTGGCTTCATGCGGTTTGCACTCGCGGTTGGACTGTCGAGGAAAATCTTGATCGCCGCACCCGATCGCGGCGCGACAACTTCAATGCGACGAGCGACGGTCGGCCAAGCGCCTTGCGCGATATCCACCATCGGTGCGCGCACGGGGTCACGAAGCGTCGCCGTCGCGACCTCAACACCCTCCATCGATGCAACCGTCAGCGAGATCGGCAAGCCATCGGCACCAAATCGCGTGGTTGCGGTGAGTCGCGGCGCACCATCACTTGTGCTCTTCAGAGTTGTGCGAACTCCAAAGCGTTTGTGCATCGGCGCCGCCGGCTCGGCCCCATTGAAGAGCACCGGAGTCCAGTCATCCGCAATCGCTGCTTGTCCCATCAATAGCCGCACACTTTCGGGAGAGAGCAAGGTGAACTCGCCCGTCCCAACGACATCGCCCGCTTCGGCGAAGACGCCTGAAGCACCGCGGTCATACACCGTCGCGCGCTTCGGAGTCACGTTGAGTTCGAAGATCCACGATCGGTCGCCATCGCCGCCGATCCACCACAGATTCGTTCCGACCTTCATCACGCGAAGCGCGCCACGATTTGGCGGCGAAAGAAAGATGTCGGCCTCGCACTGCTCAAAGTGCTCACCGGTCGCGTCGCTGTAGCGAAACTCGAGCGATGCACGCGACTCAAAGGTCGCAAGTCGTACCGCGCGTTCGTTCTGTTGCGCAACGAAACGCGCGAGTTCTACACGCGCGCGCGCAAGTTCGCCCGTCATTGCGGCGGACGGATCACCGTGCGCGTCGATCGCGAGTTCCGCGTCACCGTTTTTCACCTGATCGGTGGTCGCACATCCGCCAAGCGCGAACGCTACCACGGACACCGCAAGACAGGCCGCGCGCGCATGCATCCCCTGCCCCTGTTCACCAAGCCCCATCGAGCACCTCGCCGAGTTGGTCGGTGACTTCCTTCATCGCCGCCTCGTCGAGTTTCGGATTGGTCACGGCAAGCGGCAACTCACCCTCAACTGCACCCTTCGCAAGCACATGCCAAGTTTCAACGCCGCCCTCAGACGAGGTGCCCGTCACGCGCAGCAACTTCTTCCGCACGAGGAGCAGCATGAGGACGAAACGGAAACGAACGCGATGCGCGCGATCATCTCCACCGAGCCGTTCAAAGAGATCAAGCAACGTCTGGTCGTCGACGAATCCGCGCTTCTTTTCACCGGGTTCTGGAACGGACGCCTTCCAAAATGCGATCACGCCCTTGGGGCGCGCGGGCGAGTTCCAACCGGCATCGCAAAAGTCCATGCGGACAAGTGGTGCCGACGGGTCGTCCTCGCGCTCAACCAACGCGACCACTTGCTGCGTACCTGGTTCAAGCCGCTCGCCCGTCGCCGCGCACAGCCCGGTGAAACGACCAATGTCCCAACTCGTCGAGATCCTGCTCATGGGGCGGCGATGATACGGCCGGAAACGTATGATCGCGGCCCGTGCCAGTGAATCTCGACGGAACCCGCCTCGCTGACGCGCTCGTTGTTTTCATCGAGTTGGCGGTCATTTGGCTCGTCGTGTACGCGGTCTTCCGGTTCCTTCGCGGGACGCGCGGCGCCGGCGTCATCAAAGGCTTCTTCCTGCTCACGGTCGCCATGGCGCTCTTGGTGCGCGTCCTCGGCGACGCGACGGACAGTTTCCAGCGGCTTCGATTTCTCTTTGATCGCGCCTTCAATCTCCTCGCGATTTTGCTGATCGTGGTCTTTCAGCCTGAAATCCGCGCCGCCTTCAGCCGAATCGGGCGCACAAACCTATTCAAACGGCCGCGCGCGCAGATCGCGGGTCTTGCGGCCGACATCGCAGAAGCCACAGAATTCCTGTCGAAAAATCGCTTCGGCGCCCTCATCGTGATCGAGCGCCGCATCGGGATCGGTGACCTTCTCACCGGTGGTGTTGAACTCGACGCGAAGCCGAGCGCGCCGCTCATCCAAAGCGTCTTTTGGCCAAACTCGCCGTTGCACGATCTCGCGCTTGTGATCCGCGGTGGTCGCGTGTGGGGCGCCGGCGTCCAGTTGCCGCTCGCAGATGGCGAAGATCTGCCCGCGGAACTCGGCTCGCGCCACCGCGCGGCGATCGGGGTCACGGAAGAGTCCGACTGCGTCGTTGTGGTGGTGAGCGAAGAGACTGGCTCGATTCGCATCGCAGAAGGCGGCACGCTCTCCTCGCCGATTCCGCGCGACGAAGTGGCGGGCGAACTTGAGCGTCGCCTGAAGCAAACTCCCGCGATCGTCGACGATGTCGTCGCCGGTGCGCGAGCGGCCATTCGAACGCGCGACTCAGAGAACGGTCGATCCGCCAACGATGACCACGGGGGTGCGCATTGAGAACCTGGCGCGAGCGCATCATCGATCTCGCGGGCGTGACGGCGATCACCATCGTCGTTTGGTTTTATGCAGCTGGTCAAACCCTTCAAACGCGCGTCATCGCGTTCGATGTGATCATCGAGTCTGGTGACGCATCACGCACACTCGTGACCTCACCCACCATTGTCCACGCGTCCGTCGAATGCACAGGCTCGCGTCAAGCGGTTGTTCGCGCGAGCGATGCACTGAGCGGCCGAACCATTCGACTTCGGAGCGGAGCCGACGGCATCCCCACGCAGCCAGGCGAACACGAACTGCTTCTGAAAGACATCTTGAGTTCGTCACCGATGGTCGCGCCGCTTGGCGTCGATATCACGACCGCAACTCCTTCGGTGATTCGCGTCGAAATCGTGCCTGCGGGTTAGCGTGCGCGGACTTGCCCCCAAAGATCTTCCTATCCAAAGATCTTCCTATCCGAAGATCTTCCGATCCAAAGATCTTCCGATCCAAAGGTCCTCATATCCACGAACCGGGCGTTTCGGCGACGCATCTCGTCCGTGACGTCACTGCGCGACACGCACTGCGTGATACGCCTTCTTCCCGCGACGAAGCAGGATCACTCCGCCCATCGCTCCGCCGCTCAGCGCGTGCTCCGCGCGCACCACAAAGTCGGCACCAACCTTCTCGCCATTGACGCTCACCGCACCGTTCTGAACGAACTCACGCGCCTCGCGCTTACTCGCGGCGCACGTCGTACCCGTGATGAAATCGACAATTCCAACGCCCTCAGAAAGCGCGGATGCGGCGACCGAACTTGACGGAAGATCCGCGGCAATTTCCGCGATTTGCGCGGCATCAAGACTCTTCACGTCGCCCGAAAACACCGCCCCACTCGTTGCGATCGCGCGTGTCAGTTCGGTGTCACCGTGGGTCATCCGCGTCATTTCAGCCGCGAGCATCTTCTGCGCCTCGCGCTTCGCGGGATCGTGCGCGAGCGACTGCGCAAGTGCCTGAATCGTGTCCGCGTCGAGAAAGGTGAACCACTTGAGGAACTTCACAGCATCCGCGTCGGTCGTATTCAGCCAGTACTGATAGAAGCGATACGGGCTCGTCTTGTCAGCAGTGAGCCAGATCGCCCCCTTCTCCGTCTTTCCAATCTTTTGCCCATCGCTCGTCGTAACGAGGTGACAAGTCGCGCCGAAACTTTCACCCTGCTCGAGTCGACGGATCAGATCGATACCCGAGACAATGTTTCCGAATTGATCGCTACCGCCCAGTTGCACCGTGCACTGCTCTGCGCGATAGAGATGCAGGAAGTCGTACGCCTGCAGGATCATGTAACTGAACTCGGTGTAACTAATCCCCTGTTCGCGCCCTTCCAGTCGCGAAGCAACGGAGTCGCGCGCGATCATCTGGTTGACACTGAAGTGCTTTCCGATGTCGCGCAGCATGTCGAGGTACGACATCGATGAGAGCCAGTCGACGTTGTTCACGATCTTCGCGGCTCGCGGACCGCTGAAATCAAGGAATCGACTGAAAATGCGCTGCTGGCTCTTCGCGTTGTGCTCCACATGTTCACGGGTGAGCAACGTACGTTCTGCGCTTTTCCCGCTGGGATCACCGATCAATCCAGTACCGCCGCCCGACACGACAATCGGGCGATGACCCGCGCGCTGCAGATGCGCGAGCATTTTGATGCCCATGAAGTTCCCGATGGTGAGGCTGTCTGAGGTTGGATCAAAGCCAGCGTAACCCGCACGTACACCGGAGGAAAGGTGCGCGGCAAGTTCAGGCGACGTTGTTTGGTGCAGAAGCCCGCGCCAACTGAGTTCGTCTACAAACGATGCGTCGGAGATGGAAGCGTGGGATCCGTACTGCATGTGTCGTGCCTGTCGTGTGACGCAATCAAACAATCAAAATTCGCAAGACAAAATTCGCAAGACAAGGTTCGCAAGACAAGGTCCGCAAGACAAGGTTCGCAAGACAAGGTTCGCAAGACAAGGTTCGCAAGACAAGGTCCGCAAGACAAGGTCCGCAAGACAAGGTCCGCAAGACAAGGTCCGCA
>CAIWCL010000134.1 GCA_903911205.1 uncultured bacterium
CGACCACATGCAGACGGGCGGGCCGATGAACGCGCGGCGAGTGATCCGGCGAATTCCCCGGCAGAATCCGATGCCGCATCCACATCAACGTTCTCGACCCGCAACGACGCGGCCCGCTCCGCGGCCGATGCTGCGCGCGTCATGCCGATGCGTGTTCCGCTCCTCGTTGGCACCTTCGCTGCGCGCGAATCGAGCAGCGTGGCTCGCAACGCACCCACCAACTCCACGCGGATCTCGTCGGAGGTGTTGCACGCGTCGGTCGCAAGCCTTCGAGCATCGCTCCCCGCAAAGAGTGAACCTGAACCGCTGTCGCGGGATGTGACACGACTTCTCTCTCTCGCGGCCGATGCAATTGGAAAGAACAACCTTCAAGCGGCGCTCGATGCAACCGAAGAAGCCGAACGACTTGCGCCTGGCCGCGTCGAGCCGTTGGAGATTCGGCTCGTCGCGCTCCTTTCGCGAGGATCCTCTGGCGACGTTCGTTCGGTACTCGACGCAATCTCTGCTTGCGATCCGCGAAACGCCGTGGGCGTTGCGTTTCGCGGCTTGACTGCCGCCCAGGCGGGTCGTGACGCGGAGGCGCTCTCGCTTTTCGCGCTGTTCATCGGCGAAGGTGCGATGGAGCGACGCGGAGTCGCGATCCCGCTGCCGACTGAGCCTGGTGAACTTGAGGAGCTCGCCGCGGCGTGCGCGCTGCGACTTGGCCACGCGGATGCCGCACTTGCGGCGATCGCGGAAGCCAAGCGATTTCGAGCAACCGACGGCAGGGCCCTTCGACGGATCACACTTCTCGAAGGAGATGCGCTCGTCATGCTCGGCCGACGCGATGAGGCGCGCAACGTCTTGCTCGGGCTGATTCCGACGAAGCGCGGCGCAAACGATCAGATCGGAACGAACGTGTCCTCGCGCCCCGTTCAGGAGGGTGAAGAGAAATCTGGGAACGAAACTGCCGACGAGATTGCGATGCTAGCGTTGCTGCGCATCGATCTACTCGACGTCGAGGATGGCCGCGCGGCGGCGCGACTGCACGACCTGCTTGCAGCAGGGGATGACTCGACGTGGTCTGACTTCACGCTCTGGCGCGCCACCAGATTGGCGGAAGCTGCGGGCCTAACTCATCTTCATCGTCAACAACCGTCGGATGGAAAGACTCGTGTTGCACCCGAGGTACAACAATCGGCGCTCTCGACCGAGATCACGCCGACGCACGGGCGCGGAGCGCTGATGCGTGTCCTTGTCGGCGATCCGGTGCTGACGCGCGCCGGGCGCATCGAGCGCACCGAACAGATTTTGAAAGCGCTGGAACGCGATCCGTTCGCGATGCGATGTGCGTTCTGGCTTCTGGCGCGCGAAGACCTTGTGCGCGCGGTCGAGATCGCGACGGACGTTGTGCTCGCGCGGCCATGTGAGCTCGATGCCATCGTCACCGGGCTACTTCTTGCCCCCGTCGATGTGGACCGTCTTCTCGATGCGGTCGACGACACCGGACGTGGAGCTGCCGCCGACGCACTTCGGAGCCGGATTCTTGCGCGCTTTGGGTTTGCGGATGAAGCGATCAGTGTCGCGGAAGCGGCACGCGCACGTGATCCCGCATCGCTTCCATTGCTTGCCGCTGCGGCACTTGCCGCGGCCGAAGCAAGTGATGTGACGATTCTCGGTGAGGTCGACGAAGTTGCGGGGGGGCGCGACTCCGCGATCGCGCCGATACTCGCGCGCGCATGGTTCCTTGTTGGTGATGAAGCGCGCGCGAACGACCGCCGCGGAAGCATGGGAACAGCGCTTGCGAGCGGTCAATCGGAGGATGCGGCGCGTCTCGAGGCGACAGGCCGCGCGGGGCTTTCCACCCGACTCCCATTTGCGGATGAATGTCTTGCGCTCGCTGCAGAAATTGATCCATTCAGCGACGCGCTCGATCCGATCGCCCAACGACTGACGACACCGGAACACGCTCCGGCGCTTGAGCGCTGGGCGCGTGCCGCGGTCGCCGTGTCGCCGTCGGTTCCTGCGCGACGAAAGCTCGGTCTTCTGCTCGCGCTCGGCACCGGTGCGGTATCACGTCCGACAGAGATCCCTCCTGCGCCGCTTGGCGCACGATTTGATGCGCTCGTGTTGGCGCCCACGCCGCTTCGCCTCGCGGCGACGCTTTCCGCACAACGGGCGCGGCCTCAAACGATCGATGCACAGGCTGTGGTTGCGCGGTCGCTGCTTGCGACTGGTGATCTCCCGGGAGCCGTTGCGCTTCTTGAGCGGTGTGCGCGAAGTGAGTCGGTTGAGGGGAACTCGCGCGCGATCGGTGTCATGCTTTCGACGGCGGCCGACATCGCCAAACGCGAGCCTTCGCGCTCACGTGATATGGCCCAGCTCGCGGAGGGGCTCTTGCCGCGACTTGGTCGCGCGACGAGCTCCGACATGTTGGCGGCGATGCGTCTCGCGATCGTCGCTCGCGGCGATGACGCGGCGCTGAAGCGACTTGCCGAGCGGCTCGCGGCAGCATCGCGGCCATTGACCATCGCAGACACGAATGGTTGTCTCGAACTGATCGACGCCGTTCGCCGTGTCGATGACGATCCGTTTCCTGCGGCAGTGTTGGCAGAGGCGATCGCTCGCGATCCTCGCGCGGAGTCGGAGGCGCGTCGACGAATTGCGCGCGCATCCGTCGCTCTTGGTGCTCTCAGTGGTGGTTGGTGGCAGCGCACGGAATCGCTCATCCGCGACCTTGCTGGAGAGGGGCTTGCGATCTTTGTTCGCGCAAGCGATGCGGCAGCGGCCGCGGACGCCGCGACGACCGGTGGCGTTGAGGTTGGCGTTGGGGGCGGCGCGAAGATCGACATTGGTCGGCAACTTGTTCGCGCTGCCGACGCACACGCGCTCATAGGCGACGAACTTGGTGGCCGCCGCCTTCTGGAGCGGGCGGTTCTGATCGAGCCAGTCTCAGCCGAGGCGCACAACAATCTTGCCTATCTCGTGATCGATCGCGGCACCATCGACGATACCACGATCGCGATGGCGCTCGACGCACTCGCGAAGGCTCCCGACAACCCCTCGTTCCTCGACACCGTCGGGGTACTTCGGTATCGGCAGGGACGACTTCGTGATGCCGCCGATGGTATGGGCGCAATCACGCTCTTCCGACAAGCCTTACGTATTCGGCCGCAGGATCCCTCGCTCGAAACGCTCGATCATCTCGGCGACGCGTTGTGGCAAGACGGCGACCAACAGGCTGCGATTCGCTGTTGGCAGCAGGTTGGGCAGGTCGCGCAACTTCGCTATCCGCCGCAAGAGATTGCGAAGAACCTCGTTGAATTCCAGCGACGCGAGTTTGGCCTCGTGGTGCTCGAGCCTGCGCCGCTCCTCCGTCGGCTCTACGGCCGCGTTGCCGATCGCGCAGCCCGCAAACTGGAAGAAGTCGCTCGCGGAGAGGTGCCATCGGTGAGGCCGATCGGGCTTGAGGCGATGGATGGACTTGAGTCAGGGGCGAATCGCTGATCACGCCTTGTGGGGTTTCGCCTCGTGAGGTTTGGCCTTGTGGAGTTTCGTCTTGTGAGGTTTCGCCTTGTGGGGAATTCGTCGTATCTTTCCGATCTCTGAAGGAGTGGACTTTCCGTCATGGCTGGACACAGCGCTTGGAAGAACATCAAGCATCGCAAGGCCGCCGTCGACAAAAAGCGCGGCAAGGTGTGGAGCAAGTGCTCTCGCGCCATCATTGTCGCGGCACGCATGGGCGGCGGCGACCCGCAGTTCAACCCGTCGCTTCGGATTGCGGTGGACCTCGCGCGCGCGGCCAATATGCCGCGTGACACCATTGAGAAGGCGATCAAGAAGGGAACAGGCGAAGGAGGCTCGGAGCACTACGAGCCCGCGCGGTACGAGGGCTATGCGCCGGGCGGGGTCGCGGTCATCGTCGAGTGTCTGATCTCCAACGCCAACAAGGCGGCAGCAGATATTCGCGTCATCTTCGATAAGAACGGTGGCAAGATTGGGGTTCCTGGATCGGTCTCTTTTAGTTTCTCGCAGAAGACGCAAGTGATTGTCGAAGGCGGAAACGAAGAGCGCTTGATGGAATCGTGCCTCGATGCTGGTATTGAAGATCTGCACGGCGATGGCGAGACGTTTCAAGTCCTCGGTCCGCCGAACAATCTCATTGCGCTGCGCGCTGCGGTCGAGGCGGCTGGAATGACCGTCGATAGTGCGGAGATCGTGTGGATTCCGATGCAAACAGTCGAGGTCGATGCAGCCACGTTGGCCGAGGTGGAAGTCATCGTCGACGCACTCGAAGATCACGACGACGTGCAGAAGGTGTACACCAACTTGGCGTGATGACGGCCCATGCGCGTCTCTGTGCGACTGAGCGATCGTTGGTATGCCTAGGCCATCAACCTAGGCCACAAGCGCGGGTCATGACATGTCGGCTTCATGAAAAACCCGGCGATCATGCGCCGGGTTTTGATTGAGGCCAGTATTGAAATGCGTCGCCTGAGGGATTGGGGCTTTCGGAATTGAGACCTCAGGAATTGAGGCCTCAGGAATTGAGACCTCAGGAATTGAGACCTCAGGAATTGAGACCTCAGGAATTGAGGACTCGGTCTTCGGCGCGCCGTGTTGCCGCGGCAAAGTCCACAGCAAAGTCCACGCCAAAGTTCACGCCAAAGTCCACGCCAAAGTTCACGACGTGCTTACCGCTTCGGTGTCGGTTCCGGCAGCGGATCGATCGGTGGTTCATCCATACCAGATGATTCCTCCGCGGGCAGCGGGGGCGGCGTCGGCGTTCCGGAATCGATGGCTGTGTTGCTCGAACTTGCGGGGGTCTGCGAACTCATCGCTGGGCCGAGCAAGGTTCGCATCTGCAAGAAGTAGCGGTCCGCCTCGTCCCACACGTGCGCCGGGACATCCACTTGTCGCGCGGTGAAGTCCACCAGCGGCTGGCCAAGTTCTTCATCGCGACCGAGCATGATCTGGAGTTTCCACTCTTCACTCTCGCGCTGCGGCTCCGCGTGGGGAGAGACAAACGTTCGCTTCAGCACGCGGTAGATTTCGATACGCCGCGATGCCTCGTCAACGAAAACTTGGTTGTCCATGACTTTCCAGTCGTCGTAGACAGGCGTACGCGCCGTTGCGACCATCGCGGTCCACAATTGGTCTTCCGAATAGCCTTCGAAGACTTGGGAGCGCGAGGTGCAGCCGACGCTCGAAACGGCGACGAGGGCGGTCAACGAGAAGGCGGCGAGAAATGGACTGCTACGCATAGGTTCACTCCGGCTCCGAGCGACGTCGGGTGCCCGGTCATCGGCAATTTCAGGTCGTCGGATGCACAACCAACCCGGCTTCTTGCGTGGGGAAGTTGGGTCGAGTGGTGCAGCACGAGCAGCGGAAACGCGAGCCTTCGCTGAGAAGGGGATACCGCGCTCGTTCGCTGGGTTTGTGACGTGATCCGCCGCAACGCACCGAGGAGGGCCAAATTCTCGGTACCTTGCGTTCCTATGGGTACTCCGAACGCAGCACCCGGCCAGTCGTCTGGCCCATCGCACAACCCCGTCTCGCCGTCCGAGCCACCCGACAAGTCCCGTGACAAGCGACTGATCGCGAGTGCCATTCTCGGCGTGTGTTGGATCGCGTTCCCACCACTCGCCGGCTTTTACATCCTGTTCGACCTTCAGAATCTTGCGGCGTTTCTCCAACGCGACCTTCATTGGGGCTTCTGGGGATATGTCGCGGTCTTCGCCGTCACCGCCGGGCTCGGCATTTTGCCAACCTACTCGCAGGCGTTTCTCGGTGGTTGGGTCTTCGGAATGCAGTGGGGGTTGACTGGAGCCATTCTTGGATTCACGGGCGGCGCTGCGATTGGCTATCTCTTTGCGCAGTCGATCACGGGTGACAGTGTGGATCGTTGGATCGATCGGCATCCGAAAGGGCGTGTCATTCGCGATGCGCTCGCGCGCGGTTCACACGCGCGAACATTCGGAATTGTCACGTTGCTTCGGCTCCCGCCGAGTTCTCCGTTCGCGATGACCAACTATGCGCTGGGAGCCACGCGCGTTCCGTTCTGGTTGGCAATGGTCGCGACTCCCATCGGCATGCTTCCGCGTACCGCAGTTGTCTGTTTCCTCGCAGCAAGTGCCGCAAGTACGGGTGCACAGAACATCAAGGAAGTATTCCAGCAGCAACCGATGTGGGTGACGATCGCCGGCGTTCTTTCGGCGGTGCTTGTGGTCGCGGTCATCGGTCAGGTTGCGAACCATGCGCTCGCGAAGTTTGCGCCACAGGAGAAGGATCTCCCTTCCGCAAAGGATGAGAAGTCATCGCATGGAGGCGCTGTATGAGCGACACTCCACGCGCCAATCGTTTCGGCCTTGTGCTGTTTGCGGTCTATTGCGTTTCGTATGCGACGTTTGTGTTGGTCGCTGCGTTTGGAACCTTTGAGAACGGCGTCGCGAAGGGCGGGCTCGCACGCACCGTGGAGGGGCTGCCGTTTGGCGTTTCTGCCGGCGTTTCTTGGGGGATTCTCGGGGGCTTCGGCCTGATCATCGGCGCATTTCTCCTCGCGCTTGTGTATGCCGTCTTCGCCCGCGACGGTGGAGGTGACGCGTGATCTACGAGACCAGTTCGCTTGCGATTGCGGTGTTTGCAGCCTTCGTGGGCGCGGTACTCGCGCTGAGTTTCTGGCTCGGCTCACGCGCGAAGAGTGCTGGGGGTTACTTCGCGGCGCATGGGCAGGTCGGATGGTTTGTGAACGGCATCGCTTTCGCCGGCGACTATCTCTCCGCAGCCAGTTTTCTCGGCATTTGCGGAATGATCGCGTTCTTTGGGTATGACGGGTTTCTCTATTCGATTGGCTATCTCGCAGGCTGGATCGTTGCGCTCTTTGTCATCGCCGAACCCGTCAAGCGGCTTGGAAAGTACACGCTCGCCGATGCGTTGAACGCACGATTTCAATCGCGCGGCCTCAAACTCGTCGCGGCGATCGCGACGCTCGTCATCTCGCTCTTCTATCTCATCCCACAGATGGTGGGCGCAGGTGCGCTTGTGAAGCCGCTGCTCGGACTTCCGCATTGGGCGGGTGTTGCAATGGTTGGCGTGGTTGTGACGGTCATCGTTGCCACCGCTGGCATGGTGAGTACGACCTGGGTGCAGTTCATCAAAGGCACGTTGCTTGTCATCGTGTGCACGATCGTCGTTGGGCTGATTCTCAATCGAGGATTCAAGGTGCCGACGATCGCGATTCCATCGAGCGCGGTTGCGACACTCTCGGTGAAACCCGATGGCACGCTCGTGAACGGACTGCCACTTTCGACGACGAATCAACTCGATTCGCAACTCCGTGCGGAGTATGGCACGGGTTTCGGCAGCGTCGCGGCGCTACCAGAGGGCGCACAGGCGTCTGGACCGCTCGGGCCGATTTCGTACCTCACGACGTTCGCAGGTTCGACGGTGACGACGTGGAAGAAGGCGAGCGACGGTGCGGGAACCACGAGTTTTACCCCTGTGGAACGGAAGGGCTCCGATCTCCTCCTGCCCGGCGCGAACCCGACATTCAAGGGCGTGCGTGATGATCGTTGGGTTGCAAAGCTCGACTTTCTGTCGCTCATGCTCGCGCTCTTCCTCGGAACCGCGAGTCTGCCGCACATTTTGATCCGTTACTACACAGTGAAGGATGCCGCGAGCGCGCGAAAGAGTACCGTCGTCGGAATTGGCGCTATCGGTGCGTTTTACGTGCTGACCCTCTATCTCGGCATCGGTGCCATGACGAGCGGGGCACTCGATCCCACCGATTCGAACATGTCGGCACCACTTCTCGCGAAGACGTTCGGCGACGCACTGTTCGCGGTCATCAGTGCAGTGGCATTCACGACGGTGCTCGGAACGGTCAGCGGACTGATCCTTGCCGGCGCGGGCGCGGTGGCGCACGATCTACTCAAAGATGTTTTCCAGATGAAACTTGATGATCGCGGGCAGGTGCGCGCGGCGAAGATCGCATCCTTTGTGCTCGGACTTGGGGCCGTGATGCTTGGCATCCTCTTTGAGCGTCTGAACGTGACTTTCCTCGTTGGTTGGGCGTTCAATGTGGCGGCGAGCGCCAACCTGCCGGCATTGGTCATGCTTCTCTTCTGGAAGCGCACGACGAAAGAGGGCATCATTGCTGCGATGTCGGTCGGACTCGTGTCGAGCTTGGCGTGGATCTTGGGCTCTGCGGACACGCTTGAGAAGGTGTTCGGTTATCCCGCAGCCGAGGCCGCGGCGAGTGCGATTGTGCCGTTCAGCCAACCCGCGATTCTCACCGTGCCCCTTGGATTTCTCACGCTGGTGATTGTGTCCCTCTTGACGACCAACAGTTCTCAAAGAGACGAACGCGCCGCACGAGTATGAAACGCGCCGCACGAGTATGAAACGCGCCGCACAGGTATGACCTGTGCGGCGCGTTGATGTTGTCATGAGAACGACGTCGAACGACGCGAGACGCGCGATTAGGCGCGGCTGCGATACGAACCGTCGGCGGTCGAAATGATCACCTTCTCACCGATCGTGATGAAGGGCGGTACGCGCGTCTTCAAACCAGTCTCGCAGGTCGCTTCCTTGAGTTGGTTTGTGGCGGTCGCGCCCTTGATGCCTGGCGGCGTGTCGGTGATTTCGAGCGTGACGGTGAGCGGGAGTTCGATGGAGATCGCCTTTCCGTCGCACCAAAGCACGATCAACTGCGTGTTCGGCAGAACGTACAGCGCGAGATCGCCGACGACTTCTTTCGAGAGCTCGACTTGGTCGTAGCTCTCGAGGTCCATGAAGACCGACTTGCCGCCTTGGTCGTAGAGGTACTCCATGGTTCGGCGGTCGAGGTCGACCTGCTCGACATCTTCGCCGGAGCGGAGTCGCTTCTCGATCAGCGAACCGGACTTCAAGTCGCGGATCTTGATCTGGACGAACGCACGCAGGTTGCCCGGGGTGCGGTGCTCAGTTTCGGTGATGAGAAAGAGCTTGCCATCCATCTTGATGGCCATGCCCGGCGTCAGGTCGGTGCTATTCACTGTAGAAATCCTCTCGTTACCCGCATCGCGGGGGCGCGGAGACTACCACAGACCGGGCTTCGAACGGAAGACTCCATACCATCGGGATTTAGGGAGCAGGGGTCGCGCGGGTCAGCCGCGTCCCGCGGTCCGTTGCGAGCGCTCTTCGCGACGACGTTCAAGCACCAAAGCGAGCAAAGACGGCGGTCGCGCGGGTCAGCCGCGTCC
>CAIWCL010000135.1 GCA_903911205.1 uncultured bacterium
CAAAGTCTCAACCGCCGGCAAGCGTGTGCGCCCCTACGCGAAGCCGTTGGCAATTCTCGTGGACGCGCGCAGTGCGAGTACGAGTGAAGTCTTTGCCGGCGGACTGCAAGATCTCGGCCGCGCGCGGATTTTCGGCGAAACTAGCGCCGGAATGGCTCTCCCCGCGCAAGCGGTTGAGTTACCAAACGGTGATGTGTTGCTACACGCCGTTGCAGATTTCGTGACGAGCAAAGGCACCCGAATGGAAGGCCGAGGCGTCATTCCCGATGAAGTCGCAACACCGACCCGCGCCGCGCTGCTCGCCGGAAATGACGCTGCACTCGACGCAGCCACTGCGTGGATCGGCAACCGTACGCTCGCAGCGCGCGAAGCAAAGGCGGGCGCGGCAGCAACTTCCCCTTCCGTGGAAGCCGCCTCCGTTCCCACGTTGACACCGGCACCCTCCACGGACGGGCGCTGACGTTCGAGAATTCGCCGCACGTCGCCGCGCTTCGCCACACGCAACCACACGTTTCAACACGCACATCAACCACATCGCGCAACACCGTCGCGCGTTCACACACCTCTCGGAGAACCTCGTGCAACAGATCGCCCTGAACCGCCTCCTTGGATTGTCCGCCCTGCTTTTGTCGAGCACGTTCTGTGCGCCCATGGTCGCAGCGCAAGACAGCACCGCGGCACCCGCGACCGCGCCCGCCGCAGCAGAGAAGCCCGCCGTTGAACTCCCGAAGGCAAGTGACATCATCGCGAAGGTCGCGGACGCACTTGGCGGACGCGAAGCATGGGGCAAGGTCAAGTCGGTCGAGATGAAGGGCACGATGGAGATCCCTGCCGCGAACATCAAGGGATCGATGATCTCGCGTTCGCTCGCGCCAAACTCGATGGTGGTCGTCATGGACCTTCCGGGTTTCGGCAAGGTAAGCACTGGTTTCGATGGCACGACTGCGTGGTCGGTCGATCCCACTTCCGGCCCGCGACTTCTCGAGGGCGATGAGAAGGCTGCGTTCATGCGTGAAGCCGCGATGACGAAAGACCTCGATCTCGCGTCGCACTGGGAGGCGCTTGAAACCGTGGGTGAAGGCAAGTTTGGCGGCTTCGACTGCTGGAAGGTCGCTGCCAAGCGCGGCGGCGAATCCGCGACGCTTTGGTTTGAGAAGGAGACCGGTCTTCCGCGTGGTACTGAAATGGTGGTCAGCACGCAGCTCGGCAAGATTCCGGTCGTGAGCACCATTGTGGAATACAAGTCGTTTGATGCGCCCAACGCGGGCAGCGTCAAGATCGGCTCGCGCACTGAAACCAAGCAAATGGGACAGCTCATGGTTGCGACCGTCGAGACGGTGGCCATCAATGGCCTCGACCCGAAGTCGCTGGAACTTCCCGTCGAAGTGAAAGCGCTGCTCGAACCAGAACCTTCGGAGGATGAAGACGCTGGCGCAGCAGCCCCTGCAACTCCCGCAGCCCCTGCAACTCCCGCAGCGCCCGCAACTCCCGCAGCGCCTTCGGCGCCAAAGGCCTGACGTTCCCCCAGTCATCCCTGTTGGCGCGAGACGAAGCGGAGCGTGTCAGAAATAGCGGACAATTCTGGGGAAGTGAGTCGCGACTGACTGCGTCGGTCGACGGCCCTCACCCGGAATCCACCATGTCGAACACGAACTGCTCACCGCGCCATCGCGCTCTCACTCGCCAATCCACCATCGGAATGTCCCCGAAGGCATTCCCGTTCGGCGCCGCGGCCTTCGTCGCGGCGTCGGTCTTTTTCATCGCAGGTCTCGCGTGGCCGGAGCATGCGGTCCACGCGGGATCACTGCGCACCGTACACGGAGCTCCACAAGACACCCTCCCCGCCGGCGCCGGGCTTGTGCGCGCAGCGATGGAGCGGATCGGCGGCGAGAATTGGCGCAACATCCGCAGTTTCCACTCGGTGGCCACTGCGAAGAGCGCGATGGGAGATGCCACCATCGAGTACCGCTTCATCGCCCCCGATGCACGCCTACTGCTCCAAACAATGCCAGGCGGACCGAGCACCACGACCAGCCCGAAATCGTCGGCACGCACGATGGAACTCGGGGTCTCGAACGGCGTCGCATGGATGGGCGAACCAGGTCAGACGCGCGCGGTTGACCCGAAGATGGCGGAAGAACTCGCGGGTGGTGGTGACCTTCAAACACTCGTTCGTTCGATCGAAGAGCGCTTCGAGGATTTCCAAACGGTGCTGCGCGAGTCCATCAACGGTCGCATGGTGTGGCGCATCACCATGAAACCTCGCGCGACGGAAACGCCAGATGCGCGATGGATACTTTTCATCGATGCCGCTTCGGGGCTTGTGCACGGATTTGATATCCCGGCGCCGCCGAAGGATGCACGATCCAATGCTCCGACGCCCTCTGGACAGTCGATTCGGCTCGGAGAATGGAAGCCTGTCGAACTTGGCGCAAACTCGAAGGCGCAACGATTGATCGCGTTCCGATCCGCGAGCGTCAGCGCAGGCGGTATGGAAACCGAACTCGTCTACACAACCGTCGCCGTCGACACCCTCGCAGCCGATGCGATTCAAGCGCCCGCGGGAATCGAACCCGCGCAGACCAAGCCCGTCACACCGCAGCCTCCTGCCGCACCCACGGTGCCGAAGAATCCGAACGGATGAGATCCGAAGCGTCGGCCGGACGGAGTTGCCGTTGACTTCCGTCTGCGTTGCGCCGTTCTGAGAGCAATGCACCAAAGGATGAGCCCCTCGATCAAGGGGCTCGTCTTTGTTGTTTTTGTACGAAGAAGCGCAACAACGGGGCAACCGCCTCGCAGGAAAATTCTCGCGCGCGGCTACACTCCGCGCCCCATGGGCTCCTCGGCTTCCACTCCTCCGCGCGGCGCGCTCGCTGTCCGTCTCCATCAGGTTGAGAAGCGCTTCGGCAGCGTGCAAGCTGTGAAGGGCATTTCGCTTGAGATTCCAGAGCGATCACTCTGCGGATTCCTCGGCCCGAACGGCGCCGGGAAGAGCACGACGATTCGCATGATCATGTCGATCATTTCGCCCGATGCAGGCACCGTCGAGGTGATGGGCGCGAACGCACTCACGATGAAGGATCGCATCGGGTATCTCCCAGAAGACCGCGGGCTTTATCGCAAGATGAAGGTCGGCGAGTTTGTCGGCTACATGGCGCGGTTGAAGGGAGTGCATCCCTCTGGACTCGCGCGGCGCATCGATGATTGGCTCGAACGTCTCGCACTTCCAGGCGTATCAAAGCGCCGCTGCGAGGAACTCTCCAAAGGCCAGCAGCAGAAGATCCAGCTGTTGGCATCGATCATCCATGCACCCGATCTCCTCATTCTCGATGAGCCATTTTCAGGGCTTGATCCGGTCAACGGCCGCATCGTGCTCGATCTGATTCGTGCGGAACAGGCCCGCGGCGCCACCATCATCTTCTCGACGCACCAGATGCACACTGCCGAAGCACTCTGCGACAAAGTGGTGCTGATCAATCGAGGCGAAAAAGTGCTCGATGCCTCCATGACGGAACTGCACGCTCGACACGACGACCGCGGACTTCTCTGCGAGCCCAAGACGGATTCGCCATCGTTTGCTCGGGAAGTTGTTGCGCGGGGCATCGCAGAACGCGCACACATTCGCGAGAGCGGCGCGGTGGATCTCGACCTCTCCGAAGGAACGGATGCAGCCGCCGCGATGCGTGCAGCGCTTGAGATCGCGCCGATGCGATCGATGGCGCTTCGACGAATGAACCTCGACGACCTCTTCGTCGAAATCGTCGGCGGTGCTGACGCGAAGGGAGCTCGGATCGATGCGTGAACGACCAGGTCAATCCGCGGCCGCCAAGATTGCACTCGTGGCATGGCGCGAATTCCGTCATACCGCGCTGACGAAAGGCTTCATTTTCGGCGCCGTTGCTGTTCCGGTGCTGATGTTCGGGGTCTTCGCGTTGATGCCGCTGCTTCTGTCGCGTGAGTCACCCCCGCTCGTCGGAACCATCGTCGTCATCGACCCGTCGGGGGCGATTCTTCCGCGCGCGAAAGCAATTCTTGCAGAACCACCAACGATCAATGACATCGCCGATGAACTCGAAACGATGCCACTCGACGGCGCCACGAATCCCGCTGCGTCGGCAGATGCGATGTCGCGCCTCTCTGATCTTGCGCCGCAGAAAATCGAAGTCGAATGGCGCGGGGAATCCACGCGGGAAAACCTTGAGGCTGCAACCGCTCAAGTGAAATCGGAAGTTCGCGACGGGCTCGTTCTTGCGGGCGCCGTCGTACCAGATGCCGCACTCGATCCGGCGATCGCGTCCAAACCGATCGAACTCCTCATCCCGAGTTCGCTCTCGCCAAAGCACGTCCGACAGATTTCCCGCGCGCTTCGTCGCGCCGTGGAAGAGGAACGCGTTGCGAGAAGCGGCGTCGATGCCGCGCTCATCGAACGCTTGGCGTCGGTCCCCGAACCTGCAGCCACGCGCATTTCGCCCAAGGGCGCCGAAGCCGAGGAGCACACCGAGATTCGCCTGATCATTCCAGGCGCGTTCATGCTTCTCCTTTGGATTTCGATTTTCACCAGCGCGAACTATCTCCTCACCACGACGATTGAGGAGAAGTCGAACAAGGTGATGGAAGTGCTCCTCGCGGCCGTCAGCCCGATGCAACTTCTCTGCGGAAAGATCGCCGGTTACTCGCTCGTGAGCCTCGTGATGCTCGTCATGTACGGTGGGCTTGGCCTTGCGGGCCTTTCTGCCGCAGCGATGCTCGACCTCGTGCCGCTGGTCCACCTCGTCTATCTCGCGATTTACTTCGTCATGGCATACATCATGGTGAGCGCGATGATGGCCGCCGTTGGCAGCGCGGTGAGCGATCTTCGCGAAGCGCAATCGCTTGTCACGCCCGTCATGATGGTGCTGATCGTGCCACTGATGCTGTGGGCGCCGATCATTGACAATCCGAATGGCCTCCTCGCGACGGTGACTGGCTTCATTCCCCCTGCCATCCCGTTTGTCATGATCCTTCGACTCACGGCCGCCACCGAGCCCATTCCAGCGTGGCAAACTGCCGTGTCGATCGTGTGGGGCTTCGGCTGCGCGTACGGCATGCTTTGGGTTGCCGCGCGCATCTTCCGCGTGG
>CAIWCL010000136.1 GCA_903911205.1 uncultured bacterium
CGCCGCGCGGCGCGATCGTGGATTGGGGAACGCGGTTCTGGTTCGATGCGACAGAAACCCTCGCGCGGATGTGTCGAGTGGACACTTGACGAGGAAGACCTGCGGAATCTCGTGGGTGCGATGGGCCGGTTCCCTTTCTTTCGTCCAACAGGTTGGCGCATTCTCGACCAGGCGGCGATTCTCGCTCCCACGTAGAGGCGAGCACGTAGAGGCGAGCACGTAGAGGCGAGCACGTAGAGGCGAGCACATCGGGGCGAGAAGGTCGTAGGCACGGCCGATACTGAGCTTCAAGAGAGAAAGTTCAGCCGCGCGCGCGGCTTCGTACGCGGCTTCACATCCGGCTTGGTATCCAGTTTCAAGCGTGGCTTCCAATTCGGCTTCCAATTCGGCTTCCAATTCGGCTTCCAATTCAGCTTCCAATTTGGCTTCAAACGTGGCTTCAAACTTGGCTTCAAACTTGGCTTCGTCTCTGGCTTTGAGGTCCATGCGCCATTCGGGTCTGCGAGCCACGCCGCCAATCACGCCGGCTCACGCACAACGCTGATGGGCGTCCTTTCGCTACCTTGCACCCATGGCAACCCTCCCGCCCGATCCACAAGTCTCACGCCGCGCCATTGGGGCGGCGCGGTGGGCGATCGCGGTCGGCGTGGTTGGTTTCGGCCTCAAATTCGCAGGTTGGCTTGCAACGGGTTCCGATGCGATTTTCAGCGATGCCCTTGAGAGCATCGTCAACATCGTCGCGTCGATTGGTGCGTTTCTGGCACTCGTGTACGCCGAGCGTCCACCCGATGAGGAGCATCCGTACGGACACGGTCCGATTGAGTTTGTCAGTGCACTTTTCGAAGGTGTCCTCGTTGCGGTGGCGGGACTTGTTGTCCTCGCCCACTGCGCAGAGAGTGTCTACCGCGGAAGCGCCGAGGTCACTCGATTGGATCTCGGCCTCATCCTGGTTGCCGCAAGCGCGGTGCTCAACGGCATCGCGGGGTTCGCGCTTCTTCGCGTGGGACGTGCGACAGGATCTGCGGCGCTCATCGGCGATGGAAAGCACCTCCTTTCCGATCTGTGGACAACGTTCGCGGTGATCGCAGGTCTTGTTGCGGTGCGCATCACCGGGCATGCATGGATCGATACCGCCGTTGCCCTTGGAGTTGGGGTGTTGCTTGTCGTCGTCGGAACACGCGTGGCGTTCGGTGGACTGTCCTCGATTCTTGGTGCGCAAGACGCGGAGGATCACCGAAGGATTCTTGAAGTGCTCAATCGACATCGTGCGGGAGAGGCACCCGCGATCTGCTCGTTTGCGTCTGTGCGACATCGGCATCAAGGTCGATTGCACTTTGTTGATATGCACTTGCGCGTGCCGCGGGATATGAGCGTTGCTGAGTCGCACGAGATCGCGAGCGCGATTGAGCGCGAAGTTCTCGCGGCGGTGGGTGAAGGCACGGCCACTGCGCATATGGAGCCATGTGGTGACTCCAGTTGCGCGCGCTGTCGCAGTGCTTCGGTGAAGCTCGCCTGAGGCAGGCTATGCCTGCAGAAGTACTGCAGCCGCGATTGCGGCGGCTTCGACGCGCATGACGCAGGGGCCGAGTGATACACATGCGACGCCGCACGCACGCAGTGCGTCCAGCTCACTCGGCTCAAACCCACCTTCTGGGCCGATCAATACGGTTCGCGGTTGGTCTCCACCCAACGTCGAACGCCATGACATGAGTCCACGTCGCGCGGTACGCTCATCATCTTCAGTGTGGGCGACCGCGACAGCCGCGCCTCGCGCCTGTTCTGCTCGCGTGAAGTCGAGCAGGGCTCCGCCAGTCGCCAATTCCGGCATCCATGCGCGCTTTGCGACCTTCGCGCTTTCGGCAACGATGCGCCGACAGCGGTCACTCCGGTCGAGTTTGTCTGCGTCGACGACGCTGCGGGCGCACTCGATGGAGACGAGGCGCGCAACGCCAGTCTGCGTTGCAAGTTCGAGCAGCGTCGAAAGACGGTCGCCCTTTGGAACAGCGAATGCGACGGTGGATTGAGGCGTTGGTTGTGGCTCCTCGCGGCGTGCGCGGATTTCCACGAGCACGCTTCCATCGCGCCCGCGTTCCTCGCAAAGGACAGCATCTGCGACCGTTCCTTCGCCATCGAAGAGCGTCACGTGATCGCCCGACGCAAGCCTGCGTGCACCGAAGGCGTGGCGCGCTTCGTCGCGCGGAATCGCGACGCGCTCGCCAGCAGAGGGAATCGCGAGGGTGTGCAGCCAGAGGTTGGACATGATCGAAGGAAGCAAGAGTTGAGGCCGCAATGTCGAGTTTCGTGCGCCTCGATGTGAAGCCTGCTGCGATGTCTCACGCAATCCCGTGCGCGGCATCGCGAGGAGAAACGGGTTCACGTGCCGGTTCACGTGCCGGTTCAAAAGCACGCGACGACACCGCGCTACAGAGATGCCCTACAGAGATGCCGTACAGAGAGAGGCACTACAAAAAGAGTGAGGGCCCGCCAATCGGCGGGCCCTCGTTCATGGAGCGTACCGGGGTCGAACCGGTAACCTATGCCTTGCAAAGGCATCGCTCTCCCAATTGAGCTAACGCCCCGACGTCGGGGAGTATAGCGAAATCTCTGCGCGCTGCAGCGAGCAAAACAAGCGCGGCCCCGCTCGAACAAAACCGTTCAGGCGGGGCCGCGAACTACGGAACACAATGTGCGGAACAGGCACCAATCGAGGTCGATTCGGTACCCCGTCAGGTGCCGATCACTTGTCTGTCGCGGGGGTGTTCTCGCTCCCGGTCGCGGTCACGGTGCCTGAACCAGCTTTCGGCGTGATCGGAACGATCGAGTTCGGCGTGATCACATTGAGGCGAAGGCTCTCGTCGTACTTGACAGGGCCCTTGACGCCAACCACGAGGCCGAGCATCGACGAGAGGTCATACGTTCCATCCGGAACCATGTACGCGATCGTGTAGCCCGTTCCTGGATCTTGCAAGACGTAGAGAAGCGGCATGCGCTCGCCGGTGTAGAACTTCGACGCGTTGAGGCGACCGACGTTGTCGTACGGCATGCGCGTCAGCGTTGCCATCTCGAGATCGGCAACGCCCTTGAAGTTCGCGTCAAGCTTGCGCTTGCGCTCCGCGATTTCACGAAGATCCTTTTGGATCGTGATGTCGAGTTCGAGCTTCTTCGCGAGGAACTTCGCGCGTTGCATTTCGCTTGCGGTCGACGAGGCGTCTTCCGCGATGGCAAGTGCGCGCTCGCGAAGTGCTTCAAATTCGGCGGATTCCGTCGGTTCGGCGCGCATCACCTTGTACGACGCCTCGAGGTCGGCGACACGAATGCGCTTCACCTTCTGCACGACGTCAGCCTTCGCATCAGCCTTCGCATCGGCCTTCGCATCGGTCTTCGCTTCAGGCTTGGCATTCGGGTCGTTGGTCGTGACGTCCGTCACAGTTTCCGTGGTCGTTTCAGCGCGGATGACTTGGCCGGTTTCGGTGTCGACTTCCACGATCGCTTCTTCGCTCTTGACATCGGTCACCGTTTCAGTGGTCGTGTCCGTCGCGGTTGGTGCGGGGTTGGTTGTTGCAGGCGCGTTCGACGGCGCAGCGCTTGGAGTTGGCGTCGTCACCGCAGGCTTCGAAAGCGCAGACGACGCGATCCATCCCGACGTGCCATTTCCAAGCGCAATCGCGTAATAGGTCGCGCCTTGATCGCCCTTCACTTGATCGACGACCGTCGCCTCGTTTCCGGCGAGCAGAAAGCCAATCGCGCGATAGCTCGCGTCAGGACTGAACTCGCGATCTGCGTTCGGTGCGGTGATTTCCGCGCGCGACGAGATCTTGATCGTTTTGCCATCTGCGGAAAGCGTGACGCCGGGCGACGCCTTCACGTAGCCAAACCAGCCGCTGAATGCGTTGCCTGTCGTTGCGATACGCACCCAACCCGGCTCTTCTTGCAGCACGCGCACCGCGGTGCCCGCGGGCAAACTGCCGAAGACGTAGCCCGTTTCAACGCTTGAAGCGCAACGCACAACGGCGTCGCTTGCGAGCGTTGCATCAAACGGAGTCTTCGCCGTCGTGGCTGAAGACTGCGCGTACGCAACGTCGAGTGAAAGAGTGGCGGTCGGAACAACGACAAGTCCAGCAACGAACGTCGTCATGACGAACGCAGCGGAGAGCGCGCGCGGCGCGGTGGTCGAACGGAGGGTCATAGCGCGGAATGTAGCGCGTTTCTTCCGCCTTGTGCGTCAATTGCACCCATCTTCCCGAAGCGCGGCGCCGGGCGTCCAGAACGAGCGTTTTCGTGTGTCCGGGCGGCTACCATCCGCGCCCATGTCGCTTCGCCAGCCGCGTCAGCCGCGCCCGTCCATTCTTGCACTCGCTGTCATGCTCGCCGGGGGAGGGCTCGTCGGATGTCGATCGCCGCTCGCCTCTTCCGACAGCGACCAACTGAAGGAACGCATCGACCAGGCGATTCAGGCAACGTCGGTTCGCCAGAGCGACACGCTTTCAGGCGCGCCCGCACCCAAAGTCGAGCGTCGCGAGTCGGATGTCGACCGCATGCTCGCGGCACGTCGGACGGAACTCGACGCGATCGGACCACAGTCGGCGCAACTCGGGTCGACGGTTGAAGGCGTTGTTCCACTGACGGCGGAGGCACCGCGCCGCGTCATGCTTTCGCTCCGCGAGGCCGTCGACGCCGCAGTTCGCAACAACTTGGACGTCCAGACCGCGCGGCTCGAGGAGTCGGTGACGGAGCAGGACATCATTCGCGCAGAGGCAGCATTCGATTGGGTTGTCGGCGCAGGTCTCGGTTGGGAGCGCGTAAACGAGCCATCGGTCGGCATTCTCTTCCCAGGAACCACCGAGCCCGTCATCCCGAACGTTTCGAACCAGCGCAACTGGAACTTCGACGCCGGGCTCAACAAAGCGCTCGAATCGGGCGGCTCGGTAAGCATCACCGCCGGGACGAATTACGTCGACAACCTCGATAGCAATCTCTACGTGCCGGATCCGGCGTGGCAGAGCGCGGTGGTCCTCGGCGTCACGCAACCGTTGCTCCGGGGATTCGGCGAGGATGTGGCACTCGCGCAAATTCGCCTCGCAGAGAACAACGATCGCGCCTCGCGTGAAGCGACCCGAGGACGACTGCTCGACATCGTGGCGAAAACCGAACAAGCGTACTGGCAATTGGTTTCCGCGCGGGCGCGACTTGTCAGCGCCGAGTGGCTTGTGAAAGTCGGGATAGAGGTGCGCGACGTCCTTGCAAAGCGCCGCGAGTTCGATGCGACGCTCGCGCAGTACGCGAACGCGGTCGCCACGGTCGAAAGCCGCAAGTCGCTTGTGATCGAATCGCGTCGGCGCTTGAGTGAAGCCGGCAACACGCTCAAGGTGCTGCTCAACGATCCAGCGCTTCCCGTCGGAGGCGAGGTCGATGTCGTGCCAGCGGATGTCCCGAGTGACGCGGCGTTCGAAGCCGATCTCAAGCGGTCGATCGAAACTGCCATCGCGAAAGCGCCGGAAATTCAGCGTGCACTGATTGCGATCGATTCGACCTCGATTGGTGTCACGGTCACCGACAACGGCCGACTCCCGCAACTCGATCTCGCCGCGAGCATGTCGTGGTTTGGTCTTGACGGCGACTTTGGCGGTTCATACTCCGATATTGGAAGTGGCGATTTCATCGATTACGCCGCGGGTCTTCGCTTCAGCCAGGCCATCGGGAATCGCGCACCTGAGGCGGCGTATCAGGTCGCGCGTTTGCGTCGTTCGCAAGCAGTCGTTGCATATGAGCAAGCCGTGCAAGGCACGGTGCTCTCTGTGAAGAACGCGCTCACCGATTGCGTGGCGTATCGCGAACTCGTCGAACAGAATCGCTCGTTCCGTCTCGCGCAGGCGGAAAATCTGCGCGCGCTCCTCGTCGATGAGAAGACGCTCGCGGCGCTCACGCCGGAGTTCTTGCAGTTGAAGTTCCAGTTGCAAAATGGTCTTGCGGCCGCGGAGGACGCGTACTTCGCGTCGCTCGTTGGGTACCAGAGCGCGATCGCCGCACTGCAGCGTGCGATGGGTACGGGGCTCGAGGCGAATCGCATCGAGCTTGATGCGATTGCGCCGCAAAAAGCCGAGTATTGAGAAGTTCGAGTCCTGAACTTTTTGGAGCGTGCGAACCGCACTCGCCTCACGAGGCAGTTGCCGGACGTCTCGCGGCGGCGCGGCGGATGCGGTCGTGTGCCGCGTCCCAAATGCCGCCCGTTTCATCCGGAAGCACGATCAGAATGAGCGCGGCGCCTGATGCGTCGGCGCGGCGAAGCGTGGCGTAGAGGAGTTGCGCATACGACGCGGCGTGGCGGGGCAGCGGGAAGAGTTCGTGCGGCGTCGCGACGGGAGTTCCAGCGAACGCGACAACCGCGACGCGACCTGCCTCGCGCGTGAGACGCGCCGCGAGATCACTCGCGACCACGATTTCGGTGGCGGTGACCGGCGCGTAATGCGAGGCGGCGGTGCCCGGGCTTCCGGCCTGCGTTCCCAGCATTGGCGCCGCGACGGGGCCAAGGAATGGTTCGAGATCTTTCGCACTGATCGCGCCCGGGCGCAAGATCATCGGTCGCGCGCGAGAGAGGTCGAGCACCGTCGACTCGAGGCCGACTTCACAGGCGCCGCCATCAAGGATCGGAAGATCGGCGATGTCGGCAAACTCCTCGGCGACATGCGCGGCGGTCGTCGGCGAGATGCGGCCGGAGCGGTTGGCGCTCGGTGCCGCGATTGGGTAACCGAAGGCTTCAATCAGCGCCTGTGCAACCGGATGGGATGGGATACGCACGGCGACCGACGTGCGTCCACCGACCGAGAGCGCCGAGATCGTGCTCCGCCGGTTGAAGATCATCGCGAGTGGTCCCGGCCAGAACACTTCCGCCAGTTTGTCCGCACGTTTGTCCCAGCCGATGACGGCTTCCTTCGCCATCGCAACGCTCGAGACGTGCGCGATGAGAGGGTTCGACGATGGCCGCCGCTTCATGCGGTAGACCTCGGCCACGGCGGCCTCGCTTCGCGCATCGCAGGCGAGGCCGTAGACCGTTTCCGTCGGAAACGCGACAGGCAGGCCCCAGCGCAGACGCTCGGCGCACTTTGCGATCGCTTCGGGAGTCGGTTCGAGAATCACCGGCACACGTGCAATCTAGCCGGGCGCGCGCGGGGGCCGTTATTCAGACGGGGAATTCGGGCGAATGGTCGGTCCTTCGCGCTCGCCGTCGCTCAACTCGTCGCCGCCGCTTAGCTGGTCCAGCCGCTCAGGACGATCGTCAGATCGGCGCCACCGACGATGCCGTCGTCGTTGAGGTCCGCGATCGGCGCGCTCGAGCCCCAGTAGGTGAGGATGAACGCGAGGTCGATGCCGTTCACGAGGCCGTCACCGTTGATGTCCGGGTCGGGCGTGTCGACGACGACGCAGATGTTCGACGGATCGTCGACCGTGCCCTGGATGAGCGCGTTGCGGGTGATCACACGGATCCCGTTCGTCACGAGCGTTGCGCCGGGCTTCACGGTCAGGCCGCGCGCGTACACGACTTCGGCCGACTTGCCGGGCGCGTTGTTGAAGTTGTCGACGAGCGACACGGTCGCGCCGGTCGCGACGTCGAGTTCACCGATGAGCGAGACTTGCGTCTCCTCGCCGCTGAACGCGCTCGCGATGCAGCCGAGGTCGCGGCTCGTCGCTTCGAACGATTGCGCGGTGCTGTCGCAGCCATCGAGCGAGAGTTTCGCGCCGTTGAAGCGGACATCGTCGGCCGCGCAGGCAACGCTCACGTCGCCGCACACCGAGAACTTCCACAGATCCTCGACGAAGCGAAGCGCGCCTTCGGGCCCGACTTCGACTGAGCCCGCAACGCGGATACCGTCGCCGACCTGCGTGCCGCCGGTGCCGCCACCCGAACCTCCACCCGTGCCTCCACCCGTGCCTCCACCCTTGAAGCCGGGCGCCGTGATGACGTTGCCGACCACGATGCCGTTGTTCACGAGATCGCCGGTGATGTAGAGGACACCGACTTGCGCGAGGATCTGCGAACCGGCGGCGTTCGCGACGTTGCCGACGACGATGAGGTCGCCGATCGAGATCAACTTGCCAGCCGTGTTGTGAACGTCGCCGAAGATCTGGCCCGACGCCGCGATCGTCGACGGCGCCGCGCTGCCGCCCGCGAGCGGCTCGGTGACGAGGTCGCCGATGAGCGACGAGTTGGCGAGGTTGGCGCTGCCGCCACGGACGCGCACACTGTCGACGTCGATCAGCGCATTCACGCCGATCAGGCGTCCGCCGGCGTCTTCCGCGCCCGTGGGCGCGCCCATCAGGATCAGTTCGTCGGCGCGGATGCTGCCGCCGAAGCAGCGCGCGTCGCCGTTTGGCTCGACCTGCAGGAGGTCGGCGCCGCCGAGGAGCGAGAAGAGCGCGTCCTGATCGACGGTGAGCGAGCCTGTGACCGAGGCCTTCGCAGGTGCGGCGATCTGCATGGAACTGCCGAACTCGACGACAAGTTCGCCGCCCGAGCGGATCGAGAGCGCGGGGTCGGCGGGCGTGACGCGGTCGACCGAGAGCGATACGGCGTTGCCGACTGGGATGCGCATCGAGCCGCCGATCGCGAGGTCTGCGTCGGTTTCGATGGTGCTGCCGTTGCGCAGCGTCGCGAGGCCGCCGATGAGCGTGGTGGTGGGGCCGTTCGAGATGATCTTGTTGCCGGGGGGCAGATCGATCACGCTGTCCGC
>CAIWCL010000137.1 GCA_903911205.1 uncultured bacterium
CGCTGATGCTTCTCCTTGGAAGCGTCGTTGCCTTCCAACTGCCGGTGGCGATTTTGCTGCTCGGATGGGTCGGGCTGATCACGCCGAAGTTCCTTCGTGAGAAGCGTCGATGGGCGATCCTGATCATGGCGATCATCGCCGCGATCGTGACGCCGCCCGATGTGATGTCGATGGTGCTCCTGCTCGGGCCGCTCTGGGCGCTTTACGAGTTTGGCATCCTGCTGCTTGTCTTCGTTCCAGCCCATAAGGTGGCTCAGGGTCGCGTGTTCTCGGTCGCAGCTCAGCGCAGCGACGCCGCACAAGCCGCACAAACGGACCGTTCCGACCGTTCATCACGCGAAGATGACGACTCCCGCTTGCCAGGCGGTGTGCCGCGCGACGATGACGACGCTACCCGAGGCGGATCGTCGTGATTCGTCGAAGGAGTGACCGACTCGGTGGATGGTCACGGACTGCTCGTGCAAGCGTCGCGCTTGCAAGAATCAGTCGGAGGCGGAGACGAATGATGAACTCCCTGCGCCTAGTGCGTTCAACGCACGCGGGTGTGGGCGATGTAGACGTGCGCATGATGCAGCGCGCGATTCTGCTTGCCCGCTCAGCCGCGCTTGCCGGCGAAGTCCCAATCGCTGCGGTGATTTACCGTGGCGATGAGGTGATCGCTGAAGCTGCGAACACACGCGAACGCGAAGCAGACCCAACGGGTCACGCTGAAATCGTTGCAATCCGCGAAGCTGGGCGAAAGCTCGGCGAGTGGCGACTTGAAGGCTGCTCGATGGCTGTGACATTGGAGCCGTGCCCGATGTGTGCAGGCGCCGCGGTCAATGCGCGCATTGCGAAGCTCGTCTACGGCGCGACCGATCCAAAGGCGGGCGCGTGCGAAACGCTTTACAAAATTCCAGGCGACGAACGACTGAATCACCGCTGCGAAATGCACGGTGGCGTGTTGTCGAACCAGTGCGTCGAGTTGTTGCGAGCGTTCTTTCGCGAACGGCGCGCGGAACAGAAACGCGCGAAAGAAGCGGCGCGTGCCGCAGATGCCGCGCGCGATACGCGCTCGTCGTTACCAACGGACAGTTCGACCAACACGACGCGCCGAAGTGCGTGAACGACACGCGCCGAAGTTGCTGCCGCGATGGGTTGCATTCTTCTGACATCGAGCATTTCATGGTTGCACGTCATCCCGTCCGTCTTGTGTGTGTCGACCTCGGCGGCGTTGTCATTCGCATTCGCCGTTCGCTCGAAGAGGCTCTGCACGCGGCAGGCGTCCCCGGATACATCCTTGAATCGATCACCGACGAGGAACGACGCGATGTTCACGCACACGCGTCGGCGCATCAACGCGGCGAACAGAATTGCGATGCCTTCGTCGATCGCGCGCATGCCGTCCTTGGTGGCCGCATTTCGCGCGAAACGCTGCTTGCCGCGCACGATGCGGTCCTCGCAGACGAGTACCCCGGTGTTGCGTACGCGCTTGGCGCGATTCGCGCGGCCGGCGCAATGACGGCGTGTCTTTCGAATACCAACGATCGGCACTGGGATGCACTCGTGCGACTCCCTGCGTTCGCGGCCATCGAACATCGACACGCGTCGCATCTCTTCGGGCTCGAAAAGCCGGGGAGCGAGATTTACCGCGCGTTCGAACGCGCCGTCGGCGTCGCGGGTGGCGACATTCTCTTTCTCGACGATCTCGCAGACAACTGCGCGGCCGCACGCTCGTGCGGATGGCACGCGGCGCGCATCGATCACGAACGCGATACCGCGTCGCAAATCATCACCGCCGCGCGTGCGCATGGCGTCGCCGTTTGATGCGTAATGAAGCGTTCGCGACTCGCTTCGTTTTCGCTCGCTCTGGCGTGCGCATCACGCCAGTTCGACCGCTTGCCCTTCCGGCACATCACCGAGAATTTCACGACAGAGCACCGTCGCAAACGCGCCCTTCGGAAGATCGAACGCGAGTCGTATAAATGCGCCGTGGAGATCAACACCAGCATCAATCTCCCAATTCGACACTTCGATGCGAAACGGCCGACGCGCGCCAAGGGCTTCGAGCGCAGGGGGCAGAAAGAGCCCTTCCTCCGCATCCACGCACGCAAGCGCTGCGCGTTCGTAGGCGAGTGCGTCACCCGTCGCCTCGACCATCGATGGTCCGTGAATCGGACCCGTGGGCGAAATCTCGCGCTCCGCGCATCGCGCACGCTCGCGTGCGAGTTCGGCTTCGCCCGCATCCGCAGGCACCTGAAACACACTCGCGGTGCCAGCCAACATGGCGACATCGCCCGGCAAAATCATGGCGTAGGTCTGATCGCGAATACGCGCGGCAAGCGTGGCGTTGTAGACCGCGCCCTGCAACGCACTCATCCAAAAACTCTTGATGTGTGCTGGAATCGCGCGCACCGCACCCGCCGCGTCTCGCCCTCGCGCGAGGGCGCGCATGGCGACAAGTTCCGCTGGATCATGCACCCTCCAGCGTCGCGCGGCCTCTTCGAACGCACCCGACTCATACATCTCGCGCTGCGGAAGTTGATGCGGCGGGAATGGCGTTCCACGCGCGCCGAGCAACTCATCGAGCACCGCTTGCCACTCTCCGCGTGCATACAAGCGCCCAAGCATGTGGCCATTGACGCGATAGCCAAAGCGCTGCTCGCCGAAGTAGTCCGGAGCACCTGCGCGTGCAACTTCTTCCATCCGACGCTTCACTGTGCGCACCGCCAACGGATCGACACCGCGCACGCGGATCGCAAAACGATTGCCCCTGAGATGCCCACGACGCAGCTTGTTTTGATGACGCATCGCCCAGAGCACACCAAGGCGCTCGTGGCGTAATTCGCCGACAGGACGATCTTTCGGCAGGTGAATCGAAACCGTCTGCTGCGTCACCGCGACACGATCCTTCATGCCGGCAAAGCCGATCGCAGACTCTTCGACCTTGAAATGTCTGCATAGAAGCGACAACATTTCGCTGTGCGGCATGTTCGTTTTCTGAACGCCGAGATAGAGATGCTCACCCTCGCCACATGGCGCATAAAGCGGGATCTCTTCCACAATGAAGTCTTCCGCGCGCTCTTTGAGTCGCCCGCCGATCGGAGGTTCGCTCGACGCACGCGGGCCTGGCCGTGGATCGAAACGCACCCGCGGTGCACCGAGGGTGATCCAGTCCGCGGGGAGCGCGAATCCACAGGCAGGATGAAAGGCGGGCGGCGCGTTGCGCGAGGTGCGTGGCGACGAAGCCTGCGTGGAATCGGAGGATTCCGCGCCGGAACTCCCCACATCCCGCTTCAAATTGCTGGATGAGGAGTGCTTCGATGCGGGGCTGTTCGATGCCGGGTCATTCGATGCTGCGTCATTCGATGCGGGGTCATTCGTGCCAAACTCACTCGTCATCATCGCCCTCGCCTGCCTCAATCGGCGGCTCGATATCAGGCCGCTCCTCTGCGCTCTCCTCGAGCACTTCTTCCGCGACCTCCATTGGCACTTGGCAACCGACTGAGAGCGCAATCGCATCGCTTGGACGCGCATCGACCTCGATGGTCTCGCCCTCGCGAACGATCACCAGATTCGCGTAGTACGTGCCGTTCTCAAGTCGGTGAATCACCATCCGCTCAAGCACGCCGCCGAGCGCGCGAATGGCGTTGTCGAGAAGTTCGTGCGTTTGGGGGCGCGGTGGCGTGTCTCCCCGCCAACGGCGGTCAATCGCGACCGCCTCGGCGGTACCGATCTTGATCGCGAAACTGCGTGGCGCGCGCCCCGGCGCGGGTGCCTGCTCCGCAAGCGTGATGAACTGCTCGGCGCTCGAGTCGAGGATCAGCACGCGAGAGAGTTCCATCGGCACGTTCATCGGGCCGACGAGGATAGCCGCGCCGATGCGCCTCGCGCGTGCTCACGACCACGACATCAACCGCGAATTCGCGATTTCACGGAGAAGCGCTCACCAGGCCGCGAGGAGCAGGGAGAGATCGGGAGCCCCCACCATGCAGTCGCCATTCAAATCGGCGGGGCAACTGTCGCAATCGCTGCACGCACCCCACGCGGCGAGCAGGAGCGAGAGATCTGCGGCATTCACCGATCCATCCTGATTGATGTCCTCAGGCGCGTACGGCGGCGGAACGGCGGCGAGCGCTGCAGCGGCATCGAGTCGACCCGCACCGAAGTAGATGTCGGTGCCGGGAGTTCCGAGATCGCGCGCGGTCGAGAGGAGATAACTCCGAACTTCCTCTCGCGTGAGCGATGGGTCGTAACTCCACAGCAGTGCCGCCACAGCCGTCACGTGCGGCGTTGCCATGCTCGTGCCGCTTTTGAGCACGTAACCACCCACACCCGCGGAGAGCGACCACACATTCGTGCCTGGTGCCGCAATGTCGGTTTCGGCTCCGTAATTCGAATAGGTCGCGCGGGTGTCGCGATTATCGGTGGCCGCGACCGCGATCGTTTCGCTCCAACGCGCGGGAAACGCGACCAGTGAACTGTTCGAGTTGCCCGTCGCAGCGCACATGAGGGCGCCCTGAGCGTGCGCGTACTGGACGGCTTGCAAGAACACCGTACTGCCCACGTTGAATTGGAGGCTCATATTGATGAGCTTCGCACCTTGGTCCGCTGCCCAGGTAAGCCCCGCCGCGACATTCGACTCAAATCCCGTGCATCCATTGACGACCACAACGGGAAGCAACTTCGCGTTCCACGTCACTCCCGCCATCCCGGTGCCGTTGTTCCCTGTCGCCGCAAGAATTCCCGCAACATGGGTGCCGTGATTGCACTCGTCGGCCGTCGCGGTGTTGCCATCAGGAACATTCAATCCGGGAAGAATGCGGCCCGCGATCTCCGGGTGTGGATCAATGCCCGAATCGAGCACGGCGATCACCAGATTCGGATCGCCATGCGTGTACCCCCATGCGGCGGCCATGCCGATATCGGCACCCGCGGTTCCCGCAACACCACCAACCACTTGGCCGGTGTTGCGAAGGGCGTACTGCACCCAGAAATCCGTATCGTTTGGAATCTCGGCGAGCCCGCCTTCAGGATCGCGCTCTGCGCGCTCGACGATGGAGGCCTTCGCAAGTCTCGCCACCGCAGCCGAGGCATCGGCACCCGGTGCGAGGTCGCAGCGATACCAACGATCGAGCCCGAGCGCCGACGCAGTCGCCGCGTCCTGCAAGGGCTCGACGAAGACCGAGCGCACGCCAAGGACACCCGCTTGGGCGAGCGTACGCGGCGAAAACGAGGTTGGGCGCATGCCCTTCTTCAACTGCACAAGGACGTGCCCCGTTGCGAAGTTGGCACCTTCGATCATGATCGGGGGGATGATCGGAGGCACGTCTTCAGCGGTCGTCAGTCCGTCGGCTTGATGCTTCGGCGAACCCTGAACTGGGCCTGCGAAACCCATCGCAATCGTGGTTGCAGCGAACGCCACCGTGAGCGCGGCGATCGCCCCTCCAGAAACCCGCGCAAAACCGCTCACCGAACCGCTCACCGAACTTCTCATGGGACTCCTTACAGAATGCAGCTGAGATCCGCACGCGAGCGCACAGCGACCAAGCACGTGCGGGCACTTCGGGGAGGATGGGGGTCGGTTGTTTCGAACTGCGGGCATGGTGCGACGAACTTTCGCGAGAGAACGTACCTCCCGCTTCGACGCGGGCGAGCACCGGGTTCCCGGAATCGTCGTGTTCAGGGAGGGTTTTTCGATCTGTGCGGCCGCACGACCGCGACCCACGGTCCTCCTTCGATATATTCCGCCCCTTCACTCACGGATCGGCACGCACGGCGCGACGGTCAGGTCCGGGAGTTTGGTTCTTCGCGCGAACGCTAGATCGCGCATCCCGACGCGCCACCCCGTCCGTCTCCAACAGTCACCCTCGAACATTCGAACTGAGAAATTCATGAGCAACCGCCGCCACCTCTTCACGTCTGAAAGCGTCTCGATGGGTCACCCGGACAAGGTCGCGGACGCGATCTCGGATGCCGTCCTCGACCTCATCCTCGATCACGACGCCGAAGGCCGCTGCGCGTGCGAGACGCTTGTCACGACGGCGCAAGCGATCGTGGCCGGCGAGATCAAGTTCAGCCATAACCCCAAGAAGAAGTTCGATGTCCAGCAGACTGTGCGCGATGCGATCCTCCGCATCGGTTACGACGATGCCGCGATGGGCTTCGACGGCCACGGCTGCGGCGTCATCAACCTGCTTCACGAACAATCCGCCGACATCGCGCGCGGCGTGGTGCGCAAGTCGAAGAAGGCGCAAGGCGCTGGCGATCAAGGCATGATGTTCGGTTTCGCGTGCGATGAGACCGATCGTCTCATGCCACTTCCGATCAACCTCTCGCACCGCCTCGTTGAGAAGCAGGCGGAAGTGCGTCGCAAGGGCATCGTTTCGGGCATTCGCCCCGATGCGAAGAGCCAGGTGACGATCGAGTACAACGACGACAACAGCCCGCGCAAGATCGACACCATCGTGGTGAGCACCCAGCACGATGACTTCGTGAAGCCCAAGGACGACAGCAAGGCCGCAAAACAGGCCGCCGACGAGGTCATGCTCGCGCGGATCAAGAAGGACATCATC
>CAIWCL010000138.1 GCA_903911205.1 uncultured bacterium
CGGTCCGCGCGCATGGTGTTCGGCACGCGCCTCGCGTCGATCGGATGCCAGTGCGGGTTTCCCCGCGTGGCGACCACGTGTTGGAAGACGTAGTCGGGATGCTGACCCATGCGGAGATCGGTGACGATGAGTTCGTCGCCCTCGACGCGTCCGCCGACGAAGCCGTCTGCGAACCACGCGAGCCTAGCGACCGCGGGCACATCGGCGGCGGCGGCAAGCGTGTCACCGTCGGAAGGGATCTCTGTGAATTCGATCGGCCCGTCGTCGGCGACGAGCGAGTCGAGGCCTTCAAACTGTCGTCCCGCAAGCCTCCTCAGAGTGCCGTCCACGGCGGGCGCGTCGATCGCCACGACGCGCCAGAGGAGCGTGTTCAGCGGCGAAGGCGTCGCAAAGATTCGGGCGTTCGACATGCCGGCGCTCGCGAGCGATGCCCGCGCATTCGCAAGAATCATCTCCCGGGCGATCCACGACCATCCAAGATATGCCGTGCTGAGTGCGAGGCCCGCGACGAGCCACGCACGACTTCGCGTCGAGATTGGCCGTACGAGGACGACGATCGCACCCACGAGGAGCGGCAGTGTGTAGAGCGGGTCAATGATGAAGACGGTCGCCCAGGAGACGGGCGGCGTTTCGAGTGGCCAGAAGAGTTGTGTTCCGTACGCGGTGTGTGCGTCGAGCAGGGGATGCGTGAGAAGCGCGAGTCCGACTGCCGCGAGCCACGCGCGCGGCGCCTCGCGTACCGGACTCCACCATTGCCGGAGCAGGAGCCAGATCACAAGCGAAAGCGGCGCAAGCACGAAGAGCGAGTGGCTGAACCCGCGGTGCATCGTGAAGTCTTCAACAGGCCCGCCGAAATCGATCGCGACATCGAGATCGGGCAGCGTGCCGAGGAGCGCGCCTGCCACGATCGCGCGGCGGCGATGGTTGGGTGGCACGCAGACGGCTGCGGTGCACGCGCCAAGCGCGATTTGGGTAAGCGAATCCATGTCTCCGGTGGCCTCGGGAAAGTTGCGCGATTGGGGATCTAGTCTACGGCTTGCCGGAACTCGCCCATCGGAGACGCGGCTGCACAAGCATCCGGATTCAGCCGGATTCCTGAGTTGTTCGGCAACTTGTCTCTCCTGCGCCGCTACCATCGCGTCCCAAATTTGGGGCCCTCATGATCGACACTCTTCTCCTCGCCGCAGACGCGGCCACCACAGCTGCCGCCAATCCTGCATCACTCAAGATGTGGGCCTACGTCGCGTTCATCGGGCTCGTCGTTCTCTTCCTCGCACTCGACCTCGGCGTCTTCCATCGTGAAGCGCACGAAGTATCGATGAAGGAGGCGGCGACGTGGTCTGTGATTTGGCTCACCTGCGGCATTGCGTTCTCCGCGTTTGTCTACAAGGCGTACGACGCGAACTGGCTTGGACTTGGCCTTGATACGCCGCGCTACAACACGCACGAGCTCGCGGGGCAAGTACCTGAACAGCCCATCATCATCTCCGGCACGGTGGAGGGCTTCGAGGCAGCAAAGCAATATCTCGTTGGTTACGTCGTCGAGAAATCGCTCGCGATGGACAACATCTTCATCATCGCGTTGATCTTCTCGTTCTTCGCGGTGCCTGCGAAGTATCAGCATCGCGTGCTTTTCTGGGGCATCATCGGCGCGCTCATCATGCGCGGCGGCATGATCGGGATCGGCGCTGGCCTGATTCTGAAGTACCAGTGGATCCTGATCATCTTCGGCGGCTTCCTTGTGCTGACCGCGCTCAAGATGGCACTCATCAAGGGGAACGACGATCCATCGCAGAACATCGCGGTGCGGGTCTGTAAGAAACTGCTCCCGACCGTCGACTTCTACGATGGTCAGCGCTTCTTCACCAAGCGCACCATCAAGCCCACCTACAGCAAGGATGCCGCGACGGGCAAGGACATGATGGATCCCGCGCCCGCTGGATCGTTGTCGGCGAAGTGGGCGATCACGCCGCTCTTTCTCGCGCTGATTCTCGTCGAAGTCACCGACCTTGTCTTCGCCGTCGATTCGATCCCCGCGATCTTTGCGATCACGCCTGATCCTTTCATTGTCTTCACAAGCAACATCTTCGCGATCCTCGGATTGCGCGCGCTCTACTTCTGCCTCGCCGCGTTGATCTCGAAGTTCCGCTTCTTGAAGCCGGCGCTCATTCTGATTCTCGCATTCGTCGGAGTGAAATTGCTGCTCCTCAGCGTGCCGCCGTACCTCGATGTGATTGGTATGGCACCGCAGAAGTCGATCAAGATCGATACGACGCTTTCGCTGGTGATCGTCTTGGCGACCCTCGCGCTCGCGACGGTACTCAGTGTGGCCATGCCCGCGAAAGCGAAGAGTGGGGCGGCTCATTGATCGAAGGAGCTGCGTGACACCTCACCGCGCGGGAATCGTCAGCACCGGTCCCGGTGCGGGTGCCCCCGACTGGATGCGGCAGAGTTGCATGAAGAGTGCGAGTGTGTCTTTTGAGCAGACGTCATCGTTTGCAATGCTGTAGTACCAGCCGGCATATTCAACCGAAACGAGTGCGTCGGTCGGCTGCGTTGCGGTCGCGCGGATGCGGATCTCTTCACCGCCAATCGCGGCGGTTGTCCAACTGCGCTGTGGTTCAGGAACCTCAATGCTCTCTGCCGCTTCGAACATCGCCAAGAAGAGCGAGCGCAGCCGGAAGCTCTCGAGTGGGATCGTTTTTCCTTCCGCCTTCAGCTCGAAGCCGCCGTCGGCGCGCTTCACGACCGAGAGCCGTCCGACGGCCTCAGCCGCGACGAGCGTCGCGACGAACTCCTTGTACTCGCGGTAACTGGGCGACTTTGGCCGCGCCGAAAGCAGTTCTTCGCCCGTTGGCGTCACACTTTCAACAAGGAGATTGCAGAGCTTCTGTACTGGCCAGCCTGCGCGGAGCAGCATGCCGAAGTGTGGCGGCGGGATCTCGATCATCAACTGCTGCACGTACTGTTGGCCTTCGACGGGCGTGTACGCGATGGTCGGCTTCGACGAGAAGGTGTAGGTACCCGTCACCCCGATCAGCGACTGGTCGCCCTGCTGCGCTGTGGCGTCCGCGCCCGCCGAGACGGTGTTCTCGTACGACGCGGTGAGCGAACCGGCCTGCAGGAAGAGCGGCGCCTCGCGGAAGCGCATGCGCACGAGATTGAGCAGCATCTGCTCGTTTTGACTGCGCTGGATGATGGTGTTGAAGTCGGTGAAGTCGGCGCGAAGTGTTTGCTTCGCGACTTGGCAGCCACCTGACGCGAGACCGAGTGCGCTGCACGCGGAAAGCGCGACCACGATGCGCAGCGATGCCACGGAACTCAAGCGGTGACGCGGGGATGGTGTAGACGCGGGGGAGTGCTCAATGTTCTTCATGAGGATTCTGCATGCGCTTTCGACATGCGTGATGCACGCGGCGCGTTTCGTCGCAGCAAGGAGCACTGTACAAGAGTCACCGACGGGACCGCGTTGAGGTGACTGAGTCCACGATCCTCGCGGATCGCGCTACTCGGGGTTTGACAGCTCCCACTCGAGGAGATCGATTTCAGGCAGCCTGTCACTCACGCCCGCGATCTCAAGCCTGCGCAGCATGTTGAGGCACTGCGCGCGGTGGTGGGCGCCATGCGTGGCGACATGCGTGAGCATTCCTCCGAGCGTGAAGCGATACGCCGTTCCTCCAAGAGTGACATCGAGTTTGGTCGCGAGTCCGCGGAGCCTCGCCCGAGCGGCACTCGCGGCGATCTCTGCGGCCGCGAGGTCGAGCAATGCGAGTAGTTCCGCCGGCGCGCGTCGTGTGCCATCCTCGATGGAGGGTCGGACCAGTCGCGGTGGTCCGTCGATGCGATCCGCCCAGCGGAACATCGCGCCAACGATGTGGGTGAGCGTGTCGTGCAACGACCCTGGGCCGATCTCAAACGCCCGGTGCCACGCGCCGTCGTCGAGCGTTGCGCACGCGCGCAGCACCTCGCGTGTCGCCCAAGCGTCGTGCGCGAGCATGCTGTCAAGCGTGTCGCTCGGTTGCGCAGGCGGGGCCGTGGTCGCTGCGCTCTCGCCGACCACGAGCATCACGAATCCGTCGTAGCCCTTCGCGCCGACCGTCTGTACGCCCGCTGCCGCAAGCCGCGGATCACGCGCGATCACCTCCATCATCGCGCGTACGCCGTCCACACTCGCGTCACCAGTACCTGCTTCGATCACTCTCCCGCGATGGATCGCGTTGTCGACGATGATGACGGTTCCCGGCCGCGAAAGCGCGAGTGCATGCTCGAGATACACCGCACACTGTTCCCTGTTCGCGTCGATGAAGACGAGGTCGAAGGGCGGCGTTTCTGCGGTGCGAAGCGCTTCGAGCGACGCGGTCGCCGAGCCAGCGATGACTTCGACACGCGGAGCGACGCGCGCACGCGCAATGTTCTCCCGTGCGAGTTCTGCGCGTGCCGGATCCAGTTCCAGCGTCACGAGCATGCCATCGGCGGGCAGCGCACGCGCGAGCCAGATCGCGCTGTAGCCGGCAAGCGTGCCGACCTCAAGAATCCGCCGAGCACCGATCGCCCGCGCGAGTACCTCAAGCAGCCTGCCCTGTGCGGGTGCGACCGCGATCTTGGGTAGACCCGCAGCCGTCGCGGCCGAAGTGCTTGCAATGAGCGCGGCGTCCTGCGGCGCCAGCCACGCTTCCAGTGCGTGGTCGACAGCGTTCCACAGGTCTTGATTCGGGGTGGGCGGTTCCATGGCGGAAGTATCGCGAAGTTGCGGACGCGGCGGCAATTCGGCCAGTCGACTGTGCGGGAGCGTGTGCGCGCAACCTATCGCGTGCCTTCGAGGAGCACTGCCGGCACTGCGCCGAGCCCCGGCATCACATTCGACATGCGCATGGTGCAGGCCGAGGGAGTGCGGAAGTCGAGTTCGATGATCCAACCCCACGTTGCTTCACCGGCGTCATACGTGGTGAAGAGCCGCAACAGGTCGCTCTCTGCTGACATCTCGAGAAACCCGTGCAGCGTGAACGGTTCCTGTGCGTGAAATGTGTCGGTCCATGTCGCCTTCAACGCACCGGGCTGGCCCTTCAGCGTGAGTTCACCCGTCTGCGGTTTGCCTTCGTGTGACCATGTGTAGCGGACAGTACGGTCTGCGATCGCCATCGTGCCCTCTGACACGAAAGGCGTGTCAGGATCCATGATCCAAAGTCGATTCTCGCCCCGCCAAGCGCCATGATGCGAAGTGGGTAAAGAGACTTGGCTTGTCGGCGAGATGTTCATGTTGGTCGATGGTGTCGGTGGATGAAGTGCATCGGGAGACGACGAGCGCAAGTACGTCCATGACACGAGCGGAACGAGTCCCTCGCCGTCGATCACTTCGAGTAACTCGGTGTCGAAGCGCTCGTTGTTCACGAAGGTCCAGTGGCGCACGAGGTGTCGAACGAGGTGTCGAACGTCGCCTTCTTGGTTGATATCGACTTGCGCCTGCGCGGTCTTCTCCCCGAAAGTGACGGTGCCTTCGAAGGTACCGTTTCGAAACGAGTTCGAACCGCGTACGCGCACGGTGTTGGTCGTCGGGTCAACGAAGTAGATTTGCTCTTCTCTCCAAGGGTTCGGGGTTCGCGGGTCCGTGGTTGGCGAGAGGCTCTCGCCGATGACGCGCAGTGATCGGCCGTCTGGCTCCCAACGCCATGTTTCGCGCAGCACGGTGCCCGAAGCGAGTGCGGTCGTCCACTCGCCCGAGGCGAGATGTGCGAAACCTTGCAACGGATTGGCCTCGATCGAGGCGGTCGGGCGTGTTGCATCCAGCTCGCGCGGACGTGGCGAACACGCCGATATCGCGATCGATCCGAAGGCTACGAGGAGCGACGCCACAGCGACACGCGGAGGGAATGTTGCGGTGGTTGTCGTCATCGAAGCAGCCAGCGTCGGTTGGCGCAGGATACAGCCCTGCGCCCCGCGATACCGCGGGTATCCTTGATCCCCATGCGTGCTTCATTGATTGTCGTCGGGTTCATGTCCGCCATCCTGCTTCAAGCCTGCACCGTGCAACCACCGATCGCCCAGCAAACTCCGTTCGTTGTCAAGAGCCCGCACGGCGATCGCATGGACGAGTACTACTGGCTGCGCGACGACGACTCCACCAAGAAGCGCCCCGAGATCATGGAGTATCTCGAGGCTGAGAAGGCCTACTGCGATGCGATGACTGAGCAACTCGTGCCGCTCCGCGACACGCTTGTTGCAGAAATGCGCTCGCGCATCAAGGAAGACGACGCCACCGTACCTGCCTTCAACCGTGGGGCGTGGTATTGGAGCGAGTTCGAAAAGGGCGCTGAGTACGCGAAGGTGTATCGTCAACAAGGCAGTGCTGCAGGACCCGATCCGAAGGCACCTGTCGAGTTGCTGCTTGATGGCCCGACGCTTGCGAAGGGCGAGGACTACTTTGCGATCGGCGATTACGCGGTGAGCGACGACGGCCGCTACCTCGCATGGACGCAAGATACGAGCGGTCGTCGCATCCACACGCTCTACATCAAGAATCTTGCGACGGGCGAAGTGCTCCCAGAGCGCATCACGCCCACGCTGGAATCGGTCGCATGGGCCGCAGACAACGCGACGATTTTCTACATGCGTCAAGATCCGGTCTTACTCCAGAGTGGTCCGATCTATCGCCACGCGATTGGCACGGCCGCCGAGCGCGACGTTCTGGTGTACGACGAACCAGACAAGACGCTGTTCGCTGGCATCAGTACCAGCGCGTCCGACGAGTACATCCTGATTTCGCTCGAGGGTTACGACACGAATGAACTGCGTGCGGTGCCACGTGCGCGGCCCGACGCCGCAGCGCGCGTGGTGTTGCCGCGCGTCGACGGAGTGCGCAACTACGCCGATCACTTGAAGGGGCGTTGGGTCATTCGTACGAATGATCGAGCGCGGAACTTCCGTGTGGTCTCGGTGGACGACGCGCGCGTGGCAGATCGTGCGGCGTGGCGCGAGTTGGTACCGCATCGCACAGACGCTGCGATTGACGCGGTCCAACTGTTCGACAACGCGATCGTGCTTCAAGAGCGTGTCGCGGCGAACTCGCAGATTCGCGTGCTCCCGTGGGACGCGAGCGGAGGCGCCGATGGAAATCCGGCGGGTTTCGTCGTGCCGACCAAGGAATCAGCCTTCGCGATGAATTTTGGCGACAACCTCGATGCGTCGCTTCCATCGGTACGCGTGGTCTACACCTCACTGACGACGCCGCGTACGACGATCGATGTCGATGTGGCGTCGGGCGCTCAAACTGTGCGCAAGGTGCAGCCAGTTCCGGGCTACGACGCGACGCAATACGAAAGCGCGCGGCTTTGGGCGCCGAGTCGTGATGGGAAGCGCATTCCCATTTCGATCGTGTGGCGGAAGGATCGCTACGCAAAGGACGGCGTGCACGCACTTGTCGTGGATGGATACGGCGCGTACGGCATCACAAGCGATGCCGAGTTCTCAAGCAGTGATGTCTCGCTTTTGAATCGCGGATTTGCGGTGGCAACGCTGCATGTTCGTGGTGGCGCGGATCTTGGACAAGATTGGTACGAAGACGGGCGTTTGCTGTT
Source organism: uncultured bacterium (assembly GCA_903911205.1). Classification (GTDB taxonomy): domain Bacteria; phylum Planctomycetota; class Phycisphaerae; order Phycisphaerales; family SM1A02; genus QWPT01. The sequence goes on from CAIWCL010000138.1 coordinate 7,572, forward strand.
CAAGCAGAACACCTTCAACGATTTCGTCGACGCGACCGATTTCCTCGTACGCGAGGGTTACGGCGCGAAGGACAAAGTCTTTGCGCGTGGCGGTTCTGCGGGCGGCCTTCTCATGGGCGCCGTCGCAAACCAAGCGGGCGATCGCTACCGCGGCATGTTGCTCGCAGTGCCGTTCGTCGATGCGCTGACGACGATGCTCGATGAGACGATTCCGCTCACAACAAATGAATGGACGCAGTGGGGCGATCCGCGCGAGAAGGCCGCGTACGACTACATCCGTTCGTATTCGCCCTACGACAACATCGAGGCGAAGCCGTATCCATCGATGCTTGTCACCACAGGCTTGTGGGATTCACAGGTGCAGTACTACGAGCCAGCAAAGTACGTCGCGCGTTTACGTCGGATGAAGACGGATGCGAATCCGCTCTACTTTCACATCAATCTCGAGGCTGGTCACGGCGGGCAATCGGGTCGATTCGAGCGATTGAAGGAAACTGCGTTGGTGCAGGCGTTTTTCATTGACCTCGCGGGAATGACGCGGTAGGCGACCACTCCGCCGGTACGTCACTCCGTGAGCGCGTCACTTCGAAAGCATCTCGAGCGCATCGATCTCTCCGCGAAGGTGCGCTTGCAGCGCTTCGGTGGTCAGCCGGTCCGCGGCCTTCGCGTCGGACTTGAGATGGAGGTCGAAGAAGGCGCGCGTCGCGGCGCGTGTGACGGGTTGCACGTCCTCGCGCGTTGTGCTCGGGAGCGATCGCCCGGTGTCGCCCGACGACGACGTGAAGTCGTTGTGCCTCGCCTTCGAGAGCCACACCAAGCGATGCTCGCCCTTCGGCCAGAGCGCGAAGGACGCCTTCCGTTCGGCGGCCGTGCGGCCCGCCTGCTGGTCGTCCTTCGAGCCGGTGATGCCGAGCAGCGGCGCGCGGAGGCTGGCGAAGCTCTCGGCGAGGAAGAAGGGTTCCCCCGGGCTTTGCGGTGAGAACGCCACGCCGCAGCGGATGCGTGGATCGCGGAGGTCGGGGCCCAGGCCTTTCCCCGGCTCAACCCTTGGCGTGAGCCAGTCGAGCGCCGGGCGCATGCCGCACACCACCATGGTGGTATACGCGCCAAAGGAGTGCCCCATCGCGCCGGCGTGGGCTACATCGAGTTGTCCCTTCAGCGTCGCATGCGAGGCGTTCCACTCGGTCGCACAGTCCAGCGCGAAGGAGACGTCGCGCGGCCGCGCCAGCACTTCGTCTGCATCGCGCGTCATCGCCTCGATCTCCCGCACCATGCGGAGGCCCGCCTTCGAGAGCCGCGCGCGGTTGCTGCCGACATGTTCGACGCAGAGAACGGCGTAGCCGTGCGCCGCGAGATCCTGCGCTTGTCCGAAGTGCGTGGCGCGATCACCGCCTGCGCCGTGCGACACGACGATCACGGGGAATGGCCCCGCGCCCGACGGAAGATGCACCGCGATCGGCACGTCGCGCTTGCGCGCCTCGTCGCGCAGATTGGGGAAGTCGAGCACGCGTACCGTCACGGGAGCCGCTTCGGCAGGGGCGGATGACGGTGAACCCGCGGGCTTCGGCGTGGCAGCAGGCTTCGGATCCGGCTTCGGATCCGGCTTCCGCACCTTGTCCTGAAAGAACTTCCACACGCGCTCCGCCCCGCGGAACGCCGTGATCGGCGTGTTGTCGCCGCGGCGCGCACTCGTGCCGGGCCAGCCGTGGCCGCCGGTGCTGTCGACGATGAACTCCGTGGTCGCGCCGCCTTCGCTCTCGCCTTCGCCTGCGGCGTAGGTCGTGGTCGTCACGGTGCCTGCAACCTTGGATACGCCCAGCGTCTTCGACCGGTTGGCCTTCACCCAGAAGTCGACGACCTCGCGCAGGGGCTTGAAGGGTGTCGCCTGCGCCGCGCGCACGAGCGCGTTGGCGCTCATGCCGCCCGCGAGCGGAACCTCCTCGTCCCGGGCACCGTTGATGATCAGGATCGGAAGCGGCACCTTCGGCGTTTTGTCGAAGGTGAACATCGACGCAACGACGGGCGCGACCGCCGCGAGGCGCTCGGGGCGCTGCACGGCGTACACGAAGGTCATCATTCCGCCGTTCGAGCCGCCGGTCATGAAGATCCGCGACGGATCGGCGTCGTGCTCCGCGATCAGCCGGTCGATGAGCACGTCGAGGTAGGCGATGTCGTCCGCATCGCGCACCTGGCGGCGGAGGAGGTGGCCGGTGTTCCATGCGTGCTTCGCGTCGCCGAGCCCGACGCCGAACTCAGTGCCCTCGGCATAGACGGCCATGAAGCCGTGGTCGCGCGCGACGGGATCGAAACCCGAGTTCGTGCGCATTTGCGCGGCGCTCCCCGCGCCGCCGTGGAGAATGATCACCGCGGGAGACTTCGTGCCTTCGGCGGGAG
>CAIWCL010000139.1 GCA_903911205.1 uncultured bacterium
CGACCTTTGGCGTCATCCGCACCAAAGCGAGCAAGTTGCGAAGCAGGTTGCGAGCGCTAAAACACGCGAGCGCTAAAAACAACGCGCCGCGTGTCCCTTTCGACACGCGGCGCGTTCCCTTGTTCGGTCTCATGCGCTTCCCGGCGCAGGAGTCCTATCCCGTTCCCTCGAAGATTTGAGTCATCGAAGATTTGCGTCGACGAAGACTCGCATCATCAAAGGCCCTCCGAGAAATCTCACGTCCAGGCGTCCCCGAACGTGAGCTTGTGAGCGGCAGGTTCCCTTTCCGCCGTTCACAGGCAACCCGGTCTAGATTCCGAGTTGCCGTCCCTTTTTACCTCCGCCCGTTCTCAGGTCCCTCAACCCAAGAACTTGCGAACGCAAGCCGTCCCTAACGGCCTGCGGGGTCGGATTTCTCCGACACGGCCATTCTTCCGTACGCGGCCGCAAATGGAGTCCGAAACCGCCGAATTTCCGCGATTTTCTCTGTTTCGTTTCGGCAAACCCCGGAGAAATCCTGCTTATCGACCCCGGCCTCGAACGGACGCACCCCGATCACCCCAGTTTCAAGATGTGGTGTGCCGAGAACTAGACTGCCGGAATGTTGAGGAAGCTTCGATTCTTGCGTCCGGTTGCCCGCGCTGTTGCCGCAGTACTCATCACGCATTCCGCGGAACTCACGGCCGCATCCACCGTTGCGCTTCTCTCGTCCACGTCGACCGCGCAAGGCACACGCGAAACTGCCGGACCCGACTTCTACCAACGCGCTGGTCGCGAGCAACGCTCGCGTCACTATCGCATCCTGAGCGACCTCCCTGCCGACGAGACAAAGACGTACGCGGCGCACCTCGACCTCTTCTACCAAGAGTACGCCAAGCGCTTCGCGCACTTGCCGCAACAAGCGCCCGAGGTCCCCTTCGTCTTGATGTTCTCGCGCGAGCGCGATTACCTCGACGTTTTGAAGAACACGTACGGCATCAACGCCACCGGATCAGGCGGCATGTTCTTCATGTCGCCACGCGGAGCTGCGCTCGCGTTCTTCGTCGAGAGCCTCCCGCGCACACGCGTCTTTCACGTCATTCAGCACGAAGGCTTCCACCAATACGCGTTTAGCCGTTTCACCAACACGCTTCCGATGTGGGTCAACGAAGGTCTCGCTGAATTCTTCGGCGAAGCGGTCGTTGTCGATGGCCGCGTGATCCTTGGGCAAGCAAGTCCGGGCCCAGTCGATGCGATGAAACGCGCGATTGATCGCGGCACGACCATCGAGTTTCTGCGACTTTTGCGCATGAATAGCGATGAGTGGAACTCCAACGTCGCTGCCGGGAACGCGTCGATCCAGTACATGCAGTCCTGGTCGATGATTCAGTTTCTCGGCACTGCTGAAAATGGTCGGTATCAGCCGCGCTTTGAGGGCTACCTCAAACTCATCCACGCCGGGATGCCCAGCGAGCGCGCATTCGTGCAGGCATTCGGCACCAACGACATCGCGAGTTTCGAAAAAGCCTGGAAAGAGTGGGCAAAATCAACGCAGCCAACCGCCTTCGGCACCGCTGCGATGCGGCTCACATTTCTCGCCGAGGGCCTTCGCGCACTCGCGCGGAATGGGGAGACAGCAGCCGATCTGGACGACCTCCTTGCGAAACTACGTCAACGTGATTTTGTGATGGAGGTCTCCATTCACGGACGCACACAAGAGATGCGTGCCGACGACTCCTCACTCGACATTCCGCAAGATCCACTCGCAAAGACGAAGCCCCTCTTCGAGTTGATTCCCGCAAAGCCCTCTCGACAAACGAAGAAAGAGCAGCGACTCGAAGAAGCACATCCGACACCGCCGGTCGTACACACTCGTGGGCTTGCGCCGCGCGAACTCGTGCTGAAATGGACGCGCACGAAGGCGGGCGATGACTTCGATTTCGATCTGTTGTCACCGAAAGAGGCTCCGCCCCCGCCGAAGCCGAAGAAGCCTGACACGAAGTAATGGCGGAACTTCGACACGCACAACCACTTCGCATTGCGATATTCCGCGTCGCAGGAGCGAACGCGCAACCGCTTCGAGAAATCCAGAATGCTCAGCGATTCGCAGGGAATCGCCACTCATCGCCGGGCTTGTACGACAGGAGTTCGTAGAGCTCTTTGCGCGACTGCATGTCCTCGAGCGTGCCATGGAATCCGCCATCACGACGGAATGCCGCGAGCGCGTCTTCGACGGACTTCATCGCGATGCGCATGAGCGAAAGCGGATAAATCACGATGGCCACCCCTAATGCGCGGAACTCCGCTTCGGTGAGGTATTTCGTCTTTCCGAACTCCGTCATGTTCGCGAGCGTCGCGCCCGGCGACGCCTTCATGAATCGTGCGAATTCATCGGCGTCATGCAGCCCTTCGGGGAAAATCACATCGGCACCTGCCTCGCGATAGAGATTCGCGCGGGCAACCATGTCGTCGAAACCTGTGACGTGACGTGCATCGGTGCGTGCGATGAGGACAAAGTCGCGTGAGAGCCGTCGCGCGGCCATTGCGGCCACTTTGTCGGCCATGTCCTGCGCCGGAACAAGATCTTTCCCGTCGAGGTGCCCGCAGCGCTTGGGAAAGACCTGGTCTTCGAGATGAAGTGCCGCCGCGCCTGCACGCTCGTAGTCGACGACCGTGCGGATCGCGCACTCCACTTCGCCATAACCCGTGTCGGCATCGGCGATCACCGGAAGGCCTGATGCATCAGAGATCTCACGAATCGTGCGACACATCTCGCTCAGCGTGATGAGACCGATGTCGGGGTAGCCCGCAACATTCGCCGTTGCGCCGCCAGAGATGTACGTCGCCTCGAAGCCTGCACGCGCGACCGATCGCGCGACAAGTGCGTTGAAACTGCCAGGTACAAGGACGGTGCCGCGCGACATCGCCTCGCGCAGGCGGCTTCCGGGATGAATTGCGTGCATGCGCGGAATGTAGCGGACGCGCGTGGTGACACTCGCGTTAGGCGTACGCCTTGACGAGATCGGAGCCCGGGTAGTAGCGCGAAAGGATCGCGGAGGGCTTCGCGCCCTTCTTTGCCATCGCCTCTGCGCCGTACTGGCACATTCCGACACCATGGCCGTGCCCGCGTCCGGAGACCACCAATTCTTTGCCGACGACGAGCGGCTCGATGAACGCGCTCTTCAAGCGCTCTTTCGAAGGCCGCAGGTTTCCGGGGCGCGAAGGATCCGCGTTGAGCGCGAAACGCAAGCGCTCGGCCTGCACTTCGTACAGCATTCCCTTGGCATCGGTGATCTGGAAACGCACTGGCCGTCCCGCAGCATTGCGCTCTGCGATCTCGATACGCCGCAATCCCTCGACCTTGAAGAGCGACGCATATCCCTCCTCACGCGCCCACGCGGGCAACGTGCGCGCAAAGGTCGCGAGATCGAATTTTGATTGCCAGCGATACGTCGGCGCAGACGAACAGCAATCGCGCCCGTCCTTTTTCGACACCACAAGCGGCGGAATGTCGTGGACGATGGAAGACGAGATGGCATCGCGCGCGCTGGCGCGTTCCCCGCCACAACAACTCGAGTAGTACGCGGGCACGACGCGACCCGCCCAAAGCAACACTTCGCCGCGGGTTTCCGCAACGGCATCGATGCTGCGTTGATGCTTCGTCGCGCCGATCCACGCTTGGCCGAGTTCGCCCGCAACCACGTCAAAGTGGCGGCGGCCGCGCCATTGCGCGATTTCACAGAGCGCCCAACTGCGTGCCGCCACCGCCTGCGCACGATGGACGTTGACCGTCCACTTGTTAAACAACTCCTGCGCGAGAACGCCCGGCAGATACGTCTCCATCGGCACTTCGTGCACGATGTCCACGGGTTCATTCAGATCATTCGGCTGCGGCACCAGACGAACCGTGCCCGGCCATTCACTTCCAAGGAGTTTGAGGCGTTGGGGCTCGTCGCGGAGCGCCATGACCTCAAGCGTTGCGCGCGGAGGCAACGCGAGCGGACGTGCACGCGACGTTCCTGCGGCTTCGGTCGCCGTCCAACCGGCATCGGTCCATCGAAATTCGACCGGCGATTGCCCGACCGTTCCGGGAGCGACACCACCAGGCTCAATGATCCAAAGATGAGCTCCCGGCCCCTCGATACGAACCTTGGGATCAGACTTCGGAAGCCCACCGCTCTTGACGCGGATCGCGGGCTCGGCCGTTGGAGGCAACGGGCGTTCCACGGGCGGCGCGGGGGGCTTGGGTTTCGCACCCTCAGCGTCCGTGGCAGAACTCTCCTGCGGCTTGGCTGCACTCGTCGAGGGTGCTTTCGTTGCGTCCCCCGCTTTGGCGGGAGCCTTCGCCGCTCCTCCGCTCGCCTCGGTCGCTACCGACGCGCCAGACGCGCCGGCGTCGCCACCTTCGAGGGGCTTCGAGGAGCGCGGCCGTTTCAGGCCCTGCGGCTGTTCGCAAGACAACGCCCCGCCCGCCGCGAGTACCGCGGCTGCGAGAATGAAGGTGCGCCTGTTCCGATCGAAGGCCTGCGGTTCCATGCAAGTTCCTTCCAAAATGTCAGGCCACGCAGCCGATCACCCGCGCACACGCGCAGGTGAATCAGCGGAGGATTCAGCTGAGAGTTCGGAGCGAGAGTCCGTGCTGGACCAGTCGCTCGCGAATCTCGTGCAAACTGGTCGCGCCGAAGTTCTTCACACCCATCAACTCTGCCTCGGTACGCGAAGCGAGTTCGCCGAGCGTCGCGATGTTGAGGAGTTGGAGCGCCTTGCGCGCACGAACCGAGAGTTCAAGCGCGGAAATTGGCTTGTTGAGGACGGCTTCGGGAACCGTTGCCTTGAGTTCGTCGAGGATGTCCTTGCGGACGCCGACGCGGCCTTGGCCTTCGAGGCCCTGACCGAGGCGAAGACCCTTCGAAGCGAGCATCCCCTTGATCTCGACGAGCGACTGCTCACCAAAGTTCTTGTAGCTGAGGAGTTCGGCTTCGGTGATCTTGAGGAGGTCGCCGAGCGTGCGAATCTGCATCTTCTTGAGGCAGTTGCGTGCGCGAACCGAGAGTTCGAAGTCGGTGACCGGCGTATCGAGCACCGCATTTCCAAGCGGGCTTGCGCCCGGATCGGTCTCGACCTGCATGTCCTTACTTGCGACGACGTCCTTCATGAAGAGGCGAGCGCGCGCGTGATTTGGATCGGTGTCAACGACTTGCGTCAACAGGCGTTCGGCACGCAGATACTCGCCGCGGTCTTCGCAAATCACTGCGAGGTTGACGAGTGCATTGAGGTGCGGCTTCTTGCAACTCGTGATTTCGGTGTAGAGCTGCACAGCTTCGTTCTCCTCGCCACCAAGGTCGAGGAGATACGCCAACTTGAACGTGATGTTCTGGTCATCGGAGAGTTCGCGCGCGGCGCGGAGTTCGTGCACCGCACCATCACGATCGCGCGCTTTCTCGAGCCGAGCAGCCTCGGCGAGATGCTTCTTGACCGCTTCGGGATTCCCCGCCTTGCCACCAATCACCGTGTCGAGTCCGCTCATCGAGTGTTCTTCCAACCTGAAAAGGCGTGCGAATATGCTTGTCGCGGTGACTTCTCAGTTCCGCGCAAGGGGACGGAGTGTAGCCGTTTGCCGCGATTCGGCCACTCGGCGGGAGTCACGGGCAAGGCCGATGAACTCCCGGCGTCAGCACTCGAGCCGGTTGCTCGCGAAGTCGCCGATAACTCCGCGACTTGATGAACTGAGCGCCCAACGTCGAGTTAGAGCTTCGAGTTAGAGCTTCGAGTTAGAGCCTCGTGGCGCTCTCGGCCGCCGCATCGTGCATGAGGTGCAGCTTCCGCCAGCCCCCGCGCTCGAAACGGATCGCAAGCACGATGCCAAGCAGCACGATGTATGCGGTTGCCGCGAGCCACGGCCCGATCGACTCAAGTTGCGGCGCAACGCGCGTCATCACGATGCCGCCACCGATGATGACCACCCACGAGAGCACCACCGTTGCGACGCCTGGGAAGAGCGTGTCGCCCGCGCCGCGCAGCGCACCGGTGTAGACGATGCCGACCGCGTCGAGCAGTTGAAAGATCGATGCGCAGATGAAGATCCCCGCGCCGATCGCGCGAATACGTGCGGCGCTGTCTGCCGCCGTGTCGGTATCGATGAAGACGTTTGTCAATTCGTGCCGGAAGAGCACGAACCCAAGCGCGCACGCGCCCATCCAAAGCACCGCCATGCCGACCGTGATGTGTGCTGAGCGCGCTGCTGCGTCGAGATTTTTCTCGCCAACGTGTTTCCCAACGAGGCTTGTCGCTGCAGTCGAAAGGCCAACCGCAGGCATGAACGAGATGTGGACAAACCGCATCGCGGCCCAACCCGCGGTCATATGTTCGCTGCCAAAACCTCCTGCGAGCACCGTCATGAAGAGTGCCCAGCAGATCATTTCGTTCGCGAATTGAAGCCCCGCGGGCCAACCAAGCCGCAGTACATCCATGATCGCCGCGCGATCGGGCCGCCATGCGGAGCGGATCGCGTAAAGCCGATCGAAGCGACGCGACAGGAAAATCGCGAGAGGAATGAGCGCTTCCGCCGCTGTACCGATGAGTGTGCCGATCGCCGCGCCGGTCACGCCGTAGCTCGGCATGCCGGGAACACCGGGCAAACCAAGTTCAGGAAGTCCGCGCTCGCCGTAGATGAAGACGTAGTTCGCGACGACGTTGACGACGTTGCCCACGATCGCGGCAACCGTGATCACCTTCGGACTTTGAAGTCCGAAGAAGAAGTTCGACAGCGCTTTCGCCGCAAGCGTGATCGCGGCGCCGCCGAGGAGTATGCGCGCGTACGCGGTTTCGAGTGCGACGAGTTCGGGCTCGTGACCCATCGCGCGAAAGGCATGCTCGATCACAAGGGCGAACGGCACCAAAACCGCAAGCCAGTATCCGAGCGAAATCCAAAGTCCCGCCCAACCGTAGCGCGCGACTTCGTCGGTTCGGCCCGCACCGACACGCTGCGCCACGAGTGTGTTGACGAGCGCGAGGATGCCGAACGCGCAGGAGATCGCGACCCACGACCAAATGCCGCCGTTGCCTTGACCGGCAACCGCCATCGGGCCGAGCACAGACACCATCAGGCTGTCGATGAATTGCATGAGCGTGTAGCTCAGCATCGCGACGATGGTGGGCCACGCTTGCGTCCAGACTTCGGAGATGTCGGCCCGGTATTTCATATGGTGCACGGCACGTGCCGCTCAGTGCCTGGCACTGCATGGCACGTGCCTGGCACCAAAAGGAAAACACACAAACCCCGCCGAGACTGCGAGTTCCGCGAAAGACACAGTCGTGCACGGCAAGTGCCGCTCAGTGCATGGCACTGCATGGCACGTGCCTGGCACCGTTTTTAGAGTTCAACCATGACCATGTCGCTCTCGACGGTCGCCGTGTGCTCTGGCGCATGCACAGCATTCGCCATGCACTCAAGCCCAGCGACCTTCGCCATCTCGGCGCGCGTCGAAGCCGCGCAATAGCCCGCAGCAATGCGGCCCGCGCGTGCGGCGGCGAGGTCGAGCGCGATCTGCGATTCGCTCTTCGCGAATTCCGTCGGCTCGATGGCTTGCTCGAAGCCCTGGAGTCGACCGGTCGCGTTCTCGAACGAACCCGCCTTCTCAACCCACGCGGCGCCTGGAAGCACGATGGTCGCCATCGCGGTCAGTGCATTCGGCAGCGTGTCGATCGCGACGATGGTCTCGACCGACTTCAACGACGCTGCGAGTGCAGGCGTCACCCAATCGCTTGGGTAGTTGCCCGTGACGATCGCCGCGCCGTACTTGCCGCTTGCAATGGCCTGCTCGAAGCCCTGCGCGTTCGCGACAGGCTTGCCCGCGGCGAGTGCCTCAAGCACGCGACGGACACCGCGAGCGTTCGGCGCCTTCTCGGCGCGAATCGTGAAGCCACCGGGGAATGTCTTGTCTTCGCCCTGGAATGGCACTGGACCGACGGCGAGCATTGCTTCCGCGTCGATCGACAGTGCGTAACGCGCGAGGTGATAGGCGTCCTCGCAAGAAAGCATCGGACTGACGAGGATCGCGAGATTCTTGTTCTTGACGGAGCGACACGCCGACATCGCCGTGTCGACTGCGGCAACCGCCTCGCGCCACGCTTCCATTGGCTTCAGCGGATCAAACGCGTCGCGACCCTTGATGGAGGGCAGCGTCAAGCGCGACTCAGAGTGCACGAACTTCCAGCCGTAACGCACTTCGTCGGTGATCCACCACTTGTTGACATCATCGTTCTGCCGCGGCTTGACGCGGTACACGCGGCCGTCGTTGTGCTCGACCGAGATGTTGTCACCGGAGGCCGTGATGCCGTCGATCGACGGGGTCTTCTTCAAGAACCACACGCGCTGCTGGAAGAGGAAGTCCTTGTCGAGCAGTGCGCCGACGGGGCAGAGATCGACGACGTTCCCCGACAACTCGTTGTCGAGCGCCATGCCTGGGAAAATGTCGATTTGCTCGGTCGAACCGCGGCCATCGACCATGAGTTCGTTCGTGCCCGTCACTTCGCGGGTGAAGCGCACGCAGCGCGTGCACATGATGCAACGATCGCTGTAGAGCAGCACATTCGGACCGATGTCCTTCTTCGGCTGCTTGTTCTTCGCTTCGGTGAAGCGGCTTTGACCGCGGCCGTACTGGTAGGAGTAATCCTGCAGGTGGCACTCACCCGCTTGATCGCACACCGGGCAGTCCACAGGGTGATTGATGAGCAGGAACTCCATCACCGACTTCTGGTTTGCGACCGCCTTCGGGCTATCGGTGTACACCACCATGCCTTCCGCCGCGGACTGCTGGCATGTCGGCACGAGTTTCGGGAATGCCTCAAGCTTGCCGGTCTTGGGATTTGGCTGCCAGACCTCAGCGAGGCAGATACGGCAATTCGCCACCACCGAGAGACCTGGGTGGTAGCAATAGTGCGGCACCTCAACGTCTTGATCGAGGGCGGCTTGCAGGATCGACTGGCCGGGCTTGAAGGTGTGCTTCTTGCCGTTGATCGTGAGCTCTGGCATAGACGGCGCAATGTAGCCGAAGCCATCGCAGCGGTGGCCGCGGAGATTACGGCAGAAGTTGAGGGTGCGTTGGACGACTATCGACGGGACGCGCTCGCAGGAAGCGTTGCAAACCGAATCTTGATTCGGCCGCTTTCGCAGGCGATTGCCCGCACCTGCACCGACCGGCCGTCGGCGAGACGGAATCGGCGTTCGGGATACCGAGCCTCGAAGCGCGCGAGTTCCTCGGCCAATACGACGGCAACTTGCCACCCGCTCTCCGAAATCGGCACCGGAAGGAGGCCAATCCGCGTCGCCCCGATGTCGACCATCAACTTCGCATCCGGCGAGTCATCGAGTGCAATTGGCATTCGCAGCGTTCCGACCAAACCAAGCGCCTCCGGGCCAACCGGCGCATCCACGATCAGCGCACCATCGGCCGCGCTGATACGAACGGTCGTTGCCCGCTCGAAGGGCGCAAGCGACGGGTCGTGCTCGATCCACTTCGGAAGCCGAGTCGCAAGCCACGCATTGATATCGACGGGATCAACCGCGATCGCCCAAGTCTCGCCGGCCGGATCGCGCACCTTGGTGACCGCCGCGACCAGCGCCTGCTCCAGTGCCTCACCACGGGCGATGGCGTCGCCGGGGAGTACCGGCCGCGCGGCG
>CAIWCL010000140.1 GCA_903911205.1 uncultured bacterium
AGAAGCGAATCCGTGAGCGCCTCGCGCAGTTCCGTGCGGCACGCGCCTCGGTTGTCGAACACGATCCCAACGGATCTGGCCCGGAAGTCGTACGAATCGACGGGCGCATCGAGGCGCTTGAATCTCGGCTTTCGAATCGGGTTGAATAAGCGAGGGCGCCCGTTGTCCATGCGATCGCCGCAAACGAACGCCTCAGCGCGCTGCTGCCGGGAAATCCCCGCGAATGCATGAGATGAAAGACGATCCGCGTCAGTTGTGCCCGAAGCTATACGGGTCCGACGAACGGTTGGCGGCGTTGATGAACTTTCGTTGATCCATCAGGTCGCCGAGACCCTGCAGTGACGTCGACATGTCGGCACGAACCGTTTGCACAAAGTTCTTGATGCGACGCACCGGCACGCTCTGCGCCACGATGACATCCATCGCTGCGCCGCCACCTTGTACATGTTGCACATTTGAAGCCGTCGCGGTGCGCGTTGGCGCGGAGAACAGCGATGCGAGGAAGGGGCCAGGATTCACGATCGACGTTTGCACGTTGCCGTAGTTGCCGCCGTCGGTCGAGCGCCAAATGAGCTCAGTGCCAACGATGTGCGGGGAAACCCACGCAGATCCGAGTCGAAGTTCGTCGGGTGCCTTGATGAGCCCAGGCTCCGCATAGGTGCTTGCGCAGAAGACGATCATCTCGCTTGTTCGCTCGATTTGGGACAGCGAACGGCAGACGACGCCTGCAGTGGTGCCGTAACGCATGGTTGGCTGGCTTCCCTGCATTTCCCACCAACCACCGAGGTAGTACGCGTTGTATCCCCACGCAGGATTCTGTGCGATGACGTTGCTCGGGATGCTGGTGACGTCTTCATACTCAGCGATGTAGTCGTACATCAACGAGCGGTCGTACCCGAGGAAAGGGAGCAGGCGGTGGGGGTAGTACGCTGCGTCGGTGGCCGCAACCGCTTGCCCTGCTTGATCCTTCGTGCGCATCTTGAAATAGGACTGAACACCCGGATCGGCGTAGCCGAGCATCGCGCGGTCGTCGTTTTGATTCGCGTATTGAATCCACGCGGTACCGACCTGCTTGAGGTTTGAGAGCGCTCGTGCTTGGCGTGCGTTTCCGCCGGCTTGCGAGAGCGCAACCGACGTCAGCGAGACGAGCACGGCGATGATGCCGATGACGACAAGGAGCTCCACGATAGTGAATCCCGAACGGGTGCTCGCCCGGGCTGAATGACGCACTGCTGTACAGACATCTGCATGGACGTCACGAGAGCGCGAGCATTCGGCACGGTTCGAGCAAGTTCGGGTCAGCATGGCAGGGACACTATACGGAACCGACGCGAGTTCTGACGCACCGCGTGGGGAAGAACTTCGGACGAACGATCACACGAGCGCCTTTCGGACACGTGGGCCATGCGCGGACGGCAACGAGAATGTGCCCGCGTCAGCTCAGTTCGGAAGCGGTGCGGACGGAGAAGTCGTCCATGGCGGTTCTCCGCGAAGGCGTCGAGCGATATCGCCCAAGATGCGAGGATCTTCGAACGCCGCCATGTGCGACCACTCGCCCGAAGGGGTGGGGACCCACCAAAGATCGACACCCTCCGGTGCCGCGAACTCCTCGCCGACGGTGACGTCATCGAGGCGCGTGTAGCAGAGGATCTCGTAGTCGCGTTTCGCCCTTCGCAGCCGATCGATGAAGTCGGAGGTTGGGCACATGTCTTCGCCCTGCGGAACCCCAAGCGGGATGCCGGCGAGGCGAGCGCCTTCGTGCGGCGTCGAGATGGTGTAGAGCCGCCGGATGGGAAGTCGGTGTCCCGCGGCATCCGGTATCGCGGCGAAACGTGCGACGAGGCCACCCATCGAGAATGCGATCACATCGACTTCGGGAAGCGCGTCGATCGTGGTTCCAAGTTGTTCGGCAACTTCTCGCAGCGTCTTTTGGCGGGCGCCGTCGAAGGTGAACTCATCGAAAAAGTGCAACTCCGCGAACTTCGTCCGAAGTGTGGGTTCGATCGCCTCCTCGATTGCGCCCGAGGAAATGGAGAGGTCACCGATGCCAGCAAGGAAGACAACCGGACGCTGCGCTTCAATCGGGTTCGCTTGCATGCGCTTGAGATCCGCGGCCGCCTCCTCCTTCGTGATGACGAAGGAAGGATTCGGTGTCCAACGCGGCATCGCGCAGCCGAGGCCCAACGCGATCACAACGCCAGAGAGGACAATGCTGAGGGCTTGCGCCGACCGTCTTGACGCGTGCATCAGGCGCTTCCGCCAGCGGCACCGCCCGTCGGAAGTCCGATCTTCTCGACAAGGCCCGCGCGAATTTTGTCGGCACCCGAGCCGAGCTCGCCAATCGGATCTGGCGGCACGATCTCGACGAGTTTCTCGCCGAGCTTTGCTTCGCCGCGCTTCACCTTCGCCTCGAATTCGCGGCATTCATGGAGCAAGCGATCGAGGATTTCAGGCTCGGGCACATTCGCAACGCGCTGGCCTTGCACATAAATGATGCCGCGACGATCGCCTGCGAAGACAGCGACATCGGCGCCTTCGGCTTCGCCGGGGCCATTCACGATGCAGCCCATCACCGCGACCTTGATCGGGAGCTCGAGTTCAGGCATCAACTTCTTTTCAACCTCTTTCACAAGCGTGAAGAGGTCGACCTGAATGCGTCCGCAGGTGGGGCAGGCGATGAGTTCGACGCCCTTCCGCTCGCGCTTGCCGAGGCAATACAGAAGTTCGAGGCCGTCTTTGACTTCGTCGATATGGTCGCTCGCGTACGAGATGCGGAGCGTGTCGCCGATGCCGTTTGCGACGAGCGTCGAGAGTGCAGCGATCGAACGAATCGCGCCCGTATCTCGCGGTCCGGCGTGCGTGACGCCGAGGTGCAGTGGATAGTCGAAGCGCTTGGAAATCTCGGTGTAGATATCAATGACGAGCGCTGCGTCCATGGACTTCGCACTGATCGCGACATCGTGGAAATCGCGTGCTTCGAAGATGTCGAGGTACTCTTCGAGTTTTGCGATCATCAGCGCGATCATGTGGCCCGACTTGTGGCCAGCGAAAAACTTGCCCAGTTCTTCGGCGCGCTTTTGCTTGTCTTTGCGCTCGATGATCGAGCCTTCATTGACGCCAATGCGGATCGGGATCCGGCGCTCTTTGCAGGCGTCGATCACTTTGTTGACCTGCTCGCGGTCGCTGATGTTGCCGGGGTTGAGGCGAATCTTGTGGACGCCAGCCTCGACGGCTTCCAATGCCCGTTGATAGTGGAAGTGGACGTCGGCAACGATCGGTACAGAGACCTGCTTCAGGATCTCTTTGAGCGCTTCGGTGTCCTTGCGTTCAGGCACAGCAACGCGCACGACATCTGCGCCGGCAGCCGCGTAACGCTCGATTTCACGCACGCAGGCGTCGATCTCGTGGGTGTAGCCCGCGGTCATGGTTTGGACGGCGAT
>CAIWCL010000141.1 GCA_903911205.1 uncultured bacterium
GCCCTGCGAGAAGCACTGGATTGGCTCGCACCTCTCGACGGCGGGCGCGCTGCGCGCCGCGATCGACGAAGCGGTCGCCTCTCGCTTTGGCGCGGTGCAGATCTTCACCCGCAACCAGCGGCAGTGGACGCCGAAGCCGCTGACGAAGGACGAGGTGGCCGAGTTCCGCTCCGCGTGCGCAGGGACGATCTTTGAAGACGCGCGCCGCATCGTCAGTCACAACAGTTACCTCGTGAATCTCGCGTCGCCGGACGCAGACAACCTCGCAAAGTCGATCGCGTGCGAGCGCGCCGAACTCGAGCGCTGCGAGATGCTCGGCGTACTCGTGTCGGTGGCGCATCCGGGCGCGCATCTCTGCGCGTCGGGCGGGAAGGCGCGCAAACCCGCCGAACCAAACGATCTCGACGCCGAGCCGACCGCAGACGAACTTGACGGCCTCAAGCGGATCGCAAAGTCGATCGACGCGATCCACCGCGATCTCCGCGGTTACCGCGTGCGGATCGCCCTCGAAACGACGACCGGCTCGGGCACCAATCTCGGCTACGCCTTTCATCATCTGAAGACGATCCGCGACCTCGTGGCCGAGCCCGAGCGCATCGCGTACTGCATCGACACCTGCCACGTTTTCGCTGCGGGCTACGACGTTTCGACACCGGCGCGCGCGAAAGCGACGCTCGAGCGCTTCGATGCCGAAGCTGGCCTCGCGCATGTCGCCGCGATCCACGTGAACGACTCCGAGGCGGCGTTCGCGTCACGCAAGGATCGCCACGCGCACATCGGCGAGGGGCTCTGTGGCGACGCGTGGTTTCGCGCGGTGCTCCGTCATCCCGCGTTCGTTGAGGTCCCGAAGGTGCTCGAAACCGAGAAGGGTGACGCTCCGAGCGGCCGCGCGTGGGATCTCGTCAATGCGGAGTGCCTCGCGATCTTCGCTGGGTCGAAGTGACTCGCGGCAAAGACGAGAAGCCTCCAAGGAACGCAGGAAACGCCTGTTTCGACGGTCGTCGATGGCTTCGAACTGTGAAGTCGTGTGCATTTCTGACGAATCTCACCACGGATTACAGGCTGCAGGGGCTCCTGCCCGAAGATAGAGGGCCCATGAGTTCTTTCCGGACACAACAGCCCGATCTCGCCGGCGGACACCTTCCCCGCAGCACCACGCGCGCGGCGATTGCGGGTTCGCTCGTATCCTCCTTTTTGGCCGTCGGTTGTGCGACGCGGAGCACTGTGCCGACATCGTCGAGCGACGCTGCAGCGGGTGGAAGTGCCCAAGTCACGCGCCCGACATTGCGCATCGAGCCAAACGCCGCCGAAGAAGTGCGTCTCGCGGATGCGCGCGCTGCGGCCGAGGCCGACGACTACGACACCGCACTGCGCATCTTCCGCGAGTTGCTCGCGGAAAATCCCACCCTCGCCGATGCCTACACCGGCATGGGAAGTGTGCTTGAGGAAAAGGGTGAGATCGAACTCGCGGAACCCGCGTACGCGCGCGCAGTGTCGCTTGACCCGACTGATTTCAACGCGACGAGTGGTCATGGGCGCGTCCTTGAGGCACTGGGCCGGACGAAGGACGCGATCCGCGCGTTGCAGCGTGCGCTCACGATTCGTCCGCGTGACCTTCAGTCGAACCTCGCGATGTCGCGCCTTCTGTTCCTCTCCGATCAAACCGACGGCGCGATCGCGTTCGCGGAACGCGCCATTCGGGTCGATCCGGCGAGCGGCCAAGCGCACCTCGCGCTCGCACGGGCCTATTCGAAGGCAGGCCGCGGGCCCGAAGCGATTCGAGAATACGAGACCGCGTGCGAGTTGATCGAACCACCGGTCGAGGTCATGTTTGCGCTCGTCAACGCCTACGCGCTCGAGAAGCGTTACAAAGAGGCGGCGAACGCAGCCGAAGCGCTCACCCGCACGGCGCCGAGCGCTGCCGCGTTTGAGCGGCTCGGTTGGTCCCTCTTCCGTCTCAACGAGTTCGAGAAGTCGGATGCGGCTTACCGCAAGTCGATCGAAATCGATCCGGCCTACTGGCCTGCGCTGAACGGTGCTGGTGTGAATGCGCTCAACGCGTGGATCAAGGACGGCAAAAAGCCCGACTCGCCGCTCCGCGACGAGGCGCGCGCGATGCTGCAGCGCTCGCTGCGCGCGAATTCCGACCAACCAAAGGTCGCGGATCTGTTGTTGAAGTACCGGCTCTGATTCGCCGCGTTCACGCGATGATCGCTGCCCTTTGACGCAAACGCACCCAACGCGTTGCGTCGTAGTATGCGCGCTATGCCAGATCAGAGCCCCATCGATCCGTCACTGCTTGAATTCTTCGACTCGCCGACCGACGCGCCCTTTGTCATCGAGCACGTGAGCGAAGAGTTCACCTCTGTGTGCCCGAAGACGGGACACCCCGATTTCGCGCATGTGATTTTGCGCTACGAACCGAAGGCTGTCTGCGTCGAATTGAAGAGTCTCAAACTCTACTACCAGAGCTTCCGCAACGCGGGGATCTTCTATGAAGCCGTGACGAACCGCATGCGCGACGACCTCGCGCAGTCGATGAGCCCTGCGTGGATGCAACTCATCACGGTGTGGAAGGGCCGCGGCGGTATTCGCTCGCGCGTCGTCGCAACCTACGGCGCAGTGCCGGAGTGTTGGAAGACGAAACTGGATGCGTGAGGAAGACTTCCGGGAGCGCGGACACTTTGCTCGCGCGCGGTACAGCTCAAAAGAAATCACGGCACGGCGTTGAACCGTGCCGTGTGTTCTTTTGTGTCCTCTGCAGTCGCGTCGCGCGGTCTTAGCCGCCAAACTGAATCATCGGTGTACGCGACTTCTTCTTCGCAGGAAGTTCGCCAAGTTCCTTCGCCTTCTCGGCGCCGATCTCAACGACCAAGAGATCTTGCAAACGACGGAAGGCGGTCGCTTCGATTTGCTCCAAGTCGTCGCGCAAACGCTTTCGTTCACGCGATGATTCTTGCATGCGACGCATGCCTTCGCGGGCATTTGCCTCGATGGAGCCAGCATCGCCGTCGCTGTTCTTCGCACGCGCTGCGCTCTCGCGCTCGGCCTCATCGCGCGCGTTGACGAACGTCTCAAAGCGCACTTCGCGTTCTTCGATCCACTCGCTACGAAGCCGCGCGATGTCGGCGCGTGCTTGTTCGCCGACTCCAGTCAACGCTGCGGCCTTCTCGAAGAATGGCGAAAGATCTCGCGCGCCGCGGTAGACCGAGGGATTTGCCGCACGCAGATACGCGCGCCGCACGGCTTTTTGCGCCACGACATCGCTTGCAAGCGCGGAGTCGATCTCGAGTCGTGTGCGTTCATTCGCGTCGGCGACACGCTTTTTCGCGGTGTTGAATCGTTCGTCGAGTGTCGAGAGTTCTTTCGCGGTTTCGCCTTCAATCGACATCGCGCGGCCCACGCTCACGTCGCCGTTACCGTCGGTCGTGGTCGTCTCTTGCATCGCGTTTTCG
The DNA here is from genome assembly GCA_903911205.1 of uncultured bacterium. Classification (GTDB taxonomy): domain Bacteria; phylum Planctomycetota; class Phycisphaerae; order Phycisphaerales; family SM1A02; genus QWPT01. The sequence continues at coordinate 3,456 of CAIWCL010000141.1, forward strand.
AAAATCTCTTGTCGTCGCGCAGAAACTTCACGCATCTCGCGACTCATCGTCTCGAGCGCACCAACCGATGCTTCGTCCCACGAGCGCAGCGTTGTGTCGATCATCGCACGCGCTGCGGGGGTGATGGCCGCGTCATCGACGATGCGCACGAGGTCGACCGCGTGCGTACCGGTCTCGCCGCCAAGCAGTCGCGTACGTGCGCGCGCACGGCGCGACGCTTCGATCGCTTCGACGCGCGTGGCCTCGGCAGCGGCGCGAACTTCGTCGAACATCGTTTCTTCGGCGGTTGTGATGGCAGCGATGAGTGCGTCGGTATCTCCATCCCCAGTTGCTGAAGGAACAGCGCCATCGGGGCCGACTGAAATTGAGAAACTCACGCTACCATCGAGATTCGCGATGCTGCCCGCGCCAACAGCGCCGTGCGCTTCGGTCGCGGCGTTGCGCGCTTCGGCGCATCGCCCGGCGATTTCATCAAAGGTTGAACGTTGTGCGCCTTCGAGGCCTGCGCGCGTCGCGATGGTGTCGAGTTCTTCGCGTGTCATCGGCTTCGGCACGCGCGGTCCACTGCCGCCAAACCCGCCGACGAACATCATGCCCGCGTCGTCCATGTCGTCGCTCGACAGCGTGATCATTTCGCCGTCGCCGCCGACCATCACTGCTTGCACTTGCACGTTGGCTTCCAGAGCATCGCCGCCGCCAACCGCGCCACCGATCGCTTCGCCAACGGCGGTGGTGATATCGACGCCGTTGAACTCAATCGTGCGACCGCTGCCAGCGACCTGCGGCGCGACCGGATCAAGTCCAAGCGTCGCGCGCAGCGCTTCCGCGTCGCGTGCGGCGAGTTCGTTGAGCTCTTGCGTGAGTCGTACGGTGCGAACCTGTTCTTCGCTTGCGCCATCTTGGGCTGCGCCGAAGGCTACGAAACCGAAGTTCTCCGTGCCAGCGCCTTTGTCGGCGAGATCCATCAATTCGCCGAGGACGCCGCGCGCGGCAACATCGTGGCTGTCGATGATCGCTTCGGCGGCAGACCACTGCGCATCATCAATCTTGCCCTTCGCGCGGAGGCCTTCGGCTTCGGCGAGCGCCGCGTCGAACGCGTTCTTCGACTTGAGCCCCGGATAGACGGCGCGCACGAGATCGGCGCGCATCGCGCGCGCGACCGCCGCTGGCACAAGCGGCTCGATGTTCGCGAGCGTGTCGCGATGGATGCGACGGACACGAAGCAGCGCTTGCTGGAGCTCAGCGCCTGCTTCGCGTTGGATTTCGGCGTTGCGGCGGAACCACTCTTCGTTGATCGCGCGGGCATCGTTTGCGGCTGCGCCGTTGGCGTTCTCTGCACCCGCGTCGCCACCGGCGTCGCCGGTCGTCTCGGTTTGACCGCCTTCCAAGACGGGTGTCTGCGCGATGCCTCGCTCCGCACGCAATTCGGCCGCTTTCACCGACACATCGAGTCGCGCCTCCGCGGCGCGTTCCAGTGCACGCGTCAGTTCGATGCCGTAGGCGTCGAAGGACGGCGCGATGGCGTCACGCGCGGTCGCATCCATCGTGCGCAGCGCCTCGGTCGCGCGCAGGTCAAACGACTCTGGCTTTCCACCAAAGCCCATGTTGCCAAGCAGGGTTGCGGATCGACGGCGCGAGAGCGCATCGCGCAAGCGCTCGGCGCGCACAGCATCCTCCGCGGTGAGTACGCCTACGAGTTCATCGACGAGTTGCGCGTCCATCTGCGCGGCGCGTTGGAAAAGGCGACGGCGTGTGTCGCGGGTTTCTTTCGCGCCTTCGAGTGTGCTGGAGAGAACAAAGTCACCACCAGCCGTCCGATCAAGCGCAGGATCGACTTCGCGCGACTCGAACTCGCGGAAACGCGCGAAGTAACTCTCGTGGAGCGGAAGTGCGATATCGCGCGTCGTGTCGGGGAGTCCGCACTCGCTCAACATGCGAGTGAAGTCGGTCGCCGAGACTGGCGACGGTACGTTGCGACTCATCTGTGCAGACGCGGCGGGCGTGACTGCAAGTGCACCCGCGATGGGCGCGGCGAGCGCGACGGCGAGCGCGAGGCGACACGTGTGGCGAGTGAAGAGCGATGCGACGGAGGTGAAGAGGCGCTGCATGGAGGTGCTCAGAGTTGTCCGCAGGTTTTCGTGGTTGTTCGACGCGGCGAGCGGGCGTGTCCGCAAGAGTGCACATGATGCACGTGCGCGGCGAATCCGTCACGCTCCGCCCGAGAACAACCTCGAGTTCAGCCGATTTCCGTCGCAAAAGTCCTGCGAAATCGGTGATTTCTCGGCGAACGCTCATCATGACCCGCGCTTGGTCGAGTCTTCCCGGGCTTTCTCGCGATTCGCCGCGCATGGCCACGGATTTCGCACGGATTTCCACGGATTTCCACGGGTTCTCTCGCTCGTGGTGCTTGCCCGTCTCACGGGTCCCCCCGATACTACGGAACTCGGCCGCAGGCGCCTTCGGGGAGTCCGGCTGGCCCAACAATCAGACCTCCAATCGGCCCCGTTCGGGCCAAGTGAGCACGCTCGTGATGCACCATTCGACGAACCCGTCTTCTCCTTCGTCGTCGTTCTCGTCTTCCGCTTCCAACTCACATTCCGCCGTCGCCGCGATCCATGATTCGGCTGCGCATGCGAAGGCCATCCAACTGGCGTCGACCGCGCTTGAAACCTGTGCGGCAGCGGGGGTAGGCAACCCAACCGTCGCGATGTCCGCGACCCACGTCGTCACCACGCTTCTCTGGCAGTCGATGCGTTGGGACCCAGCGAGCCCGCACGATGCGGCGGGTGATCGGCTGATCCTCTCGGACGCCGCTTTCTCCTCGATGCTCTACGCCGCCTGCGCGGACCTCGGTGTTCCGGCGTTCATCGACGGCGCGTGGCGGCCGCTCACGGTGGCAGATCTCGCGCAGTATGGCGCGGCGGACTCCGCCCTTCCCACAACTCCTGCGCCTGGGACCGTGGCACTCGTCGAACACGCCGTCACCGCGCACGGCGCGGGTGTGTCGCACGCCGTCGGTAGTGCGCTCGCTGCGCGACTTGATGGCGCGGATCGCCGCGCGTTTGTCCTCGTTTCCGACGCGGAACTTCGCGAAGGGCAGCTTTGGGAAGCGCTCACTCACGTTGTCGAAGAGCGGCTGACATCCGTCGTTCCGGTGTTCGTCGTGGGAACGCCCGCAACGACCGACCGTTCCGCCAACATCGATGGCCCTGATGCCCTCGTGCGTCGACTTGCCGCGCTTGGCTTCCATGCGACCGCTATCGACGGTCACGCGCCCGCGCAGATTCGCGCAGCGGTGGATGAAATCGCGGTCAAGGCGAAGGAATCACGGCCGACCGCGATCATCGCGCGCACGCTGAAGGGTTGGGGCGCCAAGAGTTTGCAAGGCGGCGCGTGGAGCGGCCGCATTCCAACTGGTGACAAACTCAAGTCGGCGCTCGAAGAGTTGCGCAGCACGCGCGTCGGGTTGACGCGATCGTTTGGTTCGGAAATTGCGCGCCCAACCGCGCGGCCAAAGCAGATCATTCCTGCAACGCCTGCGCTTTCCGACAGTCTCGCGAACATCCCCGATTTTGCCCGCGCGATGCGCGAGGCCGACATGCTCGCCGTCTACCAAAGCGGCCGTTTGGCCTCGCGTCGGGCGCACGCGCTGGCACTTCGTACGCTCGGACGCGCGCACGCGGGAACGGTGGTTCTCGAAGCCGACGCGCGCGCAGGCGGTGCGAGTGAACTCTTCGCGCAAGATCGCACGCTTGCCGCGCGCGCGTTCGAAATGAAGAGCGCGGAAGCGCATATGGTGTCGGTTGCAGCGGCGATGTCGATGCACGGCAAAGTCGCATTCGCAGCGGCTTCTGCACGCGCGTTCGTTCGTGCGCACGAAGCACTCGAGTCGGCCGCGCGGGCTGGTGCCCATGCGACCTTTATCGCCACCAACGCAGGCGTTGGCGCCATCACAGCGGGTGCATCAGAAGCGACCGTTGGTGATGTGGCGTGGTTCCGCAACATCGCCAAGCAGCGCGACGCGGCGGGCAATCCGTCGGGATACCTCTTGCAACCCTCGGATGCCTTTGCGGCGTACGCGCTCACGCTTGCGGCCGCCGAGCACGATGGCGTCTGCTTCATGCGTATTCCAAGCGGCGAACAAGAGTTCTTGTACAACGCGGAAACGGTCTTCAACCTCGGCCGATTTGAGATTCTTTTCGACGGCACCGATCTCCTCATCGTGACCGCGGGCGCGATGGTGCATGAAGTGAATCGTGCGCTCGACGGCCTCGATGAAGCGGGCATCAGCGCAACGATCGTCGACCTCTATTCGATTCCGTTCGATGAGGAGGCGCTGCTTGATCTTGCCAACGAGAACGGCGGCCGCATTCTCGTCGTCGAGGACAACTCGGGCGGCGCGATTGCCGCGGCGGTGAGTGAGGCGTGCACGGCATCAGGAGATGCGTTCACGATCGAGTCGATGTGCGTGCATGCACTGCCGACATCGGCGCGGACGCACGACGAAGCGCTGAAGGCGGCGGGGCTTTCGGCTGCGGACATCGTTGCGCGCGCGCGTCGGATGATGGGTACGCGCACGCGCGGGTGATCCGCGTTTCCGCGTCAGGAGCGTGTGCGAGCGTCGGCCACGGAGGTCGTGTCGAGTTCTTCAACGAACGCCAGGCGTGGGATTCGGCGCAGGCGTGGGATTTGGCGCGGGCGTGGGATTTGGCGCGGGCGTGGGATTTGGCGCAGGCGTGGGGCGATCGTCGCGCGTTGGTCGCAGTGCGTCGCTCTCGCTTGGAGTCTTCCGGGTGCCGCCCGCGACGGGTGGCGCATCGGCGAGCCCGCGCGCACGCAGGTACGCAACCATCTCTTGATGGAAGCGAATCTGCGCGTAGGCATAGATCGAGTCGTGCGTCAGTCCGTCGATGAGTTCGATGTAGCCTTCACCTTCGGACACCGCCGCGCCGCGCGAGCGAGCGTCGGCTTTCCACGCCTCGACTTTCGCTTTGAGTCGTGCGACGGCGCGATTCAAGTAGTACGAATCACGCGTGCCGCACAGGATGCGGACGCGATCTTCGAGGATGCGGCCGAGACGCGCGGGATCTTTCGTAAAGCGTCGTGCGATGTCGTGGCGCGACCACGCTTCGACCGTGACCGGATCGATCTCGCCCGTCGATGGATTGCACAATGCCCTTGGCGCGAGTCGTTCGACATCAAAGGGTGACCACATCGCATCCCATGCCGCCCACTGACAGCCGCTTCGACCATCGGGATCGATCGCCGCTTCGGACGCGACTTCATCGCGCACTGTCATATAGATGCGGTCATCGCTCGGACCAAGAATGCCGCGATAACTCGGCGTTTCGCGGCCATCCGCGGAGACGAAGAGATTGAGATCGCGATAGAGGTCGGTTTCTTGAAACGCGCTGAAATCGACGGGATCGGGTGCACTGGCAAACGCGGCGCCGAATATTTCGGGATACGTCGTTGCGAGGTGAATCGCGGTCCACGCACCGCTTGAGTGGCCCGTCACGATGCGTGCGTCGGTGGCGCGAATGAGGCGGAAACGCTCTTCGAGGTAGGGAATGAACTCCTCGACGAGCGCGCGACCGATTGGTCCGTTGGTTTCACTGTTGACAAAGCCGCTATGACCCCACGGAGTGTCGGCATCGAGAAAGATCCACACGGCCTGCGGAATCGCCGCACGACCCTGCGGGCTTTGCAGCGCGGGTGCAGCGTCGGCGGCCGCGAGGTGATTCGCGCCGAAGCCACCGATGACATAGATCGATGGCCACATGCGCCGAGGGAACGACAGGTCGTGATAGCCGTAGGGGAGGACGACACCCGCGCGCATCGTGAAGGCACGCCCGAAGTGTCTTGAGAGCAGCTCACTCTTCCGCTCGATCCAGACGAGTTTCGGCTCGCGTGTCGGTGGCTGCTGCGTCGATCGCGCTGCGGCCGCTCCTTCCGTCGCTGATTCGTCGGGGGTTGTCGATGGCGGCACCACTTCGGTCAACTCAAGTCGTACTTCGTCGGCGCGTTCGCTGGAGAGTTCGATGCGCAGGGGAACCGAGAGCACGTTGCCCGGTCCGAGGTGCCCGCGCTCCGTGAAATCGGTATCGAGCACTGCTTGCACACGCCATGCTCCGTCGAGTGTCTCGAGCGCACTGCGAAACCCTGTGGCGCGCTCGACGTCGAACTCCACCGTTGCGCCATCTTGCTGCGAAGCGACAGGTACCGACACGATCGGTTGGAGCGACTCGAAGAACGGTCCCTCGGCGGGTGCCACCGTCGCAAATCGTGGCGAGTCGGGGATGAGGAAGAGGATGAGTCGACCGGCGGGCGTCGCGGCCGGGTTCGTACTCGGCGACGAGGTGGGCGAGCTTTCGGAGGGCGTGGGCGTGGGGGCAGGTACTGCGGTCGACGATGTCGCGTCCGGAGCCGCCTGCGACGGCTGCTCGGGAACGGCGCGCGGTAGCCGCCAGGTAATGAGATATCGGTCCTTTGGAGGCGGCGGAGGCTCAGCCGCGGTCGTTTCCTGCGGCATTTGTGCCGCACTCGATTCTGCAATGGATGCCGTAAGGACGCCAACGACGACGCCAACGGCACCAAAGACACGGGCGTGCGGCGCCCGAAAGCGTTGGTTCCATGCGCGAAAGAGGTTGGCAAGTACCGTCATGTGCTGATTCTCAACCGGGGGAAGAGCCGATACAACGGAACCCTGCGTCGGATGCGGCCTGCGCATTCGACAGGGCCAGTTCGGAGTTCCGCATCATGTTCGATCGATCGGTCCCGTCGATGTTCTGCCTTCGTACGTTCTTCTTGCTCGCGTCCTTCGCGGCGGCGTCGTCCCTCGTCGCCGGTTGTGCCGAGCACCGTACCTTCGAAGACGAGGTTCTGTCGGCGCATCGCGATGTGGGTGATGTCTTCAGCGCGCACACCTTCGTCGCGGACGAGCCTGTGGAGTTGAAGACGCAAGGGCCGGTCGCGGTTGACATCGACAACTTCGCTGGCGACGTTGTCGTGCGCGCCGATCGCAAGGTCGAGCGGACGTTTGTCGAAGTGCGTCGCGTTTCAACGCACGGCTTTGGCCGTTGGAACGAATCGCGCGAGGCGCTCGACGACGCGCAGTGGACAGCGTCGCTTGAGCCACGAACAGGCGGCGGCGAGACGCTCGTCATTCGCACCGATACGCCGAATCCCGAGGAGTACTTCCACCACATGGAAATCCTCGTCGTGGCACCTGCCCTCGACACCGTGAAAATTCGCACGACCAATGGCAACGTCACCATCATCGAGAATCAAGGCTCGGTGGATGTTGAAACAACTCGTGGCGACGTTCGCATGATGACGCCGTGGCCGATGACCGGCCCGATGACGATCGTGACGAGCGAAGGCTCGATCGACTATCGCGTCCGCGGCGAGTCGAAGGGCGTCTTTGACTGCGAAACGCATGGTGGACTCGTCAACCAGCGCTGCGAGTACGGGAGTTGGCTTGCGCTCGACGCGAAGAACGACCATGACCGCTTCTACGCGGTGCTCAACGGCGGTACGAATCCGGTGGTCTTGCGCACAAGCGACGAGAACATCCGTGTTGCGGTGGTGCCGAATCCGACCGCCGTCGGACCGATGATTCACGAGTAATCACGCGTAATCACGCGTCTTCACGCGACATCGACCGGCACGTACGTGCAGAGGTTGCGCGCGAATCCAACCCTCCCGCCGCCGCGCTCCGCGGCGGCGTTCTCTTTCCGGATACAGTCCAACGGCGCTCCGCGCCCTGAAGATCTGCCCACCGGAAGAAAGTCGTCGAAGGAAGTCGATGAAAGAAGTACAGGACCACTGGTTTCGTCTCGCGAAGGAAGAGGGCTATCGCTCGCGCGCGGCGTACAAACTCATCGATATCGATGACCGCAAGCGACTTCTCCGCCGCGGCGATCGCGTCCTCGACGCGGGCGCGGCACCCGGAAGTTGGTCGCAGGTGGCGGCGGAGCGCGTCGGCCCGAAGGGCGAAGTGGTCGCGGTCGACTTGAAGTTGATCAACGGCGGCGGCTATCCGCCGAACGTGCGTTGTATCCAAGCAGACTTGCGCGACCTCGATCTTGCCGAGATGGGCGGGCGACCGTTTGACGCGGTGATCTCCGACATGGCGCCTGATACGACGGGTGACCCGATGGGCGACGCGCTGCGTTCGGCGCGACTCTGCCACGACCTCCTCGATCGCTGCGTCGACTGGCTTCGCCGTGGCGGCAACCTCACGATGAAGGTCTTCGAGGGCGGCGAGTATCCCGAGCTCTTGAAGCGTTCCGGGCGGATGTTTGAAGAGGCGAGGGGCTACAAGCCCCGCGCGTCGCGGCAGGAAAGCGTCGAGATGTTCATCGTCTGCCATGGCTACCGAGGCGGCGACGGTCGCATTCCGACCGCTGAAGACGCGATTCTTCCGAAGCGCAAGCCATCCAAAGGTTGGTAGTAGGGGTTGGTAGTAGGGGTTGGTAGTAGGGGTTGGTAGTAGGGGTTGGTAGTAGGGGTTGGGTGTACGCAACGCCGTTTGCGTGGCCCGGGTCGGAAGGCGCGAGCTTCTCGCCGCACGTTTTTTGCCGATCACGCGCAGTTCATGCCAACACGATTGGGTGGTTCAGGGGGACGAACGCGATCACAGCCTCTGGGCGCGCGGGTATGCCGGTTGCATGAGGACGGAAGCGTCGGTGTTCCGCCGGCGCGATTGGAGCCCTCCATGCAGATTTCTCCCTCCGCATCCCTCTCGATTGGTCCGAATCGCCCGCTCCAGCGTCCTGTTCCCCAGACGCTGGCGAAGCCGCAGGAAAACGGCGCAGGTGTGCCGCCCATCGCGACAGGTGGCCCGGCGCAGCAGCCGATCGATATCGCGAAGATTCTGCAGCATTGGGGTACCTCCAACGCAGAGGCAGACCTGAATGTCGACGGCATTGTCGATGCGCAAGACTTGGCGCTCGCGTCCTCGCAACAGAATGCGGGCTCGACCGCCGTCCAAGGCAGTTGGGGCCAGTCCGGTGTCAACGATCACAACGGCGACGGCGTCGTCGATGCGACAGACCTTGCGCACGCGCTGCACGCGCAAACGGTGCCGCCCGCAGGCGATCCGGCGAGCGAGCGAACCCAAATCGTGGCGTCTGTGGTTGAGGCGGCTATGCAGGCGCGCGATGAAGACGGCGACGGCGAGATCGTTTCAAGCGATTTCAAGGACAACGGCCGCATCTTCCGCCAACTCGATCTCGATGAAAGCGGAAGCGTCGGTCGCGAAGAACTTGAGAAGGCGCTGAACGCGCACTTCGCGCGCTACACGGAAGCGAATCCGAACGCGAACCCGCAGTCGTTTGCGTCGCGTTGGATTGAAGCGTTCCTCGGGAAGCGTCCTGCACCGGATCTCACCGGCATGGATCGCGTCGCCCAACTCTTCCAACAAGGTGCGGGCGGCCTCACGGGCCGCGGCGGCACCTCGAACATCCTGTCCGCGCGCGCGTGAGTTGAGCCCACCGCGCACGGAAATCGAACACGCCCGTGGCAGGATGCCGCGGGCTGTTCGCTTTTTGGCTGATGGAAACTCCGGCGGGACCGCGCAGGCCGACGCGTCTCGTGCGCCCGAAGCGACATGCCCAAAACGACAAGCCCCGCAGACGTCGCGCGGGGCTTGTAGGGGAGAAAGAAGTGTCGCCAAGGAAGACGCGGCTGATACGTGCGGGCATTCGCGGCACGCGACCATCCAGTGCATTGGCACGGCACCGCCGACCCCCACGTGGGTTGTCCTTCGGTGTTCTATCTCCGTGCTGTGCGTTGATGAGTCCCGTCCGTGCTTGCCGCCGGGGAGTTCGGCGGTCCCTCACACATGCTTCCAACTGTGATCTGATCTGAGACGAGCTGACCTGTCTCGCGTGCATCGTTTCCCGCAAAGACCGCGTGCAACTCTCGGTCTTCTCGGCCGCACATTCGTCGAGCGACCCGCCCTTTGCGCCGACAGCGCCACGCTCGTTCGCGTAAATGGGCGGATTCTCGACATTTGGCGCGAGAGACCATGCTGCGTGGGCGTCTGAATGAATCAGGAAAGAACCTGACGAAATTGGCGAACCGCAGGTGGGTGTGCGGCGTTGTCACCGCTGTCCGATGGTGGTTGGCGCGCAGGCTCGGGACGGCCGAGTGCGCCAAAGTCACGAAGTACGCGTGCGCAAGTGCGTTGGCCCGTGATGACAGCACCCACTGGAGGACACGCATCTTCTCCTCTCTTACGCACAACGCCGACTGCCGTGTTCAACACGAAGTCGGCGTTGTGCGTTTTCGCGAGCACTCGTTCCTTCGCGCCTACCACACTCACTTCTGCGAGCAGGGGCCCCAGCTCTGGAGCAGCACCGAGAGATCTGCGCTGTCGATGATGCCGTCGGTGACGATGTCGACGCCCGGGAGCGTCGTCGCCGTACCCCACGTCGCGAGCAGTATGGAGAGATCCGACGTGCCGACCTCGCCGTCGCGGTCAAAGTCGGCCGGGCAGTCGGCGAACGGCGCCTCGCAGAGGTCGAGGATGCCGTTGCGATTCGCATCGGCGTCTGGAGTGCTCTCGATTTCGCAGCTGTCGACGATGCCGTTCGCGTTGCAGTCGACGTTCGCCGCTGAGAAGTAGCGCACGCGGAACTCAAGCCACGAGTCGATGGTGCATCCCTCCGGATCGACCGCAAGCGACGCGGTTGCACGCAGCGTGAGCCCGCCGTCTGCCGCGATCTCGCCGTTGAAGGTGTTCGCCGGGATGGTGAAGGTGCGCCACGGCAGGATCACGTTGCACTCGCCGCCCGCGGCGAACGCCGTGCCCAGTTCCACATCGCCGCAGGCGACGGTGACGAACTCAAGCGCCGCACCGAAGTCGCCGCGCGCACGGACATCGATCGCGACGGGTGTCGCGGCGCGCGCCGCCGCAGGGATCGTCCACACCGCGGGCGCATCGACGCCGATTGGCGTGAACTGCTCGGATGTGCGGTCGATCGACAGCAGCTTCTCGCATGCGTCGCCGACGCCGTTGCCGTTGCAATCCTCAAGTCGGCCAAGCATCGCATCGCACGCGTCGTGTACACCGTTGCCGTCGCAGTCGTGGCCCTCAAGTTCTTCGAGATCCGAGATGCCGTTGCGGTTGCAGTCGTCGTCGACGATGGCGACCACATGCGCGAACGAGACGGAAATCGACGACACCGGCGGAAGCGCCGGTGGCACGATCGTCGCGACGCTTCCTTGGCAGGTTCCGCCGGTGGTGCAGCCCCACGCGCGCACGGAGCCGTCGGCACGGATCGCGACGCTGGTGCTTGCGCCCGCCGAGAAGGCGGTGACGGGCCCGAGATCCGCTGGAATCTGCGCTTCCGTGAGCGATGTCGGCCAGCCGGTCAGGAGTCCGTTCGTGCGCCGCGCCAGTGCATGGTTGAGGCCAGCGCTGAAGTTGGTCACGACGCCGAGCGTCGACGGTGGCGCAAGGCTCGCCGCGCCCCACGAGCCGAGCGTTCCGTTCGTCCGGTGCGCGAGCGCGTAGCCATCTCCCGCATCGACGCGCGTGGCGAGACCGATCGAGGCCGGCACCGTCGACATCTGGATGTTCGGGCCCCACGCGAACACGGTGCCATCGGTGCGCACGGCCGCGCAGAAGTCGGCACCAGCCGTCACCGAGATCGCTGCGTTGAGCGCGGCTGGCTGCTGCAAGGCGTATCGGCTCCACACCGAGAGATCGGCACGGCGTCCGATGAAGGTGCGTTCGCCGCTGCTGAGGCCTTCCGAGAGATCGAAGTCGATGGAGTCCTCGGGCGGCGGAAGCGAGCCGAACCGACCCCACGAGAGAAGGCTTCCATCGCCGCAGAGCGCGGTGGTGCTGTCGCCGCGCGCATGCGCCATCCGCGGCAGTGGCCCGATGGCACGCGGAATCGCAAGCGCGGTGCTGCCGGCGTCGATCCCGAAGGCGCGCACGCTCCCGTCGGCGAGCAGCACCATCGTGTGCAGTTCGCCGCATCGGACGCGCGTCGCCGGGCCGAAGTTCGTGGGCACGCGCGTCTCGCCCTGGCTGTTCGAGCCCCATGCGCGCAGCGAGCCGTCGGCACGCACGGCGACGGTGAAGGTCGTACCTGTGTCGACCGAGATCACGGGCCCGATTCCCGCGGGAACATTGCACTGCCCGAAGGTGTTGTTGCCCCAGCACGCAAGCGAACCATCGCCACGGCGTGCTGCGAAGAACGCCGCGCCGGCCGCGACCTCGACCACATTGCGGAGGCCTGCCGGAGGTGCTGCGTTCAGTGAGAAGACGGTGCCGTTCGTACGGAGCGCAACGATGCGGCCCGAGTTGAGTTCCTTTCCGAGCGCGAAGTCGGCATACGGCCCAGCAGGGATGGCGAGCGAACTCGCGCTGCCCCAGAGAACGATGCTGCCGTCGCTCTTGAGCGCACCCGAGATGTTGGGCCCCGTAGCGATCTTCACGACGCTTGCCAAGCCCGCAGGCACATTTGCCTGACCCGATCCGTTGCTGCCGGCGGCGATGACGGTGCCGTCGGGCTTCAGCGCGAGCACATGGTCGAGGCCCGTCGAATCGGTGCCAGCGGCGACCGCGGCGTACGGAACATTCGGCAGCGGGGAGGGCGCGCCTAGCGGGCAGACGATGAGTTGTCCGTTCGCGTCGACGATGTACGACACCGAGCGGCTCGCCGCCATGCCGAGGATCGGAGCGGGGATATCGCTCGGCAGCGTGGCTGCGGTCGCGACGGATGTTCCCCAGGTTACGAGGCGCGTGCGCGGGCCATCGTCGCCAGCGACTGCAGGACTCGACGCAGCGAAACTCGATGCGACGCAACACGTCGTGAGCAACGCGATCGCGCGCGCAGAATTGAAGCGTTTCGCATCGATCATCCGCACACTCCCCATGCCGCGAGCAAGAGCGAGAGATCCGGCGCGCCCACCGCGCCATCGCCGTCGAGATCGGCGTTCGAACCCTTCGGCGCGTCGCCCCAGTCATCGAGCATGCGCGAGAGATCAGATGCACCCACCTCGCCGTCGCCATCGAGGTCCGCCGCGCATCCGCCGAAGCCCTTCTCGCACGCGTCGATCACGCCGTTGCGATTTGCGTCGGTGGCGTAGCCCGCCGCGATCTCGCACACGTCGAGCAGGCCGTTTGCGTTGCAGTCGGCTGCAGTCGCCGCGGTGTAGTCGAGGTCGAACTCGACGGTCGAGCCTGTCGGGCATGCGCCGCCATCGACCGCGACCGACGCGACAAGTCGGAATTCGACTTCGCCGTCGTCTTCAAGCGCAAGGTTGAAGAGTGGGATCGAGATCCAGACCGACTGCCAGCCGCTGAGCAGGCAGTTGGGCGCGGTGTCGAGCACGGGCCCGAGGTCGAAGCCATCCATGAACAGCCGCGCGGTCTCGAGCGGTTCGCCGAGATCAGCGAGCGCACGCACCAAAATGCGCAGCGAGGCGGCCGCGGGTGCCGCATTCGGCACGGTCCATGAAACGGGCGCGCCTGACCCGAACGGCGTGAGCACCGGAGACTGCACATCGACGGTCAGCTGTTGCTCGCACGCATCGCCGAGTCCGTTGTTGTTGCAGTCCTCGAGCACATCGAAGAGCGCCTCGCATGTGTCGTGGCGTCCGTTGTTGTTGCAGTCGTTGCCCGCGATTTCGGTTGTGTCAAGGACGCCGTTTCCGTCGCAGTCGCCCTCGTTGATCGTGAACGACGAGAAGAGGCCAGCGCCGATCGTCGCGGCGGGCGAAAGCGTCGTGCCGGGCAGATTCCCATTTCCCCAGCCGATCGCGTAGCCGATCCCTTGGCGAGCCACGGTGTGGAGCCCACCACCCGCGATCTCGACAACCTTCGTGAGGTCGGTCGGGATCGTGCACTGGCCTTCGGTGTTGCGTCCCCAGCAAGCGACGGTGCCGTTCGGTCGAAGCGCGATCGAGTGCAATCCTCCCGCAGCGATCGCGGTGACCGTGCCAAGTGTTGCCGGCACGTTGCATTGCCCTGCGTTGTTTGTGCCCCAGCAGACGACCGAGCCGTCGGTGCGCAGCGCCATCGTGTGTCGCTCGCCGCCCGAGATCTGCGTGACGGATCCCAGCGTGGCGGGAATCGTGCATTGTCCGTAGAAGTTGCTGCCCCAGCAGACGACTTGCCCGTCGGTGTTGATCGCGTAACTCGCGTAGTACGCCGTACCGATCTTGGTCGCCGCAAGCCCCGCAGGTGGCGTTGCCTGACCATCGGTGTTGCGGCCCCAGCACGCGACCGAGCCGTCGGCGCGCCGCGCGACGCCGTGATTTCCGCCGATCGCGTACTCGACCACCGCGCCGATCGTCGCGGGCACGGTGTTCTGCCCGTAGAGATTCTGACCCCACGCACGCAGCGTGCCGTCGGGGCGCTGCGCGCAGGCGAAGTTGTCGCCGGCCTTGATGAGCACGACCGGTCCGAGGTCGGCCGGCGGTTGGATGAGCGATGAGCTTCCCCACGCGCGCACGATCGGAAGATTGAAGCTGTCGCCCGCGTATGCGGCTGCGCCAGGCGCGAGCGTGGCGGACAGCGCAGCCGCGTGTGCAACGAGGACTGCACGGGAGATTTGTTTCGCGCGACCGTTCATGGCCTGCACGCTCCCCATGCTTCGAGCAGCGTGCCAAGATCCATGCCGTCGACGATGCCGTCACCAGTGAGATCTGCTTCGGCCGCGGCCTTTGGATTGCTCCACGCGGCAAGCAGCAGCGAGAGATCGGCGGAGCCGACCATACCGTCGCGATCGATGTCGCCCGTGCAGCCGTTGTCCGAACTCTCGCAGCTGTCGATGACGCCGTTCTTGTTCGCATCGATCGCGTATCCGCCCGCGATCTCGCAGACATCGAGCAGTCCGTTCGCGTTGCAGTCGGCGGGCGTGTTCGTGATGTAGGCGAGGTCGAACTGCACGCGGGTGCCGTAGAAGCAACCGTTCGGATCGACCGCGATCGTGCCGGTCGCAGAGATCGCGATGGCGCCGCTCGCATCGATCGCCGCGTTGAAAACGCTCGCAGGAACCGTGATCGTCCGCCAGTCGTCCAAGGTGCAATCCGGTGCGTTGGTGTAGGTGTCGACGAGCGTCGAGCCGACCCTCACAAGGCATTGCTCGGCGCCACCACCGAGGTCGCCGAAGGCGTTCACGCGCAGCGTGACGGGATAGAGCGCGCGCTTCGCAGCGGGAATCGTCCACGTCGATTGGACGCCGTAGCCGAACGGCGAGAGCACCGGCGATGCGAGCGCGACCGCTTCTTCCGCCGAGCACGAGTCACCGATGCCGTTGCCGTCGCAGTCCTCGAGCCGGTCGAGCGCGATGTCGCAGGCATCGTGGACGCCGTTCGCGTTGCAGTCGTTGCCGGCGAGTTCGGTGCTGTCGTCAACGCCGTTGCCGTTGCAGTCGGCTTCAACGATCACGGAGCTGAAGAACGTGCCAAGCGCGACCGACCGAACCGGCGGAAGTGCCGGCATGTTTCCCGGGAAGCCCCAGGTGACGAGACTTCCATCGGCGCGAAGCGCCGCCGAGATCTTCTCACCGGCGTGCACGCTCACGACCGGAACCGCCAACAGGTTCGCGGGCACGGTGGTCTGGCCGCTCGAGTTCGTGCCGCCCCAGCAGAGGACGGAGCCATCGGCGCGCAGCACGACCGTGTGCGTGCCGCCGAGCGCGATGTCCGTCACCTGCGTGAGATTCGCGGGCGCGCCATTGAGGGGCGTTGCGAGGCCCCAGCCGAAGATCGTGCCGTTTGGCCGGAGCACGAGATTCGTCGAGCCGAACGCCGCGATATCCGTGGCAACAGCGGCATCCGCCGGCACGAGATGCACGTTGTACCCCGAGGTATCCGGCACGCCCCACGCGCGCACGGCCCCGTCGGTGCGCAACGCGAGGAAGTGGTTGTTGCCGGCCGCGAGCTTCGCGCAGGCGCCGAGATCGGCGGGCGGCAGATGCTGGGGCTGGAAGCACGAGGCCGATGAGAGGCCGAAGGTGCTGACTGCTCCGCTCGAATCGATCGCACCCGCCGCGCGTGGACCTGCGGCAATCGTGACGAATGGCAGTGGGTTCGTGGGCAGGTTGGCGCACGGGCCGCACGGGAAGTTCCCCCAGCAGCCAAGCGTTCCGTCTGGGCGGATGCTGATCGCGTAGCCCCACGGACCCGTGATGACCCCGTCGAGACTGTGTGCCGCGATCTGGGAGGCTTGCCCGAGCGATTCAACTTGCTGGATGATCGATGGCGGGTAGCCGGGAGTGTTCTGCCACGCGCGCACGCGGCCGGGGACGGTTGATTCGCCACCTGCAAGCACCGATGGCGCGAGCGCGAGTGCGGCGCAGGTGGCCGCGACACGGCGAAGGTCCGGTCGGCAGTTCGAATGATGACGGGGGTTGCGCATGGTGGGCGTGGCGGGACGGCGGACGTGGCTGGACGGTGGACGTGGCCGCTCTGATCAAGTCAGAAACGGCAGCGAAAAATAACCTCTGCCCCGCCGGATCCAAGCGATTTCGGACGAAAGTTCCGCGATGTATCTGATGCTCCGAGCGTCCGCGAATCATCCCGCGAATCACCCCGCGCACGCCACCGCGCCAAGCCGTCGCACGACTTCCTCGACATTCGCGCGCGAGTTGAACGCGCTGATGCGGAAGTAGCCCTCACCGCAGCGGCCGAAGCCGGCACCTGGCGTCGTCACGACGCGCGCTTCACGCAAGAGCCGCTCGAAAAACGACCAACTGTCGCTTGCACCCGGCACCTTGCACCAAACGTACGGCGCGCTTTCGCCGCCCCACGTTTTCCAACCGAGTTGCACGCAACCATCACGCAAGATGCGCGCGTTCTCCATGTAGAAATCAACGAGCGCTGTGACTTCGCGCTTGCCGTCCGCGGTGTAGAGGGCTTCGGCGCCGCGTTGCACCGCGTAACTCACGCCGTTCGAGCGTGTGTTCCAGCGCCGCGTCCACAACGGGTGCAGCGCGACCGCTTCGCCGGCGCGCGTGTAGGCCTTCAACGACTTCGGCATCACGGTGTAGCCGCACCGAACGCCGGTAAATCCGCCCGACTTCGAGAAACTCCGGAACTCGACTGCGCAATCGCGCGCGCCGTCGATCTCGAAGATGGACTTCGGCGCACCGCTTCGGTTGTAGCTTTCGTACGCGGCATCCCAGAACAGAATGGCGCGGTGCTTGAGCGCGTACGCAACCCACGCTTCCACGCGCGCGCGGTCCATCACGGTGCCAGTTGGATTGTTCGGCGAGCAGAGATAGATGATGTCGGGCGTGGTCTCACGCGTGGAATCGCTCGCACTCGGCACATCGGCGAGGAAGCC
>CAIWCL010000142.1 GCA_903911205.1 uncultured bacterium
GACGAGCAGAAGAAGCGCTTCCTGCCGCTCATGGCGAAGTCGACGCTCAGCGCGTTCTGCTTGTCTGAGCCGAACGTCGGTTGCGACGCAGGCGGCCAAGAAACGCGCTGCGAACTCAGCGCCGACGGCACGCACTACATCCTCAACGGCGAGAAGAAGTGGGCGACTTCGGGCGCGCTCTCTGGCCTCTTCACCGTGATGGCGAAGCAGAAGGTCACCGATCCCAAGACGGGTAAGACGAAGGACGCGGTTACCGCGCTCATCTGCACGCCCGACATGGAAGGCGTCGACATCTTCAGCCGCAACCGTTCGAAGTGCGGTATTCGCGGTACGTGGCAAGCGCGTATCAAGTTGACGAACGTGAAGGTTCCGAAGGAGAACCTCCTCTTCAAGGAAGGCAAGGGCCTCAACGTCGCGCTCACGTGCTTGAATTACGGCCGCTGCACGCTGTCGGCGGGCATGCTTGGTGCCGCGCGCTACTCGATGGAGCAGGCGACGAAGTGGGCGAAGTCGCGCCACCAGTTCGACCGCGCGATTGGCGAATTCGATCTCATGCAAGAGAAGGTCGCACGCATGGCTGCATACGTGTACGCAGCCGACGCGATGCTCTACATGACGACGGGATTCCTTGATCGTCATGACGAAGACATCATGCTCGAGACCGCGATGTGCAAGGTCTTCTGCAGCGAATTCGGCTATCGCGTTGTGAACGACGCCATCCAGTGCATGGGCGGCGAGAGCTACATGACGGAGAATCACGTCGAACGGATGTGGCGCGATTCGCGCATCAACATCATCGTGGAAGGCGCGAACGAAGTCATGCACTCGTTCATCTTCGCGTACGGCTCAAAGCAACTCGGCGAGTACTTGCTCAAGGTGAAGGCGAATCCGTTCGCGCACCTCGGCACCGCCATGCAAGTCGGCGCCGAGCTCTTCCTTGGCGTTCGTCGCGGCGCTCCGAAGGCGTCGAAGATCCACCCACGGCTGCGTCACCTTGCTGACGACATGATGGTGCGCATCCAAGAGCACAGCCACCACGTCAAGCTGATGTTCAAGGAGCACGAAGAGCGCCTCATCTCGAACCAGACGATTCAGGCGCGCCTTTCGATGAGCGCGCTGTGGATTCACGCGATGACCTGCACGATTTCGCGTTGCGACGCAAACTTGCGCGCGGGCCTCGAAGGCGCGGCGATGGAACGCGAACTCGCGATCGTCGAGTGTCTCTGCGCGATCGCGCGCAGCGAGCAAGCCGCGGAATTGCGCGCGCTCTTCGTGAACACCGATAGTTCGATGAAGAAGGCTGCGGCCGCCGCGTTTGCTGCGAACGATCTTCTTCCGAATGCGAACTACTCGATTCCCGAGAAGACCCCAGATCAGAAGTATTTCGGCACGGGCCGCACGCCCGCGTCGCAGCAGGCAGGTATTCCGCAGTTCGGTTCCGGCTCTGTGTATGCCGGCGATATGGCTGCGCTCAAGTCGCACTAAGTTGATCGCAATCGATACTGTTCCATCCCGCGGTTTGGCGTTGCGCCGCGGAACCCTCTCTTGTTTTTTTGTCTCAATCGTTTCTTGCACTTCCTTCAGTACCCCGTCATTTCGAGGTTTTGATAGCCATGAACGTCCTTGCTGAGATGCAGTCTTACGGCCACGAGCGCGTGGCATTCCACCACGACGCGAAAACCGGCCTCAAGGCGATCATCGCGATTCACTCGACCGTGCTTGGCAATGCGCTCGGCGGCACGCGCCGTTGGGCGTACGCGACCGAAGGCGACGCGCTCTACGACGTGCTTCGTCTTTCGGAAGGTATGACCTACAAGGCTGCCGCATCGGGCCTCCAGATGGGCGGCGCGAAGAGCGTCATCATCATGCCAGCGCAAGGTCATCAGCCGACCGAAGCAGAAGCGCGCGCGATGGGCCGCTTCGTTGAAACCCTCGCTGGCAAGTACATCGCCGCGGAAGATGTCGGCGTGAGCCCGCAGTACTGCGATTGGATGGCGCTGGAAACGAAGCATGTCATGGGTGGCAACACCGTGAGCCACGGCGGCGACCCTTCGCCGTTTACGGCGCAAGGCTGCTTTAACTCGATGAAGGCGTGCCTCGCGCACACTGGTCGAAAGGTTGACTTCTCGAATCTCACCGTCGCGATCCAAGGCGTCGGCGCGACGGGTTTCCGTTTGGCGAAGTTGCTCCGCGCAGCGGGTGCTGCGGTGCTTGTCACCGATGTGCATGTGCCGACGATGAAGCGCGCTGTCGAAGAACTCGGCTGCGTTGCCCTTGGCAACGACCGCAACCTCTTCGAAGAGAAGGTCGACATCCTCGCGCCCTGTGCGCTCGGCGGCATTCTCGATGCGAGCACGATTCAGCACCTGAAGTGCGAGATCGTGTGCGGCACCGCGAACAATCAGTTGCGCGATCCAGTGGCGGACGGCGAGATGCTCGCGCGTCGCGGTATTTGCTACGCGCCCGATTTCATCGCGAACGCGGGCGGCTTGATTCGCCTCGCGGGGCTCTACCTCGGCATGACCGAGGGTGAGATCGATCACAAGATCGTCGAGATCGAAGCAACCACCGCGACCGTACTCAAGCAGGCAGGCAGTGGTTCGAGCGGCGCTGCAGCGATTGCCTTCGCGAAGGCGAAGATCGCGGCGGGTGCTGCGAAGAAGCAGATGGCTGGCGCTGGTTGTGGCAGCGGCTGTGGATGTCATTCGTAAAGAGAACCGCATCCGGTTTGAACCGCATCCGGAGAAGTACTCTCCGGATGCTCTGGGTGCAAGTCCGGTTTCACGACACGATTCCCATCGGCCCCGCGAAAGCGGGGCCGATGTCGTTTTGAATTTCAATAGACAACTCTTGTACTGAATCGTAGTTATCTCGTATCGTCTTCCATGAATGACAGGCAACCAACCATTTGCGCGAGCGGTGCACACAAGCGCAGCTCGACTTGATCCAACGATTTGGCGCGTATCGGATATCACCGTGCTCATTGATCGGGCACGTACGGGCGGGCAATCAGATAGGACTGCGCTCCTCGTCGCGTGCGTTGAGCGTTTCCAATACATGGTGCGTCAGATTCTTCGTGAGGACGGTTTTTCTCGTGTGGCACCATCAGTGACCGAGGTAGTGCACGATGTCTTCTTGGGTGATATGCAAGCGGTACTGGATGCGACTTCGATTCCGTCGATGGATCGCAAAGACCTCGAACGGATCTTCAGGCACAAGGTTCGTCAGCATCTACTCAAACTTGTGGCACGACATCGAGGCGGGATTGATGTCGAAGATCCGGAACTAGAGGAGCGTGAAAGACCAGGATCGGATCGAGTACCTCGTCCTGATGTCATCGTCGAACGGCTTGAGCAGGAGCTGTTGCTCCTCGACGCACTGGACAACTATCCCGATGAGCATGTTCGTGACCTGCTTGTGCAGCGCTACTACTTCGGCCGATCGCTTGCCGATCTCTCGATGATGACAGGTGATCCTGTTTCAACGATCCATTCGCGCATACGCGCCGCGGAAGATCGGATCGGCCGCGCTTGTGTTGCAGGCCTCGCCGATCTCGGTGGACAGCATCGGGGAGGCGGCGAGTGATGCTGACCGATGCTCGTGACGCCGATCCTGATCCACTCATGCGAGTGCTAGATCTGCGTCAGAGGCTGGACGGTCGGCCCTTCGTGCTGCAGACCGACGAAGGATCTACGCTCGAGGAGTACTCGTTCACCACCGACGAACCGCTCGTCGGTGGATTTGCGGCGGTCTTCAAGGTGACGAAAGAGGGCCGCGAGTACGCGCTCAAGGTCGCGTATCGAGCGGCTTCATCCGTGGAACGAATTCGCAATGAGCGCGCGTCCACGGAGATTCATCGAGATCTTTCCGAGCGACAGGCTCCTGTTCCCATCGTGTATCACACCGGAATCGTGGCCGGCACATCGGCCATTCTCATGAGTTGGGCGCAGGGTGAGAACCTTGGCAGACTCATGGCGACGCTCGGAGGCAAGCGATGGCGCCGTGACCTCGATGTCCGAAGTCTCACTGGATGGATCGGTGCGGTCGTGCGCGCCATGAGTGAGATCCAGGACAGCAATCAACGGAAACTGGACGGTCGGTATTCCGAGGCGTTCTGCCATGGCGACTTGAAGCCAGGGAACATCGTGATTTCCGAAGGTGGACCGAAAGCCGCCTCCGTGCGAGCGACGATTCTCGATTTGAGCGAGGCGGGTTTCGGTAGCGCGAGCCCCGACTTCGCGCTGACCGTGCGCTACGCGAGCCCCGAACTTCAGCGACGGGTATCCGATCCCTCGACCCCCGTGACGTGGCGAAGCGATCAATACGCGGTGGGCTGCATGCTTCGCGAGGGGCTCGATAGGATCGCGCCGAGAGCGAAGCCGGAGCGATTCACCCGTCTCTTCAGTGAACTCGCTCGCCTTCAGGGCATCGCAAACCGCATGACTGCGGAGAATCCGGAAGAACGCTACGCATCTTGGGCTGAAATCACCGACGCCCTTGAATCACGCACGCGACGGCAGCTGCTCCGCTGGTCGATGGTGGCGCTGACGTGCATTTTGGTCGGGTGGATGCTGTCGCGCTGCACCTCGGGCGAAGCCGCGTCGCATCTCGTAATAAGCATGCAGGGAGACCGCGACAAGCTCAGCGA
>CAIWCL010000143.1 GCA_903911205.1 uncultured bacterium
CGAAACCGAGCCGCGCGCGTCTTGCCGCACGCCTCGCGGCGGGACAGCTCTTCAACGAAGTGTGAATGCTGCGCGGCTCTTGGCTCGCGAGCGATTCGCAACTGTCGAGTGAGCGCGGCAACGCGCTTAGGTCGACGCGTCAAGTGACCCAGTGCGACTCATCGTTTCTTCAAGCCACGCGCGAAACGTTTCTGGTAAATCAATCGACTCGCCAGCTCGTCGATCGATCGCCACACGCTTGACGCGCACCGACATCGCAAGGGTTGTTTCGAGCGAGAACTTCCACGACAGTGTAAAACCGCTGCGCCCGATCTCGATCGCGTCGATCCGCGCGGTCAGGCGATCGCCACATCGGACGGGCATGCGGTAGTTCGCTTCGCAGTGCACCACCGGCGTCGGTGGGAAGCGGCCCTCGAGCATGTCTTTCAGACTGAATCCGCCGAGTTCAAGCCATCGCTCAAACAGCTCTTGCTCGAGTTCGAAGATCCGCGCGTAAAACAGGACGCCAGCCGCGTCGGTGAGGGGTAGCCGGACGACGAGATGTTCGGTGAAGTCCGCAACGTTCATGACAAGAGCGTACCGGGTCGGGTACAACACCCGCTCGACGGTGCGGCTCGTTTCGGCCGCGCTTCCCAACGGAGAACTCCATGCGCACTTGCCCGCTCTGCCCGGCCCTCTCACTCGTCGCCCTCGTCGCGGTTCCTGCGACATTCCTCATCGCTGCTGCGCCGCTCGCGCAAGACACGACCAAGCAAGCGGCCGGACAGAAGGAGTGGGGCGTTCACGACAAGGAGCGCCCGCAGCCTGCGATGGTGACGCCTGCGAGCCACGGCGCGGCGCCAAGCGACGCGGTTTCGCTCTTCGACGGCAAGAGCCTCGACGCGTGGACCGGTGGAGCGTGGGAGGTCAAGAAGGATTCGAACGGTCAGCCGTACTTCCAAGTGAAGTCAGGCGCCGGCAACATTCGCACCAAGGAAGGCTTCGGCTCGTGCCAGTTCCACATCGAGTGGATGGTGCCTGAGTCATGCAATTGCAACGGCCAGCAAGGGTGCAACAGCGGCGTGTTCTTCATGGACCGCTACGAACTGCAGATCCTCGGCTCGAATCCGAACAAGACCTACGTCGACGGCATGGCCGGCGCGATGTACGGCCAGTACCCGCCGCTTGTGAACGCCTGCAACCCGAACGGCCAGTGGAACACCTACGACGTGATCTTCCACGCGCCGAAGTTCAAGTCGGATGGTGCGGTTGAGAAGCCCGGCACGATGACGGTGTTTCTGAACGGCGTGCTCGTGCAAGATCACTCTGAAATCTGGGGCGCGACCGCGCACGCCGCAAAGGCGAAGTACTCCGCGCACGAGCCGAAACTTCCGATCGGTCTGCAGGATCACGGCGACGCACTCTGCTTCCGCAACGTCTGGCTGCGCCCGCTCGCACACTGATGACTGATGAGCGCTTCGGCGCGTTGCTCGATCGCGTTGGGGAAATGCGATGGGTTTTTACTTTCGACGATCCGTCAACCTCGGCCCGTTCCGCGTGAACCTCTCGCGCGGCGGTGTCGGTTGGTCGGTTGGCGGGCGTGGACTCCGCACCGGATCAAGTGCGCGCGGTCGGCGCTACACCACGATCTCGATCCCCGGCACCGGCGTCGGCTACCGTTCGTCGCGTGGGTGTCTTTTTGCACTCGCTGCCGTGCCGATTGTGGCGGTGGTCGCGGTGGGTGCCTTCACCGCATGGACCGCATGGAGGTTGCTCGCATGAGCCAGATCGATCGCGTACGTTGGAAGCGGACGCTCCGAACACCGTCGAGTGAGCGGCTTCTTGGATTGCTCGATGGACGAGACGCGGTCGCGGTTGACCTTCATTTCCTCGCAGACGGCACCGCTGCCGGCACCGTGACGGTGGTCGAGGGCTCGGGATTCAATCGCGAGATGGTTCCCGCGCTCCTTGAGCGTATCGATGACGACTTCCTTCCGGGCGTCGACCTCGACGAGGGTGGCGTCACCTTCACCGTGGTCTGGGCTGTCGGCGCGGAGACTTTCGAGAGCGCGCGCCGTGATTGAGATAGCCATGCGCGGATCGGCCCCGCCATCGGTGTCGAGAAGCGACGCGCGTGCACAAGTGTTTGCGGACGCAGAAGTTGAGAGTTCGAACGAACTTCTCGGTTTCGCGGTTGGCGCGGTCGGGATCGAGAAGTAGACTCGCCCGATGTCCCTGTAATTGCCGGACAAGTTGTCCGTCATTCACCGGGCGTTCCCGCTGGGGTTTTGTGCTGCATGCGCGGCTGGTTGTTCGTGTGGACTCGTGTGGACTCGTGTGGACTCGTGTGGACTCATGCCGGCTCATGCGGGTGGGAGACTTGTGCAACGACACTCCACCCGCACGTCTCGCGGTCTGATCACGGCTGGTTCGCTCCTCGAAGAGCTTCAAGACGACGACTCACACGAAAATTCACTCGAAAATTCGCACGAAAATTCGCACGAAAATTCACACAACGACCTGATACGCCAACTGATGTTTCGATGCGCATATCAA
>CAIWCL010000144.1 GCA_903911205.1 uncultured bacterium
CACATCGCTTCGGCGCTTCCCGCGTCGGCCGCGCGGGTGTACCACTCGACGGCTTTCGCTTCGTCGGCCGCGACGCTGCGTCCGTTGGCATACATCTCGCCGAGGTTGTTCATCGCGGGTGCGTTCTTTTTCTCAGCGGCACGCGTGTACCAGGTGAGGGCTTCAGCCTCGCTCTGCGCGACACCACGGCCGCGCGCGTACATCGAGCCAAGATTGAACATGCCTGCCGCGTTGCCCTTCTCCGCAGAGCGTCGATACCACTCGACCGCCTCGCTGTCGTTTTGCGCGACGCCGCGGCCATTCGCGAGCATGAGGCCGAGATTCGACATCGCTTCGGAGTCACCGAGTTCAGCCGCGCGTCGATACCACGACACCGCAGCCGCTTCATCACGCGGCGTGCCGAGGCCATACGCGAGGAGATACGCGTAGCGCGTCATCGCGCGAGCATCGCCCTTCTCCGAGGCGAGACGAAGGTAGCGTGAGGCGTTGGCGTGATCGCCCTCGACATCACAGAGGAGCCCGAGGCGATACATGGCATCGGTGTCGCCGCGCTCCGCCGCGCGCTCAAGTTCTTTCCGCGTCGCTGCCGCGCGCTCGAGATCTCTCCCCGTGGGCGGCGCAGGCGGTTCAGGTGCCTTCGCGGTCTCTGGAGGCGACTGCATCGTGCCGAAGAAGTAGGGCGCGGAAGTGTGCGCGAGCACGATGGACGCAAGGAGGGCGAGCATCGACGCAATCTAGACGGCGTTGCGGGGCGGTGGGTCAAGCAACTGTGAGGAGGCGTCGATCGTCAGGCAAAAAGAACGCCGAACGCGCGAGGCGTCCGGCGGGGGAAACTTGGTGGCGACGGGATGTGACGCGATGTGACGCGGGGCGCGCCAATGGTGGCGCTTAGTGCGTGCGCTCGTGCGTACGCTCGTGCGTCGAGTCAGGCGTTCGGAGTGTCTGATCTTGCGGAAGCGAGCGGCGGGCAGACGAGTCGTCCGACTTCTGCACGTCGTCGGAAGTCTCCTTCAAGCCCTTCTTGAACTCTTTGATCCCTTGGCCGAGCGACTTGCCGACCTCGGGGAGACGACGCCCGAACAGCAGGAGGGCGATGATCAGAATGACCGCCCACTCCATCATGCCGAGGTTGCCAATGAACGAGAGGACGGATGGGAAAGCGGTCGTCATGGAGATCTCCGAGGAGGCGAGTATACCCGCGGGGAGTTGGCAGGAAGCGCTGAAATCTGTCGCCCTCGCAGCCGTCCGTCGCCGACGCCGCCGGGCACAGCGGATGACCTCCATCCGTGTCGGGCACGCGCACGGCTCCGTCCTGCAATCCGCGCCAACGAAGTCTGCGGAAATTGCGGCTCATCTTCCGATATCCATGCACCATGTTGGACTGCTTCTCGTTCCGCGGCGCATCTCGCGGCGCATTCCGTCTCATTTCCCCCGGTCGCACGCCCGTCGCGACGGCACTCGCGGTCGCGCTGTCCGCCACGATCGCGCTGGGCGGCTGCCGCACGCAGCAGGAAGTCCCTGAGGACGCTGATCGTCCGACCGACGGCCCCGCGCTCGTGAAACTCGGCCCTGACGACCCGAAGCCCGACGTTGGCGCGGCGTTTGGTCGCAAGAGTTTCTATCTCGAGCGTTCGGTGAACGAGAGCCTTGGCTGGTTCCAAAAGCCGTCGGCGCAGTCGTGGTTCCCGTTCCGAAACCAGGGCACGAACGAAGAGGTTTGCACGTTCGATCAAGCCGCCGCAAGCGTCGTTGCATTCCGCGAACTCCTGAAGAATTCGACGAGTGCCGAGGAGTTCACGACGAAGTTCAACGAGATGTTCGATGTGTGGCAGTCGGTTGGCTACAACCAGAAGCGCGACGTGCGGTTCACGGGCTACTTCTCGCCGACCTTCAATGCCGATCGCTCGCCAAGCGATCGCTTCAAGTATCCGCTCTATCGACGCCCCGCGGAACTCCTCACCGACTCGAAGACCGGTCAACCGCTCGGCCGCCGTATGCCTGACGGCTCGACGCAGCCGTGGCCTTCGCGCGCCGACATCGAAGCGAGCGGCATGTTCAAGGGCACCGAACTCGTGTGGCTCGAGAGCGCGCTCGATGCGTACATCGTGCAGGTCAACGGCAGTGCGAAGCTGATCATGCCCGACCAGAGTGTGATGTACGTTGGCTACGCGGGGAAGACTGACGGCGAATATGTCGGTCTCGGCATGAGTTTCATGGAGGCGGGCATCCTCAAGAAGAGCGAACTCTCGCTTGCGGCGATCCGCCGATACGGCAAGCAGCACCCGGAGGAGGTGCAGAAGCTCATCAATCGCAACAATTCCTACGTGTTCTTCCAGGAATACGCGCCCGGTGCATGGCCTGCGGGTTCGCTCGGTGTTCGTGTGAACGAGGACGCATCGATCGCAACCGACAAGTCGATCTTCCCGCGCGGCGGCGTGGTGATGGTCGACACGATGGCGAACACCTACAAGGGCAACATGGTCGAGTACAAGAACTTCATGCTCGACCAAGACACGGGCGGCGCGATTCGCGCTGCCGGTCGCGCCGACCTCTACATGGGTGCTGGCGCCGCCGCGGAACTTCTCGCAGGCGGCCAGTATTCGACGGGCAAGATGTACTACTTCTTCTTGAAGCCTGAGTACATCGCGCAGTATCCACTGCCCGTGT
Source organism: uncultured bacterium (assembly GCA_903911205.1). Taxonomy (GTDB): domain Bacteria; phylum Planctomycetota; class Phycisphaerae; order Phycisphaerales; family SM1A02; genus QWPT01. The sequence goes on from CAIWCL010000144.1 coordinate 2,668, forward strand.
CGGTGAAGCCTGCAGGTGCGATGAAGCCCCCTGCAAAGTGACAGCGCGAAGGAACACAGCGAAGGAACACCGCAGCGCGGCTGCACGATCACAACCGAACAACTGAAACGCGGCGCGACTTCACACGAGGTCGCGCCGTGTTCGTTTTGAGGTCGCATCGGTCCTGAAACGCGCGCGTTTACTTTGTGGCGTTTGCTTTCGCATCCGCGCGTTCTTTCCAGCCGAGTCCGCGTTCGAGTCGTGATCCATCGGCGGGTTGCCAGTCGCGTTCGCGTCCGAGTTCGGTCCAGGGTGCGCTGTCGAAGCGGCCATCGCGATCAACAGAGAGTTTGGCAAACGACGCTGGAAAGGAGCGTGGTCGCGTGTACGGATCGCGGCGCGCGCGGGCTGCGGCACTTTCCTCGACGAATCGCGACTCATCGAGTCGACACCACGCTTCGCCGGCGATGCTCGCGATGACAAGCGCGGGAACCAAGATCCACGCGAGCCGCTTCACGGGTCGCGAAGAGAGCGCCCACGCCGGAAGCGGAGCGGTTGACTCTCCGCACTCGGTGCAGGTCGTGCGCGATTCGTGCGGATAGCCGCAGTACGGGCAGCGCGCTTCGCGCGCGCGGCGGTCGGCGGGAAGATGGAGCCAGAAAATCTCGGCGAAATCAGCGAAGGGAACGAGCCACCAGAGGAAGATCGATGCGGCGGCGGTCGAGGCGACGCATGCCGCAAGCGCGCCCGGCCCCGCGCCGAAACCGCCGAAGAGAGCGCGCGAGAGGCAATAGGCGACAAAGAGGAACGCGACTGAGATCGCAAAGAGCGTGGCGAACGCGAGTGAGTTTGCGCCCGATGGCGCGCGGAGTTGATCGAGCCCGCCCCAAGGTGAAGCGCGTGTGGCGTTGGTCGCCTGTACGTCTTCCGTCGAGTTGGTCGCGTGTTCCATGGTCGCGACAATAGCCGTGCCGCCGCGACAACGCAGGCCGCGGACTACACTGCGTGCCATGGTTGCGGACGCACGAACCCACACTTCCGACGGATCGAACGCCATTGATCTCGTCGACGTCACCAAGATGTACGCTGGCCGCGTCCACGCACTCCAAGGGGTCGCGATGCGAGTCCCGCGCGGCGAAATCTTCGGACTTCTCGGCCCAAACGGCGCGGGCAAGTCGACACTCGTGAAGATCATGACGACGATCGTGCGGCCAACAACGGCGCACGGCACGATTCTCGGGATGCCGATCGGCCATCGCCCGACACTCGCGCGCGTGGGCTATCTGCCCGAACACCACCGTTTCCCCGCGTATCTCACGGGTCGGCAATGCGTCGAGTTCTTCGGAGCGATGAGCCTCATGCGCCGCACGGAGCGCAAGCGTCGCACGTCTGAGCTTCTCGACGTCGTCGGCATGGGCGCGTGGGGTGACCGTCGCGTCGGCACCTACTCGAAAGGCATGCAGCAGCGCACGGGCCTCGCGGCCGCGCTCGTGAACGACCCCGAACTCGTGATCCTCGACGAGCCGACCGATGGCGTTGACCCGGTTGGTCGGCGCGAGATTCGCGATGTGCTTCTTCGCATGCGTGACGAAGGACGCACGGTCTTTCTCAACAGCCACTTGCTCGGCGAAGTGGAACTCGTCTGCGACCGCGTCGCGATCATGCTGAAAGGTAAGGTCGAGCGGCATGGCACGATGGCCGAACTCACGCACGAGAGCCGCGCGTGGCGCGTGACCATCGAGGGCGCTCTGCCCGCGTGGAGCGCGGAGTTTGGCGTGGTTTCGACCGACGGGCCGCGCGCATCGATCGACTTCAAATCAGATGATCTTGCCGTGCTGCAGGCACTCATCGATCGATTGCGCGACGAGGGTGCTGTCATCATCGGCGTCCGCGAAACGCGTGAGAGTCTTGAAGATCTCTTCATGCGGCTCGTGCGCGATGTGGATGGTCGTGCGGCGGCGGTCGGTGCGTCGAACGTGAATCACGCGATGCGCGCGGGAGGTGCACGATGATGAAATCGGCTCCAAGCGCGACTCGCACGCATCCGCTCGAACGACGTCATCTCGCGCTCGCTGATTATGCCGTGCAAACGTGGGCGATTTTCGTTTCGGCGTATCGCGAACTCAACGCCCGCAAACTCTTCTGGGTTGCGCTCGTGCTCAATGGTCTTGTGATCGGAGCGGTCGCGGCGATCGGAATCGATGAGAAGGGGATCAGCGTCTTCGGTTACGGACTCGGAATCCCCGGGGTTACAACGCGAACCTTCCCCGACGGGCAACTCTACAAAGTGATTTTGTCGGCGGTGGGCGTTGGATTCTGGTTGTCGTGGCTCTCGACAATTCTTGCGCTGCTTTCCACTGCATCGATGTTTCCTGATCTTGTCTCCGGTGGCGTCGACACGATGCTCTCAAAGCCGGTCGGACGCGGGCGGCTCTTCTTCACGAAGTTCGCCACCGGCCTGTTGTTCACCGCGTTGCAGGTAACGGTGTTCGCGTTGCTTGCGTTCTTCGTACTCGGCATCCGCGGTGGTGTGTGGGAATTGGGCATCTTCGTGGTGGTGCCCCTGATGGTGGTGTTCTTCAGTTACCTCTTCGCAGTGCAGGCAGTGGTTGGTGCGATGACCAAGTCGCCGATCGCGTCGGTGATCGTCACGCTCCTCTTCTGGATCTTCATCTTCCTCGTCCACTCGGGCGAGCAGTTCACGCTGGTCGGTCGAACCGCGAGCCGGCTTGAGATCGCCGGTCTGGAAGCGAAGATCGAGTCGCTGAAGACGGACGAAGCGAAGGAAGGTTTGCGGAAACCGCTCGAAGATCAACGCGATGCGGATGCGAATTGGGTACTTGCGCATCGCATCTTCTTCGGTGTGAAGACGGCGCTGCCGAAGACGACGGAAACCGCAGGGCTCGTGACACGCGCGCTCGCGGTCGCTGCGAACATCGGCGACGAGGAGGACGCGGAGGCGGAAGATGAGAACACGCGTCGCCAGCGCGGTTTCTTCCGCTCACAGTTCGTGAGCGAGCGCAAACTGCGTGCGGCGATGGACGAGGAGATGGCCAAACGCCCGGTCTGGTGGATTGTCGGAACGAGTTTCGCGTTTGAGATCGTGCTTCTCTCGTTCGGTGCGTGGTGGTTCCGACGGCGAGACTTTTAGTAGCGCTTGCAACTGGCCTGCGGGGCGGCTTCGCCGCGTCCGCAGGCCTTTGCTCGCTTTGGCGTACATGATGTCAACGGTTGTTGCGGCGGCTTCGCCGCGTCCGCAGGCCTTTGCTCGCTTTGACGCGAACGACGCCGCGTCCGCCGGCCTTTGCTCGCTCTTGTGTGATCCGCGCCGAATTTCTCTCCCTCCCGCAGCGCCTCACCCTCGCCCGAGTTCAGCGCCGCGATCGCGTGCCGCGCGCAGCGTCTCGAGCATGAGCCCGTCGAGGCCTCCGGCACGGGACGTCGCATCGTCCATGCGGGCGAGGCCCGCGGCGGTGGTTCCACCCTTACTCGTCACTTTCGCGCGCAGGACTTCGGGTTCCTCGCGCGTCGTATCGAGCAGCGCCGCCGCACCGATGAGCGTCTCGCGTGCGAGTGCGCGCGCCGTGTCTTGCGGCAGGCCGATCTCCTCCGCCGCGTACGCCCATGCTTCGAGGAAGCGAAAGACAAAGGCAGGCCCTGAGCCGCTCACAGCGGTGACTGCGTCGAAGAGCGCCTCCGGTACGCGCACGGTGCGACCTACAGAGGCGAAGAGTTGTTCAACCTTTTGAAAGTCTTGCTCGAGCACATCTGCGTCGGATGCGACCGCGGTGATCGCGCGGCGAACCGCCGCCGGTGTATTCGGCATTGTTCGGACGACGCGCGCCGCTCCGCCGAGCGCATCGCGGATCGCGTTACTGCGTACGCCTGCCATCACAGAGACCACAAGCGGCCCAGTTGCCGCGACCGATCCGATCGATGCAGCCGCTGCCGCGAAACTCTGCGGCTTTACTGCCAACACGACAAGCTCCGCCTCAGGGATCGCGCAGGCCTGTACCGCGCGCATGCCCATCTCGCGGGCCTCCTCGACCCGCGTCGGCTCTGGGTCCATCACGCCGATCTCACTCGGCGCGGCGATGCCCGATTCGATCGCGCCGCGCACGATCGCGTGTCCAACGTTCCCAAAACCGACGATGACAAGGCGGGGCTGCATGTCAGCAAGGTAGCGGCCGACTCGCGGCGCGGCTGCGCGGTGTGTCGCCTCCATCGGAGTCGGCCGGACCGCCGAGCGTTCCGGTACACTTCGCCCCCATGCCCCGACCCGGCTACAGCCCGCTTTACCAACTCGACTTCGAGAATCCGGTGCTTGAGATCGAGCGTCAGATCGACGCGATCGAGGAGCGCTCGGACGCCGACCGCTACACCGACGAGCTCGCGCAACTCAACGCGACGCGCGAGAGCCTGCTCCAGAAGATCTACCAAGGCCTGACGCCCTGGCAGACGGTTCGCATCGCGCGACACCCGCTTCGTCCGCAGACAGCCGACTACATGTCGATGATCTGCCGCGACTTCTGCGAACTCCACGGCGACCGCGCATTCGGCGACGACCCGGCCATCGTGACGGGTTTCGCGCGTATCGGTTCGATCAAGTGCATGTTCATCGGACACCACAAGGGGAAGACGGTCGCTGAGAAGGTCGCGGCGCACTTCGGGTGTGCGCATCCCGAGGGATACCGCAAGGCGCTCCTCAAGATGAAACTCGCCGAGAAACTCGGCCTGCCAATCGTCACCCTCGTTGATACTCCCGGCGCCTATCCGGGCCTCGGGAGCGAGCAGCGCGGACAGGCGCAAGCGATTGCGCTCAATCTGCTCGAAATGAGTCGGCTTCGCACGCCGATCGTCTCGGTGGTCATCGGTGAAGGCGGATCGGGCGGTGCGCTCGGGATCGCTGTGGCCGACCGCGTCGCCATGCTTCAGCACGCGTGGTACTCGGTCATTTCGCCTGAGGGTTGCGCCGCGATCCTTTGGAAGGAAGCGAACGAGACCACGAACAACCGGGCGGCCGAGTGTCTCGCGTTGACCGCGCGGCGGAACCTCGAGAACGGCCTGATTGACGAAGTGATCCCCGAGCCGCTTGGAGGCGCCCATCGCGATCCGCGGAAAGCAGCCGACCACCTCCAGAACTGGCTTGTCGATCGCCTCCGGGAACTCTCTCGCGTCAATCCGGAAACCCTCGTCCGACAGCGCTTGGACAAGTTCCGCAAGATGGGCGCATTCCGCGACGAGATGGCGACCGCCCAAATGTGATGCGAGCGGTGTGATGCGATCGGTGTGTTGTTCGACCGGAAAGCGGCGAAACGGCACATTTGCAGCGCATTTCCCTGTGGAACGCCCTAGGTTCGACCTTTGACGCGGGGGCCTGTGGGTGCTACGCTTCGGCCCCTTCGGCCGACCCTGCGCTGGTCGCGCGGCGTCGCCGGGGAGAGAGAGACCCTACTTGGCGACGAAGAAAGAACCGGCGAAGGTCGCTGCCAAGGCAGCGGCGGGTGGCAAGTCCGACGCGAAGGCCTCAGGCTCAACGAAGGTTGGGGCTGTGAAGCCCGCTTCTGCGAAGCCATCACCCACAAAAAATGGGTCCGCCAAAAATGGGTCTGCCACCAATGGCGTCGCGAAACCAGCATTGAAACCAGCATTGAAACCAGCATCGAAACCAGCATCGAAACCCGCTGCGAAGGTTGTTGCCAAGCCAACCGGTGCAATGAAGCCGAGTAAGGCTGCGTCTCCTGCCGCGAAGGCCGCGAGCAAGTCTGGGAAGAAGGCCAATCCCGCTTCTGCCGGGTCACCAGCGAAGCCGGTCAAGCCTGGAACGCCCGAAAAATCTGGAAAGCCGGGAAAGCCCGAGTCGAATTCCGAAGTGAAGGCTGCTTCGACGAAGCCCGTCCTGAACGGGAAGGGGTCGAACGGAAAGGCCGCTCTTCCTGCCAAGCCTGCAGCCACCAACCCTGCAGCCACCAACCCTGCAGCTACGAAGTCGGTACCCACCAAGTCCGACGTGAAGCAGCCTGAAGCGAAGAAGGCCGAGGCTCCGACGCCCGCTTCGAAGTCGAGCGCGCCTGCGAAGGGCACGACAACCGCGCCATCAACCGCGCCTGCCAAGAATGTTGGAAAGGGTGCTGCGGCATCAACTGCTTCAACCAGTGCCCCAACGAAGGGCGCCGCTTCCTCAGGGAAGTCGCCTTCCGACACTCCGCTCGTCCCAAAGAAGGGCCCGATCGACCTTGCCCAACACAAGTCGGTTGCAGCGGCGGCCGCGGCGGTGGCGCAATCGCGCACCGCGGATACGGGCGAGTTCATCATCATCAATGGTCGTCGCGTCCGAGCGATTTCGACCAAGGGTCTCACGATCGCGAAGAAGTCGAAGAGCACAGCTTCCGAAGCGCCACCGCCACCGACCGATCAACAGATCGCTGAGATCAAGACGAAGCTCTCGAAGAAAGAACTCGACGAATATCGCACCCTTCTGCTGGCGAAGCGCCGACAGCTTGTTGGCATGCTCTCCGGCATGGAAGACGAAGCGCTGCGGAGTTCTGGCGGCAATCTCTCCAACATGCCGGTGCACATGGCGGACATGGGCTCCGACGTCTACGAGCAAGATTTCACGCTCGGCATGGCCGAAACCGAACGCGCGATCCTTGGCGAAATCGATGCGGCGTTGCTTCGTATCGAGAACAAGACCTTCGGCGTGTGCCAGATGACTGGCAAGCCGATCTCAAAGGCGCGTCTCGACGCGAAGCCTTGGGCCAAGTACACGATTGAGGCTGAGCGCATTGCCGAATCGGGCGGCGCACGCTGACCGATGTCTGAGAGCGACGCTCCGGTTCAAGATGGAACTCACGCGACTCCTCTCGGTGCGTCGGTGTTGGCGTCTGATCCGCGGGAACTTCCGGCGTGGCGTTCGCCGGTCGCGTGGGCCACGCTGATTGGTGTCTTCGCGGCGGGGCTTGCTGTCGACCTTTGGTCCAAGTACTGGGCGTTTCGCACGATCGCGGGCTATCCGGTGGAACTTGAGCGCGAGCGCGTTCTCAATGATCCGTCGTTCTTTTTGCCCTATCACGCGCGGTGGGTCGCGATCCCGGGTGATCTTCTCGACTTCCGATTGGTTTTGAACCACGGCGCGGTCTTCGGCATCGGCCAACAACGACGCGAACTCTTCATCGTCTTCACGCTCTTTGCAACGATCGCTGCGCTGCTTTTGTTCGCGCGCGGAACACGTGTTCGTATGCGGGCCACGCATGTCGCGATCGGCATGATCCTCGCCGGCGGTATCGGCAATCTCTACGACCGGATTTTCTACGGTGCGGTGCGTGACTTCTTGCACATGCTGCCCGAATGGCAGTTGCCATACGGATGGCGTTGGCCTGGCAACGCGAACTCCGATGTCTTCCCATGGGTCTTCAACGTCGCGGACGTGCTGCTTCTCGCGGGGATGTCGCTCTTCGTGCTGACGAGTTTCCTCGAAGATCGACGCGCGCGGCGCATCGCGCGCGACGCAGAGAAAACGGCAGCCGCCAGCGGCACGTAAAACTGAACGTCCGTTTCCGTCGACGTTAAACGCCCTTCGCAGGGTGGGAACTGAGAACGCCAGTCATCGCAAGCGCGGTTTCGAGCGGAATGACATGCGATTCGTCGATCCGTTCAGGCAGTGCCTCGAGTCGATGTGCCATGGCGGTGGTGAACGGGCCGACGGCGGTACGACGGAGCGTTGCGCAATGGCCACCGGTTCCGAGCGCGAGGCCAAGATCGCGCGCGAGACTGCGCACATAGAACCCCTTCCCTGAACGAATCGCAACGCGCGCGATGGGCCACGCGTAGTCGACGAGCGCGATTTCATGCACCATCACTTCGCGCGGAGGAAGTTCGGGCGGCGCGTCGTTTCGGGCGAGTTGGTACGCCCGCTTGCCTGCAACATGCACCGCGCTGAACGCGGGTGGCCGTTGTTGGATCGGGCCGCGAAATATGAGAAGCGCGGCTTCGACGGCTTCGCGCGATGGGGGACTTGTGACGGCGATTTCGCGGCGTTCTCCTTCGCGATCATCGGTTGAGGTAAACGCCGAAAGATCGACGTCCGTTTCGTAGCGCTTTTCCGTGGCCATCAAAAGATCGATGGCCTTCGTTGCGCGGCCAAACGCGATCACGAGGACTCCGGTCGCGAGCGGATCAAGCGTTCCGGCATGACCTGCTTTCGCGCGACCTGCGCGTCGGCGCACGATGTCGACCGCGCGCATCGAACTCATCCCGAGGTCTTTATCGAGGACGAGAATGCCCGTGAGATCGACGAGGTAACGCATCCGCGCAGTGTCGCCGATTCCGTTGCGGAGGGGGAGCGGATCGGTACGATGCGAGGATGGATCTGACGACACTCCTGGTGGGAATCGGGACAGGCGTTTTCGTGGGCGGTGGAGCTGCGTTCGCGGTCGCGACGGCGCTGACGCGTGCGCGTGCGGCTGCAACCGGGGCCGCGACGCAAGCGGCGCTCGATGCCGCGCGGGCCGAGCTCGAACCGATGCGTGCGGAGCGTGATCGATTGCGCAGCGAGGCTTCGGCTGCAGCAACGGCAGAAGCCTCGGCGAAAGCCCTGTGCTCCGCCGCGCAGGCTGCGGCACAAGAGTTGCGTGCACAGGTTGATGCCGAGCGCACGCGCGCCGAACAGGAGGCGCGGCTTCGCGCGAAGACGCAAGAAGAACTCCGCGCCGCCGACGAGCGCATTTCGGAGCGTGAAGTCGCGATGAAGCGCGTGTTGGATGAACGCGAGAAAGCGCTTGTCGAACTGAAGGCAAGTGTCGAGCAATCGCGCACGCAGTTGACCGACGTCTTTAAAGCGGCGGGCGCGGATGTGTTGAAGTCGACGGCAGAGTCGCTTCTCAAACAAGCGAAGGAGCAGTTCGAAGGACAGAAGCAACTCTCTTCGCAGGAGCTCGAAGCGCGGCAGAAAGCGATCGACGCAACAATCGCGCCGTTGCGCGAGCAACTCGCGAAGCAAGAAGAGTTGGTGAAGCAACTCGGCGAGAAGCGCGAGGGCGACGCGAAATCGCTCGGCGAACAGCTTCGGCAAATCGCAGAGTTGCAGCAGAAAGCCTCGAGCGCCGCGCAGACCTTGTCGAGCGCGCTTCGTGACAATCGCCAGCGGGGGCAGTGGGGCGAGATTTCGTTGCGCAACATCGCGGAACTCGCGGGCCTCGTCGACAATGTCGATTTCAGCGAGCAATCGAGCGTGGATGGCGACGATGGCAACCGACTTCGCCCGGATATGACGGTCCGCCTCCCAGGCGGTCGCTTCGTACCGATTGACGCGAAAGTGCCGATGAACGCGTATCTCGACTCGCTTGATGCGTCGCTCTCCGACGCGGCGCGCTACGAGCGTCGAACGATGCACGCGCAGGCATTGCGCAACCACGTGCGCGCACTTTCGTCGCGTGAGTATGCGAAGGCGCTCGGCGGCGGCGTTGAAATCACCGTGCTCTTCGTGCCGCTTGAAAGCGGTTTGATCGCGGCGCTTGAAGAAGACGCGACGATCTACCAAGAGGCGCTTGCGAAGGGCGTGATCATCACGACCGCATCGACACTTCTCGCGCTGCTGCGCACGTGTGCCATGCAGTGGCAGCAAGCGAAACTCAACGAAAACGCGCGTCGGATCGGCGAAAACGCGAAAGAACTTCTCGACCGTATCAGCAAGTTTGCCGAGCACTTAGACAAGGTTGGCTCTGGCCTCAACAGCGCGACGAAGAGTTACAACGCGGCCGTCGGGAGCTTCAATACGCGACTCTTGCCAAGTGCGCGTGACACCGCAGAGCTCGCGGGCGATATCGCTCTCGCGCCCGAGGAGATTGCGCCGGCAGAATCGTCGACGCGCGAGGTTGCTGGTGTCGTACGCGCTCTTCCCGAGACGTCATGACAGGGCGGCGCCGCGTCAGCGCGCGCTGCGCGTCACTCATGCCCAATCGGGCGCAGATGGACGACTTCTCCGTGGAGAAGCGCTGGGCACGAGGCCGCAATCGCTTCCGCTTCGCGTGCACTTGTCACTTCGATGACGAAGTATCCCGTGAGGCTCGTCGCGTTCAAATTGAGCGGCTCTGCGTCAGGTTGCCCGCGATTGTCGACATCGATGAGGACGCCGCCGCGTCCGAGCGGGTTTCCTTCTTTAAGGATGCCCTTCGACTTGAGATCGCGCACCCACAGGCCGTATTTCGTCAGAAGGTTGTCGCGCTGCGCGATAGGCAAGCGATGCCACGCGTCGTTGGACTCGTACATCAGAATCGCGAACTGCATTTTGCCGTGCATACGAGCTTCGGTGGCCGCACTCACGCCAGATGTGGTTGAACTCGTCGACGCACACGCAGCGAGAAACGGAAGGGTGAGAAGCGTGGTGAAAATGGGCGATTTCATGGTGCTTTTTCTGCGGTGTTGCGCGGCGAGAGGACCGGGCGCAAGAGGAGAAGCCCGACCACGGTACACGCACTCGCGATGATGGATGTCCATCCACCGTTTTGAATGCTGGCGACGATGCTCCAACCTGCGAGTGCGAGGTAGAGCAGTGGAACAAACGGATAGAGCGGAACGCGGAATGGGCGCGGCGCGTCGGGCATCGTGCGTCGGAGAACGATCACAGCCGCGACCGAGAGCGATGAGAAGATGTTCACGAGCACGGTGAGAAGGCCGAAAATCTCATCGAGTGAGCCGATCGCGAGCGGGATCACACTTGCGATGAGTGTGACAAGTAGTGCGCGCGCGGGAACGCCGTCGCTGCGTCGTACGCCTGTCCACGCTGGAATTTCGCGCGCTCGCGCCATCGACTCCAGAATGCGTGCCGCAGTGATCGTTCCCGACACGATCGTCGAGAAGAAGAGCAGCGCGATGACGCCTGTCATCACGAGACCGATGGATTCGCCGAAGAGTAGTCGTGCGGCGACCGAGCCAATCGCGGGAAGCTCTTTGCCTTCCGGAGTGAGCATGGCCGCCGGATCGATGACGCGGAGATAGACCAAGTTGACGCCGAGATAGAGCGCGAACACAAGCAGAATCGACGCGATGATCGCGCGAGGGATGTTGCGGCCAGGCTTTCGAATATCTCCAGCGATGTCTGCGCCGGTAGACCAGCCGAGGTACGCAAAACTCACCGTGAGCGTGGCACTCGCGACCGCCGGCGAGAAGAGACTCGGTGCATCCGTCGGTGGCGGCGCGGCGCGTCTCTCACCCACGGGAACAAGAAGTCCCGCAACCACAAACACAGCGACGAACGCGATTTTCAGCACAGAAAGTGCGGTGTTGAACACATATCCCGCTCGCAGCCCGGGCAATTGTGAGAAGTATGCGAGAGCAATCGTGCCAACCGCGATCGTGTGATCGGAGAGATCGGCAGGCACGAGTTCATCGACGTATTGCGCGAAGAGCAACGCGACGGCGGCGATCGACAAAAAGTAGCCTGAGAGAATCGTCACCATTGCGACGAGGTAGCCGACCGTCGAACCAAACGCGCGACGTGCGAATTCCACACTTCCGCCGGAACATGGAATCATCGCGCCGAGTTCGGCAAGCGCGAGTCCGCCGCACAACGCGAGTATGCCGCCGATGACCCACGGCGCGAGGAGGTTCGTTGGTGTGCCAACCGATGCGCCGAACTGTCCTGTCAGTGAGAAAATGCCGCTCCCGATCATCGCGGCAACGATCATGCCGGTCGCGCCGACAGCGCCAATCACACGATGGTGGTCAGAGCCGTAGGGAACGCTGCCGGGCGCGAGGTCGGAGGTCGAGTGCTGCACGTCGCGATTCACGACAACCTGCAAGATGGTTCGAGCGCGCGAACTTCGTCGACGATCGGCGTAAGGTCGCGAAGGAGTCCGTCGCCGACGTCGTAGATCCAGCCGTGCACCTGCACGCCCTTGGAGCGCGCTGCGAGTAGGACCGGCGATTCGCGCACATGGACGACTTGCACGGCGACGTTGAGTTCGCACAGCCGCCGTGTTTGCGCGGTCGCTGTGGGCTCGCGTTCAATGTCATCTTTGTAGTGCTTGGCGATGTCGCGAATGTGTCGAATCCAGTGATCGACGATGCGGCCTTCGGTTGGTTGCAACGCCGCCTGCACGCCGCCGCAGCCGTAGTGGCCGCAGACGATGATGTCCTCGACGCCCAGCGCGTTGACGGCGAAATCGAGCACCGCGAGGCAATTCAAATCGCTGTGCACCACGAGATTCGCCACATTGCGATGCACGAAGACTTCGCCCGGTGGAAGGCCGATGATTTCGTTCGCGGGAACACGGCTGTCTGCGCAGCCAATCCAGAGATACCGCGGTTTCTGCTGCGACGCGAGACCTTTGAAGAATCCAGGACGCTCGCGCTCCATGCGCGCGGACCACGCTCGGTTGTTCTCAAGAAGGTGTTCGATCGACATGCGGCGCATCCTACGGGATACGCGCGAGCGAATCGGAAGCGCATCTTGCGGCGTTGCCGCGTGGCAAGGTCAGTCTGCCAACTGCATCTCAAGGACGAGAGTCGACGGCACCGGTGGATACGGCGCAGCGACGCGGAACACGCGGAACTCCGCGGGTTTCCAGCGTGTCGCCTCGAAAACGCGCGCGCAGAGTTTCGTGTACTCGTCGAAACCCTCGAGTTTATGCCGGCGAGACGCGAGTCCAAGTGATTCGACGCCGAGTCCAGCAGGAAGTCGATCCTTCAGTTGATGCGGCGAGTCCGGCGTCCGGTGAAGATCGCTGTAGAGAATCGCTTCAGGCAACTGGCCGTCTTCGAGAAGTGACTCATGGACGAGAAGGTCAAAGACCGCGCGCTCGACGGGGGTCCGTTGCTTGAACAGCTGGAAGATGCCCGAGTGCTGCTTGGAGCGCTTCATTGGCTGCACGGATCGCAGAATGGAACCTTGGAAGATCGTGAAGCGTCCTTCGACTCCGACACTGGTTTCCGGGATTTCAAACGCAGCGATGCCCTTTGGAGCGGCGGTTGGGCGGAAGTTCGGAATCGGCTCGGAGGACAGCGATCGCAGAAGAGGCAAGCCATCAGGGTTCCGAGCATCCGCAGGCTCGAGAGGCTCGATGCGGTGCGAGAGGATTTTTGTCGCGCGGTCGTCGTACACGACAGGCGCCTCGAACTGCCACGCCGCATCGGCGCGCAATCGCTCAAGGTCGACAAAGCCACGCACGGTCGCGCAGTCAAGCAAGCCCTTCTTCGCGGCGGGTCCGAGGACGTCGAAACGCAATGCGAGTCGCGCGCGCACGCCCCACACGTAACTTCCGCCGAGGTAGAGCTGTCGTCGTTGCTCGACATCGATACGTAAATCGCTCCCAGCGGCAAGGCCGGCAGCCATCATGTCGAAGGCCTTGCGATCGCCAGCCCATGTGGTGCCGAGGCGAATCGCTTCGTCAAAGGCTGCATCGGCCGCTGCGATCCGTGCTGCCGGAGAACCAGCGGTCTGCATCGCGGTCATCGCGATCTTCCAACCGGCGGTCCCAGGGAGATGGCGCACGGCCGCGAACGGATCGCTCGATTGCGCGATGCGCGAAATCTTCCACGCGAGCTTGAGATCGAGTCCGAACGCAGCAACGAGATCGACCGGGCGGCCACCCATGAGCTGCCCGGCGCCAACCATCGCTTCGCGCACCGCTGCCTGTAAGGCAAGCAGTGCTTCGCGAACGCGAAGTGTCGTGACGGCGGGTTGTTCCTTCGGTGCGACGCTCACAGGCGGGGATCCTACCTTCGCTGCAGTTGAGGCTGCGGCGACATATCCCTCAAGATGCGTTGGAATCACGTATCTTGCGAGGATGAATTGCGAGTTTTCTGGAAAGATTTCCGATCGCCTTTCTCGCCTCGCCATCGAATTGCCCTCGTGGGGTTTTTCCGACACGGGCACCCGATTCGGAAAGTATCTCCAGGACGCTGCGGCGCTCACGATTGAGGACAAGTTGGATGACGCCGCCGAGGTCCATCGACTGACCGGTGCATGTCCCACGGTTGCGGTGCACGTCCTTTGGGATATGCCGGAAGGGGGGGCGCGCGCGCTCGCGACGGCCGCTGCGGCGCGTGGACTCCGCATTGGTTCGATCAATCCGAACGTCTTCCAGGATCAGTGCTATCGACATGGTTCGGTGGCCAACGAGGATCCGGCGGTTTCGCAACGCGCCATCGACCATCTCCTCGACTCAGTTGCGATGGCGCGCGCGGTTGGCTCTCGAACGCTCGCGTTGTGGTTCGCCGATGGAACGAATTACCCCGGCCAGGGCAGTTTTGTGCGACGAAAGCGGCGTTTCATGGATGCGCTGCGCGAAGTGCACACCGCGCTCGATCCCGCGATGCGCATGTTGGTGGAGTACAAGCCGTTTGAGCCTGCGTTCTATCACACCGATATCGCCGATTGGGGGATGGCGGCGGCCTTCGCGCGGCACGCTGGTCCGCAGGCGAAGGTGTTGGTTGACACCGGCCACCATCTTCCCGGACAGAACATCGAGCACATCGTTGCGTTTCTCGCTGACGAGGGGATGCTCGGCGGATTCCACTTCAACGATCGCCACTACGCGGATGACGATCTGACGACGGGATCGATCGATCCCTATCGCGTGTTTCGTATCTTTGTCGCCATTGCCGAGGCCGAGGATGCGGCGGGTTGCGATCTCGATATCGAGTACATGATCGATCAGTCGCACAACGAAAAGCCGAAGATTGAGGCGATGATTCAGACGGTGACAACCGTGCAAGCACTTTTCGCCAAGGCGCTTCTTGTCGACCTTGCGCAACTCAACGCGGCGCGCGCGGCCAACGATATTGTGGCTGCGGAGGAGTGTTTGAAGTCTGCGTTTGCGTGCGATGTGCGCGCGGCACTCGGCGACTGGCGCGAATCGCGGGGATTTCCGCGCGATCCGCTCGCAGCGCATCGCAGTTCCGACTACACAGCGCGCGCGGCATGTGCGCGATTGCCGCGGAAGAAAGCCAGTGGCGGGAGTTATGCATGACAACGCGGCGACACATTGCGGTTGATCTTGGTGCCTCGAGTGGCCGCGTCATGGACGTGCGCCTCGAAGGTGGCGCGCTTCGTGTGCACGAGTTGCATCGTTTCGCGAACGCGCCTGTCGAAGCGCGTCGCGCAGGTGGCGTCACACTGTGTTGGCCGTTCGAGCGAATGTTCGAGTCGATTCTCGAAGGGCTGCGTCGCGCAAGCGAGGGTGGACCAGTCGACTCGATCGGTGTCGATTCGTGGGCCGTGGACTACGCGCTTGTCGACGACGAAGGCGAACTTGTTCGGCCAATTGCCGCGTATCGTGATCCTCGCACGCAAGGGCCGTTTGCGCGGCTCCGGCGCGAACTCGGTGATGCCACGATCTATGCCGCTACAGGCATCGCGTTTCAACCATTCAACACGCTGTATCAGCTGGCCGCGGATGCCGAAGATCCGATGCAGCCATTCGAGCGCGCGCAACGGATGTTGATGCTGCCCGACTTCATCGCGGCCCGCCTCTGTGGCGCAACGGTTTGCGAGCGGACAAACGCGAGTTCCACGCAGTTGCTCAACGCAAAGACGCGTGATTGGCATCGCGATTTTGCGCGCGCCGCGGGTGTGCCGTTGCGCATTCTGCCGGAATTCGTCGACGCTGCATCGACCGAAGCGCTCGGCATGATTTCACCTGATATTGCGGCAGAAACAGGTCTTTCAGTGGATACGCCTGTCATCGCCGTCGGCACGCACGACACGGCATCCGCGGTCCTTGCGGCGCCGATCGATCCACGGAACGATCTGTACATCTCAAGCGGAACTTGGTCGCTCGTTGGTGCAGAGTTGTCGAAGCCCGTGCTCACCGAAGGTGCGCGCATGGCAAACATGACGAACGAATTAGGCGTGTTCGGAACGACGCGATTTCTGCGGAATGTTGCGGGACTTTGGTTGGTCCAACAGTTGCAAGCAGCGTTTGCGTCCGCGGGTCGTCCGCATTCTTGGGCGGACCTTTCCGCACTCGCCACGACGGTTGAGCCGTTGCGCAGCGTGGTTGATCCAGATGATCCGTCACTCTTTGCGCCAGGTGACATGCCCGCGCACGTCGCAGCTCTCTGCCGCCTACGCGGCGAACCAGTGCCTGAAACCGACGCGCAATTCGTACGTTGTGCGCTCGATTCGATCGCGCTCGCGACCGCGCGTGCGGTGCGCATGGTTGCAGAGAACGCGGCAATGGCGCCGAAGCGCATCGTCATCGTTGGTGGCGGCGCATCGAACACGCTTCTCAACCAACTCGTTGCGAATGCCACGGGGCTTCACGTTGCGACGGGGCCAACCGAAGCGACGGCCATCGGAAACGCACTCGCGCAGCACGCAGCACTCGACGGCATCACGGATGCGCGCACGCTTCGTCAGATGGTGCGCGACGTGACAGATTCGCAGCAGTTTGATCCGGATTTTGCGCAATCGACGCGCATGCAGGACGCCGCGGCGCGCCTCGCGCTGTAAGTTCTCCGCTTCGTCTCACGCATCACATTGGTGGCCCACATGACCTCGCCTGCACATTCGACCGCACATTCGCAGCATCCGCAGAACTCGCAGAATCCAATGTTTGTCACGCGCACTTGGAACGATGCCGATGCAGCGAAACTCGACCCAGTTGGGCTCTTGGTGTATCGCTCGAATCGCTTGGGCGACGATCAGCGCGTGACCAACACCGGCGGCGGCAACACGTCGAGCAAGGTGGTTGAGAAGGATCCGCTGACGGGCAAAGCCGAGCGTGTCCTGTGGGTGAAGGGCTCGGGCGGCGATCTCCGCACAGCGGGTCGCGAGTTTTTCTCGTCGCTGTCGCTCGAGAAACTCGAAGAACTCAAGTCGGTGTACGCATCACGTACGCCGCGCGGCATCAAAACGCAAGCCGAAGATGACATGGTCGATCTCTATCGACACTGCACGTGGAACCTGAATCCGCGCGCGACGTCGATCGACACACCGTTGCACGCGTTCGTGCCGCGCGCGCATGTCGATCACACGCATCCGAACGCGCTGATTGCGATCGCCGCCTGCACGCGTGGCGAAGATGTGATGCGCGAGGTTTTCGGCACACAACTTCGATGGTTGCCGTGGATGCGGCCTGGCTTCGAACTCGGCCTCGCGCTCGAGAAACTCTGCAAGGATCACCCGGACGCGATCGGTGCGATCATGGGCCAGCACGGGCTCATCAACTGGGCCGATGATCCGCGCGAGTGCTACGACCTCACACTCTCGCTCATCTCGCGCGCGTCGGAGTATCTCGCTGCGCACGATCGTGGCGCGAACACGTTCGGTGGGCAGAAGATCGCGCCCGTCGGCGATGATGTGCGTCGCGCGTTGCTCGTGAAATTCCTGCCGTTTCTCCGTGGAAAGGTCTCGTCGCGCCGCCGCATGATTGGGACGGTACAGCACGACGAGGCGATGCTACGTTTCGTCTCAAGCCACGACGCCGCGCGATTGGCCGAACTCGGTACGTCTTGCCCAGACCACTTCCTCCGCACGAAGATCAAACCGCTCCTTGTCGACTTCGATCCGAACACCGGTTCGTTCGCCGAACTCTGCGAGAAGACGGAAGCGGGACTTGCGCAATACGTGAAGGATTACGCGGCCTACTACGACGCGTGCAAGCATTCGGACAGCCCCGCGATGCGCGCGCCGGAGCCGACGGTGATTCTCGTGCCCGGCGTCGGCATGATCGCGTGGGGTTCATCGAAGTCTGAATCGCGCACGACCGCGGAGTTCTATCGCTGCGCGGTCGAAGTGATGAAGGGTGCCGAATCGATCGGCGGCTATCGCGCGCTCCCGCGACAAGAGGCCTTCGACATCGAGTACTGGCGGCTTGAAGAAGCGAAGTTGCAGCGCATGCCGAAGCCAAAGCCGCTCGCCGGTCACGTCTCGGTGATTGTCGGTGCGGGCAGTGGAATCGGCCGTGCGGCCGCGCCGTTCTTCACCGCCGACGATGCGTGTGTTGCGTGCGTTGATCTTGATGCGAAGGCCGCGGAAGGATGCGCGAAGGAACTCGAGAAGTCGGTTGGTACCGGCATCGGTGTTGCGGGGAGCGGCATCTCGGCGTGCGGACCCGCGATTGCACTTTCGTGCGACGCGACCGATCGCGCGGCGGTGCGCCGCATGCTCGACGACGTGACGCTCGCATACGGCGGCATCGATGAACTCGTCATCACGGCGGGATTGTTCCCAACGCCGGGCGCAGATGGTCGCACGAGCGATACGGATTTCATGCGTTCGATGCAGGTGAATGTGCTCGCGCCCGCGGTACTTGTTGAAGAAGCGGCCACGACGATGACCGCGCAGAAGTTTGCATGCAGCGCGGTTGTGACGACGAGTGTGAACGCTGTTGTCTCGAAGAAGGGTTCGAGCGCCTACGACGCGTCGAAGGCGGCGGCCAACCACCTCGTGCGGTCGCTCGCGGTGACGTTCGCGCCGTATGTGCGCGTCAATGCGGTCGCGCCTGCGACCGTGATTGAGGGAAGCACGATGTTCCCGCGTCCGCGCGTGATCGCAAGCCTGAAGAAGTACTCGATTCCGTTCGAGGAATCGATGACCGACGCGCAGCTCGTCGAGTGCCTTGGGCGTTTCTATGCGGATCGCACGCTTTTGAAGGTGACGATTTCGCCGCGAGATCAAGTGATGGCGCTTCGCTTCATGGCGGGACCGGAGAGTTCGCGCACAACAGGTCAGGTGCTGCACGTCGACGGCGGGCTTGCCGACGCGTTCGTTCGTTGAACGGGCCGCGGACTGATCGACCGAATCTGCAGGAGATACCGATGCAACGAGTCTGCTTCACGCTGCAAGTCAAGCCCGATCGCCTAGATGCATATCGAGAGAGCCACAAAGTTGTGTGGCCTGAGATGCTCGCGGCGCTGTCGCGTCACGGATGGACGAACTATTCGATTTTCCTGCGCGAGGATGGCCTCTTGATTGGCTACCTCGAAACGCCGGATTTCAAGAAGGCTGTCGAGGGCATGCAGAGCGAGGAAGTGAACGCGCGCTGGCAGAAGTCGATGGTTGACTACTTTGTGTCGCTGCCCGGCGGCCGCGCGGACACGTCGATCGTGCCGCTCGAGGAAGTGTTTCGGCTTGATTGAGCGACGGGTTTTGAGCGCTCGCGACGTGGTTTGAGCGCTCGCGACTGGCGGCGGGGCGGCTTCGCCGCGTCCGCCGCTTTCGCTCGCTTTCTTCGGCTCCCCTCGGAGTGAATCCTCAGGGGCCGAGATGAGCCGCTTTTGCTCGCTCTGGCGTGAACCGCGCCTACTTGCACACACCCCACGTTGCGAGCACTTCGGAGAGATCCGCGGCATCTGTCGTGCCGTCGCCGGTCACGTCGCCTGCGGCCGAACCCCAGTTTGCGAGCACAAGCGAGAGATCGCTCGCGCCCACCTGGCCGTCGCCGTCGAGGTCGGTCGCGCAGCCCTTGCAGCCCGTACCGCTCTCGCAGCAGTCGGGAATGCCGTTCCCGTTCGCATCGGCAAGCAGACCATCCGCAATCTCACACGCGTCGGGCACGCCACTCGCGTTGCAGTCGAACGGCAGTGCGCCATCGAAGCCCATCGCGCGCACCAGTCCCGTCGCTTGAGTGAGATAGCCAAAGACCGCAGCCGTCGACAAATTGTTTGGATCGACCTCGCCGCCTGCCGCAATCCAAGTTCGCTGCGAGATCGTGGCGGTATCCACGCCGACCGGGAACTGATTCCCATATCGATCGCGGTAGATCACACCTGCAAA
>CAIWCL010000145.1 GCA_903911205.1 uncultured bacterium
GGTCGCCCATGTGCGTGAGTACGTCGTTGCGAGTGGCGCAACGGCGATGCCGTTGACGCCCCACTGCCGCACGCCGCCATCAAAGCACTGCCCAAAGACGCCGTAAATCGACGAACTCGGTGTGTGCTGCGACCAGAAGACATAGAGCCGTCCGTCACCGCCGACCACCATCGATGGCGAAACGCGCTCGGTCGTGGAAGTGGTGCTCACGGCGATGCCGCTTGTTCCGTACTGCACGGCGCCCGCAGCGTTCACGCGTTGCGCGAAGCACTGCAACGGACTCGACGTGTACCACGTGAAGTACGCGCCGCCAGCGCCGTCGGCGATGAACGATGGGAAGTTGCCGAACTGCAACGAACCCGTCGTGAAGACGCTCGTGCCGGCCGCAGCCCACGGCTTCGTGCCGTCCGCATTCACGCGATGTGCACGCAAGATCTTCGCACCAGAGAACGTGACGTAACGCACACACGACACGATGATGGCGCCCGCCTCCGAGGGCTGCAGATCGGCGCAGAACATGCTCGCGCCAGATTCGTTGAGCAGTACGCCGGTTGGAAATGATGCGTTGCCGTCCACGTCGAGCCGCTGCACACGCGTCGCCGAACCTTCGATGAACGCGACCCAGAGAAACCCATCGCTTGCGACTGTGACGCGCCCAACGCTTCCGCCCGCGGCGAAGCTCACCGTCTTGCGCCACCGAATCACGCCTTCAGGCGACACGGATGTGCAAATGATCGAGGTCCCAACTTCGTAGGCAACGTAGGCGTTGCCGAGCGCGTCGCTCGCGAGTCCGTAGTCGGTGGTGGACGAATTGGTGCGATCCTCGATCAGGAGGTCGCCCGACTTCCACACCGGATTGCCGTTCGCGTCGAGCCGCGTGAGACGCACGTCGTAGCCAGAGCCAGAGAGGCAGCTGACGTACGCCCCGTCACTTGGAGCCGGCGCGTACTTTGGCTGAACGTCGTCGCTCGCCGTCGCGCGGATGGCAAGCGGCGCAGTGGAGTCGGTCGCGTACTGGGCGTGTGCGACGGAGGAAGTTCCGATCGCGGCGAGAAGTGAAACGGTGATCGCGCGGATCGAGATGTGACGCATCCCAACAGGATGCCCGGAGACTCGCCTCGCACAACCGCGGACCTCGAATTCTTCGAACATTCCCGCAGCTTCTCCGGTTGATTTCCACCCCGAGGCACCAACAGAGCCCGGCGAATCTGCGCGCGCCTCCGATTCGCCGCCCCCAGGATCTGAAGAAACCCGACGTTTCCTCGCGAATTGGCGTTCGAGTGGGAATATGTGATCTGGAGACACGCTTCCTTCGGAGACCCCGCGACCACCCCTCCCCCAAGGTCGGTCGCGAAGCGGAAGCCCCAAGCCGAGAGGAACCGAGATGCTGTTCAAACCCTCCATCCATTCCGGTGATGTGAGCCCTTCACTCGTGCACGCGACCGATCGCCGCGCAGCCATTGCCTCGACGCGTGGGTCAGTGGTGCTCGGGCCAGCGGTGCTCGCGCTCGCGGCGACTCTCTGCCTCGCGACGACCCTCTCCGCCGCTCAAAAGGAGTCGAATCCGCGGATGCCAATGGCTCCGTCCGGCGCGGCACCTCGTTCGCCGATGCCAACGGCGCAGCCGACGCAGGTCAGCCCGCGCCCTTCGAACCCTGCACCCATCGCCGCGCCTGCGCCTGCGCCGCGTGCGCCA
>CAIWCL010000146.1 GCA_903911205.1 uncultured bacterium
CCGTGCGTTTGGTGGGGCGGCCACCTATGCGCGCGTCGGTGGTGCGGCGAGTTTGATCGTTGCCGGCAACCACGGCGAAGAGCGCATGGCGACAAGCCGCGCGGCGCTCGGAGAGATTCTCGACGGCACCACGATGGTGCTGATGGAGATCTCGTTCGTTCTGCTTTGGGCGGGCATCGTGATGGGCGCGATTTGGGCCGATCACTCGTGGGGCCGACCGTGGGGTTGGGATCCGAAGGAAGTCTTCGCGCTCAACACGTTCATCGTGTTTGCGATTCTCGTCCACGTACGTTTGAAGGCGAAGGACAAGGGCCTTTGGACCGCGTGGCTCGCCGTGATCGGCGCCGCGGTGATGCTCTTCAATTGGATCGTGATCAACTTCGTGATCACGGGCCTGCACTCGTACGCGTGATTCGCGGTGTTCTGAGGGGCACCCTCAGCGGGGTGGTCCGACGTCGAGCTGCCCGCTCGCGAAGTCGTCGATCGTCCTCGCTGTCCCGGCCGCCCTCGGTGGTTGTGACGGCCTGCAGCGGCGAATCGGCCTGCAGATTTCCCAGGGTTTCGACACGGAACCGTCCACGTGGGCATCGATCGGCCACGATGGCGACGGCAACGTCGGTGCGACGGACCTGAGTGAACTGCTCGCGGTATCGGGTGCGTGTCGTTGAGCGTGGTGGCGGCCGGCAGCCAACCGACGCGGAAGCTATCTCCTCTGGAGCGGGAGATTTGATGCCCCTTGTGGCCCCACAAATGGGCCACCACCCGGGCGCATCGCGCCCTTTGTTGCGTTGCACCTTCGTCATGGATTGCATGCCAGAGTCGATCGTTCGAAGCCCGAAGAAAGGGGCCTGTTTGGGCCCACAGTTCCGAGATTCGTGGTTTCGGCGGCGTGTGACCGTCAGGCGCGAGGTTCTGGGAATGAAAGAATGACATTATTTCGTGTTTGGATCTGTGGCACGTCGGGGTAACCTCTGTCTTTCTCGTTGAGATGCTGCGTGACTTTTGCGGCGTGTGTGCCATGCGCCGCGTCCGGCACCATGGTTCGTGAGGCATGTTCAAGGCGGGTCGCGTTCGACCGGAATCGCGTGTTGTGCGTTGTTGCACAGCAGGTGGAGAAATCGAACCTCGACACACAGGTAGGGTTGCCGCGTTGCATCGAAGCGTCGTTCGTTTGCGCGGATGGTGAAGTTGCTTGGGCGATTCACGCGAAGGCTCGTGCAACGTCGCTTGATCCACCGCGAGAAGTATCGAGTCCGAAGGAGTGCTGCAGATGTTTCAACCGCAAGTCGCCGCATTGTTTGGGTTCAACAGTTTCATGGGGAGCGATCGGCTGACTCGTACACCGACTTACAGGAGCTCGAGAGGACGCAAGCACGTTCGCTCGAGACTGCCTTCGAGGCTGTTCGGAATACTGATGCTTCTTGGGATCCTTCCGTTGGTCGCAGTTTCGCCTGTGGTCGCGCAGGGCTTCGATGTGCCGTCCGATGGAAGTGACGGCGTGTTTGCGCCGACCACCAACACGGTGATCGATCTTGGCCTCGCAGGAACCGGCGCTTGGAACACGCCAGGTCAAGGCAATGGTGTCTACGACTCCGAGCAGTGGTTGATCGTCTTCAAGTACGCGTCCGTCAACGTGCCGGCAGGCGTGACCGTCACCTTCAAGAATCACCCAAAGAATCCCCCGGTCGTTTGGTTGGTGGACGGCGCGGTCGAGATCCTCGGCAACGTGCGACTCGATTGCCCGAACGGGGCATTCGCGGCCGGACCGGGCGGCTTCCGGGGCGGCAACTCCGTGCTGCCGACGAGCGGCTTCGGACCTGGAGCGGGCAACCGTCAGAACCTCGCGACGTTCGACTACGGCAATGCCACGTGCTTCCCGCTCGTGGGTGGCTCCGGAGGCGGAGGCGTGCACGAGTTCGGACCGATCCTCGCGTTCGGCGGTGGCGGTGCCATGCTGATCGCCAGTAACACACGTGTGCAGCTCGCGGGTGAACTCACCTCAAACTCTCCGACGAGTTTCCTTGGTTTCAGCGGTACGGGCGGCATGATCCGCGTGGTTGCTCCCGTGGTTGACGGCGGTGGAATCTTGCAGGCGCGAGGGCTCGGAAATGGGGCGCTCGGGAAGATTCGAGTCGAAGCGAACACCGTTGATCTTGCGCCCTCTACACCGGGTTACTCGTATGTTCCGCTCGGAAAATCGTTCGTCTTCTTGCGCGAAAGCGTGACGCCATCGGTGCGCGTTCTCTCGGTGGCCGGCGTGTCCGCGCCGACCGATCCTTCGGCAGGCTTTCAACAACCCGCAGATCTCGTCGTCGGAACGCCCAACGTCGAGGTACTCGTGGAGTGCCGCAATGTTCCGACGAACGCTACGGTGAAAATCCACTTCCGCTCGGCGCAGGGCGATGCAATGTCCACCGTGACCGCGACCTTGCAATCGGGCGACGCGACGCTTTCGACGTGGATTGCGAGTGGCTCGCTCGGCACTTCGCAAGGCTTCTCGACGGTGCAAGCGGAAGTCACGATTCCGTGAACTGACTGTATCACGATCGCAGAGCGGGCTCCGCATACGTGGAAGTCGGCCTGAACTCAAAGTTTCCACTCAAGCGTCCCACTCAAGCGCCCCCCTCAAGCGTCCCACTCAAGAGTCGTACTCAATCTTCGCCTCCACTATTCGCACTCATTCCGTAGAAACTCACGCGTCGATGGCAACCCTCGCAACACAACTCTTCCGCAACCTCGGCCGATTCGGTCGACGAGGTTGTGCGACGACGCCGTTGCACGCAGCGTTCGCGCTCGTTGTTGGTCTTCTCTTGCCGTTCGGTACGGCGAGCGCACGGCCGACAGATCCGCCTCTTGCATCAAGGATTGTCTCCCGCGAAGTTGCGGTTTTCGTCGACGGTGGATCGGCTGGGTCGGCTACATCGGCAGCCGTCGCGAAGCGCATCGTCTCGCGTGAAGTTGCAGTGTTCGTCGACGGAGGCGTGGGCGCCACGCAGACAAGTGCGGCCGTCGCACGTCGTGTCGTTTCGCGCGAGTACTCGATCGAGGTCAACATTCCCGATTGCAGCGAGAATGACTTCACACCGGCGGTCGTCGCCGTGGATTTCCTCGGTGGCTCGGGCCTCACACGCATCGATACCGTGAGTCAGTTCTGCACATGGAACGCCGTTCCAAGTGCTCCGTGGATAACCATTTCGTCCGGCGGAACCGGGAACGGACTCAGCGGCGAGATTCACTTCGTCATTGCCGAAAATGACACAGTTGTCGAACGCGTGGGCGCCATCGTCGCAGCCAAATCGCAGTGTGTGATCACGCAGGCCGCCGCACCTGACTGCAACAGCAACGGGTTGTCAGATCGCGTCGAAGTGAAGGCGGGTTCGACGCCCGATTGCGACGGAAACGGCATCCCCGATTCCTGTGACATCGCCGCCGGTGCCGCAGATACGGACGGCAACGGCGTGCCCGATTCGTGCCAGTACGCAGATCTCGTGTTGCTCGCGGTCGAGCTTCCGAAGGACGGCGTGACGGCGGGGACGTCGTTCGCACTCCACTATGAGGTTCGGAACGCGGGCGATTGGCTGGCGACGGCTTCACGCGTCGATCGATTCTTCCTCTCAAGCGATGCGACTGTTGGTGGCGACACCTTCCTGCTTGATGTCGCACGCAACGATTCAATTTCCGCCGGCGGCGTGGTGGCGATCGACGCCGTTGTGACGGTCCCGATCACGCTTGCGGGATCGTGGTACATCGTCGCTGTCCTCGATGCCACAAACGCGGTACGTGAGAACGCAAGCGGCGACGCGAACAACACATCGGTGACGCGCAACCCCTTCACCGTGGGGAAACCATCGCTTCCCAATCTTGTGATTGAGAACATCACCGCGCCGAAGTCCGCTGAAATCGGCGGCTTCATTGCGCTTTCATGGTTGGATCGCAATAGCGGCGAAGAGCCGATCGCCAAAACCGCTGGATGGAGCGATCGCGTTGTGCTCTCGATGAATGAGGTGCGTGGTGATGCCGACGACATCGTCTACGGTGCGCTTCGCATCGAAGGCCCGCTCGAACCAGGTGCCACTCGCATCGTCGAGCAGGTCATTCCCGCGCCATCTGTGCCCGGCACCTACACCGTATTTATTGAGTGTGACGCGTCTGGTGAGATCGAAGAATTGATCGGCGAGGCCGACAACACGCAACGCGCGAAACTTCCAGTCGTCGTGTCCTTCCCGCCACGCCCCGATGTGTTGGCCGAACCCGTCATCGCTACGACGGCGGTTGTCGCGGGTACTCCGGCCACCATTTCGTACACGGTTCGAAACTTCGGCGAGACGTCGGCGCTCGGACTGTGGCGCGAGGTCGTTTCCATCGAGCGATTGAGCGAGCCAACGCAACCACCACTTGTCATCGGCACCTTCTATCGCCAAGGCCCGCTCAAATCAGGTGCAGCCATCACGCGGCAGGATCTCGTGGTTGTTCCGCTGGACGCGAGTGGTGATGTGCGATTCCGAGTCGAGGTTGATGTTGACAACGATCTTGATGAAGGTGCACCTGAGCGCGAGGCGAACAACCTTACGATTTCGCCTGCGGTCGTCTCTGTTGCGCTTCCGCCGCTTCCAGATCTGGTGGTTTCGGCGGTGAACGTGCCAACGTCGGGGGTTGAAGGCGCACCGCTCCGTCTCGAGTGGACTGGTTCCAATGCAGGGACGAGCGCGACGCCGCTCTCATGGTCTGAGCGCGTGTACCTTTCGCTTGATGCAACGCTCGATGCGTCAGACCCGCTCTTTGCGACGGTCATCCACGCGGGCGTTGTTGCTGCGGGAAGCGGTTGGACCGCGAGTGCGGAGGGAGTTCCGAGCGCAGTGGCGGCGGGCGTACCGTTCCGAGCGATCGTCGTTGTCGACACGCTTGGACAAGTCACCGAAGGGCCAACGACAGGAAGCGCTGAATCGAACAACCTCAGCGTTTCGAGCGGAACATGCACACTGACGCCCGCAGATCGGGCCAATCTCACAGTTGAACTGCTGACGACGCCGTCCTCGTGGCGGGCTGGCGCATCGGTGGAGGTCGCGTGGGAGACCAGAAACATCGGCATCGTCGATGCGGTTGCACCGTGGACTGAATCGGTGCTGCTCTCGACCGACGCAACGCCGTCACTCGACGACCTTGTCTTGCGTGTTCAGCAATCGGTCGCGACGCTTGCGCCAGGTGCTACCCAACCGCGCGCGGTGGCGGTCGTGCTTCCGGAGGACTTCATCGGAGGCGAGCGCTACCTCATTGCGCGAACCGACGTCGCTGGCGTGGTTCCAGAGTCGAACGAAACAGACAACATGGATATGTACGGGCCGTTCGCGATCATCGCGACGCCCGCAGCGGATCTGGTTGCCAACGATCTCGCGTCGCACACCGGCGCCTTCGTCTTTGGATCAGCCGTTGATTTCACATGGACTCTTGAGAACGCAGGCATCGCGGACGCTGTCGGACCCTGGACGAACACCGTCTTCCTCTCGACCGATACCGTTGCGAGTGCGGACGACATTGCGGTCGGTGCGTGGACTGACACAACGCTGGTGACGGGCAGCGCGCGAAAGGCATCGGTCGCAGGCGCGCTCCCGCTCCGCAATGAACTCACAGACGGCAGTTACTACTTCATACTGAAGGCCGATGCGAACAGATCTGTTCCGGAAACGTCAGAGGCGAACAACATCGCGGTGCTTGGACCGGTGTCGATCGCGCGACCGCCACTTGCGAATCTCCAAGCGACGCTCGTCGGGATTCCGACGGCGGTTGCGCTCGGCGTACCGTTCGAAGCAACGATCGAAGTTCGGAATGTCGGGGCTGTATCGTTCGGTGAAACGCTGACCATCACACTCGCGCTTGAAGGTGCAGCAGCCGGCCAAGTGCTCGCAACATGGAACCTCGCCGGTGGACTCGAGCTCGGCGAAGTGCGTTCGGTTGGTGGGCAGGTTTTCGTTCCTGCGACCAGTCTTCCGGCAAGCCCCACGGCAGGTGGCACGCTGCGACTCGTAGCCTGTGTGGATACGACGTCCGCGGTGGTCGAATCGAGCGAAACAGACAACTGTGTTTCAAGCGCGGAACTCCCTATTCTGCGCCCAGATCTGGTCATCACTTCGGTGACGGCGCCCGCAGCAGCGCTTGCTGGGTCGGCGATTCCGGTGCAATTCGTCGTGCGCAACGATGGCGCTGCGGTCGCTTCGGGAGTTTCGCGCGATGGCGCGTACATCTCGTTCGAGGACGCGCTCGGAAGTGATCTTTTGCTCACGGTCGCGCCCGTTGTCGATGCGCTCGCCCCAGGTGCGAGCGTGGTTCGCACGATCAATGTTCCTGTTCCAGCGGACGCAGAAGGCGCGAACTGGTTTGTCGTTGAAGTGGACGACGGTGCTGCCATCATGGAATCAAACGAGTCGAACAACGGCGCGGTTGCCATGATTCCAACCGTGATCGAACCGCTCGCGCGACCTGATCTCGTGGTGGATGCCGTGACTGTTCCTGCACGCGTTCGTGCACGACAGAAGTTCACTGCGTCAGTCACGGTTCGGAATGCAGGCACACAACC
>CAIWCL010000147.1 GCA_903911205.1 uncultured bacterium
GGGAGCGCGAAGGTTTCACTGCCGATCGTGACTTGTCGCTCTTGCATTGCTTCGAGCAGAGCGGACTGCACCTTTGCCGGCGCACGATTGATTTCGTCGGCGAGCACGATGTTTGTGAAGATCGGCCCCTTCTTCACCATGAAGTCGCCAGTGGCGGGGCGATAGACGAGTGTGCCCACGAGGTCGGCGGGGAGAAGATCCGGCGTGAACTGCACGCGTTGGAACTGCGTCTCCATCCCTTGCGCAAGCGCGGCGACAGCGGTCGTTTTCGCGAGCCCGGGAACACCTTCGATCAGAATGTGTCCATTGGCAAGGAGCCCGAGCAGGAGGCCGTGTACCAACTCTTCCTGACCCACGATGACGCGGTGAATCTCCTCTTGCAACTGCCGAAAGGGCTTGCTCTTCTCGGCGACGTCACGTTCGATCGCGCTGATGTCCTTTGATGGGGTGGTCATAAATTTCGTACTCGCTCAACGATCCCTTCGGGGTTCCTCGATCTCTTCCGTCTCCTCCGTTGAGGCGGGTCGCGCAGGCCGGAGGAGGAGGTGGTATACCGCGTTCTTTGCGCAGGATGCGCACGGATGCACGCGGGTCGTGACTCCGTCGCGCAGTTTCCCGCTTCGAGGACACAACCATGACGACGCAGGGTACTTCGCCGGGGAGCAACGCGGGTTCGACGCAATCTGGAAGTGGTCCGGGCACTCACGCCACGACGCTTGATGCTGACACCCTGCGCGGCCGCCGCGTCGGTTGGATTGGAACCGGCATCATGGGGCGGTCGATGGCGGGGCACCTCTTGCGTGCGGGGTGTCAGGTGGTCATCCACTCGCGAACGCGCGCGAAGGCCGAGCCGCTGTTGGCGGAAGGTGCGCATTGGGCCGAAAGTCCGGCGGAAGCGGCGCGCGATGCGGAGTTCGTAGGAACAAACGTTGGCATGCCGGATGAACTCGACGCCGTGACCTTTGGTCCACGCGGCGTTTTCGAAGCGCTCGCGAAGCATGCGGTTCTGGTGGACTTCGGAACTTCGAAACCGTCCGCGGCGAGGAAAATCGCGGCGCGCGCAGCAGAGCTTGGCGCATCGGCGCTCGATGCGCCAGTGTCAGGCGGCGACATCGGCGCCCGCAACGCCACACTTTCGATCATGGTCGGTGGCGACGCTGCGGCGTTTGCAACCGCCGAGCCCTTTCTCGCGCGGCTTGGCAAGACGATCGTGCACCATGGGCCAGCCGGAAGCGGACAGCGCGTCAAAATCGTGAACCAGGTGCTGGTTGCCGCGAATACGCTCGGCATGTGTGAGGCGCTTCATTTCGCGGCGTCGGCCGGCCTCGATCCGCATCGCGTCCTGCAGTCCGTTGGCGGTGGGGCGGCGGCTTCGTGGTCCATTTCGGTGCTCGCGCCGCGGGTCGTCGGCGGCGATTTTGAGCCGGGCTTCATCGTCGAGCACATGCTGAAGGACCTTCGCATTGCCCGGGATGAGGCGGGGGAACTCGACCTGTCGCTCCCGCTGATCGACCTGTGCGTCGCCCGCTACGAGGCGTTGGTCGCCGCTGGATTCGCTCGGAAGGGCACGCAGGGGCTCTACCTTCTCTATCGCGGCGGGTGATTGAGGGGTCGGTTCGGATCGAGCTTCGAGGAACCGAGGCCTGCCGATGCGAGCGGCGCCCGATAAGCGCTTGCCCTCATCAAGCCGTTGCCGAACGCGCCGGGTTCGTGTACATTTCCCGACTCTCCAAAGCGAGCTAGGCATGAGCACGATTCCACACACCGGCACCGTTACCTTCACGATCAAGTCCGTCCCCCAAACCGACGGCGGCTTCCGCACCGTGGAGCGGCTTATGCGTCTTGAGCGCGGCGCACAGCGCATCCTCAAGAAACTTCAGCACAAGCGCATGACCCAACTCAACGAGTGGCGTCCGCGCGCAGGCCGCGAATGGCTCGTCCGCGCGACGTGCACGCGACTCGTTCGCGTTGCTGCTGGCCAGAAGTTCACCATCCAGGTGACGCCGCAGCTCTCGAAGGACATTGCAAGCGTTGCGAAGTATCTCGACTTCACTCCGGTGAAGTGACGCACTTCGATCGTGATCGCAATGCCAGGCGCGCTGATGCGCCTGCGACAACTGAACACCACAGAACACTGCACACGCGGCCCTCAAGGGCCGCGTGTGTCTTTGGCCGCGTGTGTCTTTAGCCGCGTGTGTCTTTAGCCGCGTGTGTCTTTGTGCGTTCTCGCTTCTCTGTGCCGCGTGTGAACCCGCATTGGACTTCCATGCCAGCATCACTCTTCGACGCGCATGCTTGCCGGCGGATTGCTGGCTGCCTGAAACTCACTCGTCTGGCGCAAGCAGTTTCGCGAAAGCCTGGCGGTGACCGATCACTTGCAGAAGAAGCCGTCGCGCACTGGCGCCCTCGCCGGTTGTGAATGCGACCGCCGATGGTGCGCCGACCGCGGCATGCAACGTGACGCGCGAAGTTCGACGATCCGCGCCTTCACCCGCTGCGTGCTCGATGTCGATGGCGTACTTGCATCGACCGGCGCCGCAACGCGGGACAACCTCGAACATCCAACGATCGATGTCGGTTCCGAGCGAAATGGAAGCGGCCTCCGTGGGCTGTGCGAGCAGGGTTGGGCGACTCACCAGTCTCGCTTCCGGCACGCGCACTTCCGCACCTTGCGCCGCGAGCGCGACGATGTCGCGCTCTGAGTCTCGGTCGGCATTCGTAGGCAACTCATAGAGCGAGATGGTCCAAAGCACAGGCTCGATGGGTGTTCCAGTTCGAAACGCATCGAGCGCTTGCTCCACGGTCAGTTGCATCATCGGCGACGCGGTCACCACGAGGAGATCACCAACGAAGATGGCCGTCGCGAGGTCGCCGCCATTGTCAGCCCACGCATCGGGATCAACCGACTGCGTCAGGCGCTCCATCAAAAGTTGCGGGCCTTGGTCGTATTCGCCGTCGGGTCCACTTGCGATCTCGGACATGCCGCGGAGAAGATCGCCAACGCGGTAGACACGTTTTGCACGAAGCGCTCGTATGCCACTGTTGTCGGTGATCACGAGGATGCCCGACGCGACGTCGAGGCGAACGCCGTCGAGCCCCTCGCTGATACTTCGCATCGCTGCGTTCAGTGCGGCGCGTGGCGTCGCCGCCACACACGAAACCGACTTCAACTTCCAGCCGCCATCCTCGGCAAGCACATGGCGATCGGGCAGAAGACGTACGCCGGTTTCGGCCGAAACTCGCGTAAGCACATCTCCGACGGACGCATCGTCGAATGTGAGTGGTTGGGCGAACGGTGTATCAAGCCGCTTCAGAAGCAGAAGATCGGCTTCAAGGCCAGGATCGAGCGTTGGGATTTGAGGACGCCCGTCCATCTCTACTGCGATCTCCGCTGCGTTTTTCGCTGCATTTTCCCCGGCACGAGCCGCCGCAGGAGCATTTGGGGGTGCTGCGTCCTGGGTAGCAGGCGAGCGCTGATCAACGAAGGGAAGCGTGAGCGTGATGAGTAGTGGAAGAGAGGACAGCATCGGGTGTCTCGGTCGTCGTTCGCGATGTGGATGGGGCGGTTCTACCCGCCGCGCGATTGCAGCGTTTCGTGGATCGGTACAACGAGGTGCGGAATGACGCGATTTTCGGCGAGATGCTCGGCGTGTCCGACAACCGCACCGAATGCCGCTTTGAGATCCTCAAGCGAACTGACGGGGCCGTACTTGCGCACAGTCAAGAAGACGGAAATCGGATCGCCACCGCGTTCGCCAGCGACGGGCAGGCGCGGCTTGGTGCGCACTTCGAAGGCCGCTTGGAGATCGCCCTTTTCTCCGAGCGAAATCGCGAGCCCAGGCTGTGCATCGAGTACGCGCTCAAACCCAGCATCAATCAGGTTTGCAAACGGCGTGTTCGCAAGCAGTGCATCGAACACAATCGCATCGCGATCAAGTTCAGTTTCGAAGTCGAAGCCGAACAC
>CAIWCL010000148.1 GCA_903911205.1 uncultured bacterium
ACGCCGATGGATTCTTTGCCAACGCGTGCTTCGCGGCGCAAGCCGACTGCGGCGATGCGTCGGCCTTCGTCTACCCCGGGGCCACCGAGAATTGCGCGAACATCGCGGTGGACAACGACTGTGACGGCGTGACCAGCGCGGCAGAGGCGGCAGACTCGACGAGTTACTACGTCGACGGCGACGTCGACGGCTTCGGTGCTGGCGCAGCCACGAAGTCGTGCTCGCCCATCGCGGGCAGTGTGACGAGCAACACCGACTGCAACGATGCGTCGAACGTGGTCTATCCCGGTGCGGCGGAGAACTGCGCGAACGACGGCGTCGACAACGACTGCGACGGCGAAGCGAACGCGGACAGCGAAGCTTCGAACAGCGTGGCGTACTACGCCGACGTCGATGGCGACAGCTTCGGTGTGGGCACGGCGACGATGTCGTGCACATCGATCGCAGGCAGTGTGACGAACAGTCTCGACTGCAACGACTCCGTCGTGAACTACGCCGACACCGACAACGACGGCTTCGGTGCTGGTTCGCCGATTCCGTGCGGCGGCGTCACGAACAGCACCGACGGCTGCCCGACCGACGCGAACAAGCAGTCGGCTGGCATTTGCGGCTGCGGAGTTGCCGACTCGGATACAAACGGCAACGGCACCGCCGACTGCGCCGACGTGTACCTCGCCCTCACGCCGAGCACGACCAGTCTCGTCGCTGGTGGAAACTTCAGCGTGCGCGTCTCGTCGGGCTCGTCGCTCTTCGCGATGGGTGGCATGCAACTTGCCATGCGCTTCGACACGACGAACCTTGAGCTCATCTCGGTCACGCCCGTTGTGGGCGGACCGTTCACAGTGGAAATCGGCGAGCAGATCGACAACACCGCGGGCACGCTGCGGTATGCGGTTGGTATCAGCGATGGCGACGCGGGCTACCAGTTGGCGTCGGATCTCTGCGACCTCCACTTCGCCGTGCGCGCGAACGCACCGCTGTGCGGATCGACACCGCTCGTCACCTTCGGATCTGTCGGCACGTTCACGACCCGCGTTGTACGCGTGACGGGCGAGTCGCAGGTGCCGATGGTGTCGAACCTCGCGTCGTTCAACCTCGACATCATTGCGCCTGTCCTGAGCGGCGTGCCATCGAACGTGTCGATCGCAGCGGACGCGGGATCGATCTACGGTGCGTACGTGTCCGGTCCCACGATCTCCGCAAGCGACAACTGTGACGGCGCACTCGCCGTCGTTGGCCCGACGTGGCCGAGCGACGGCATGTTCCCGATCGGCACGACCACACTCACGTGGAGCGCGACCGATTCCTCAGGCAACATCGGGACGGCGACGCGCACGATCACTGTGGCAAACCACCAATTGCTCGATCTTTCCATGAGTTTCTTTGGCGGCATGTCGGCCGGATCGACGAGGTTGATCCGTGTGAAGGCAGGAGCCGACACGCAGATCGTGCCCGTGGTATTCACGGTATCTGGTGGCGTTGGCTCTGGCTCGAAGACGGTGCAGGTGCCGGTGGCTGCGAGCTACTCGTGCGTTTCGGCGAAGGATACGGTGCACTCGATCACGCAGTCTGCAGCGCCAATGCTGTCGGGTGTGCGTTACAGCGCGTCGATGGTGGTCCGTCAGGGCGACTCGAACGACGATGACTTGATTGATATCGTCGACTTCGGAGTGTTCCTCACGGACCGCGGCGGAGGCAAAGCCGCGGATGCGCGTTCGAACTTCAACTCAGATGCGCTCGTCAACACCGCCGACTTCACGTTCCTCACGCTGAGCTTCTTCCGCGGAGGCGAGACATGCGGTGCGTTCAACGGCGCGATGCCGCGCGAGCGCGTGTCGGTGCGCGAGTTGCGACGTACGGGCCAAGGTGAACTCATCGCCGCCGACTTGAATGGCGACGGCTGGGTCGATCTTGCGGACATGCAGCTCTACATGCAGTTGGCCGGGCAGTGAGATGCGTGGGCGTTCGATGCGGTTGTTTGGACGTGCAGGGCAGAGCGCGTGGATGCGACGCCGCTGGTTGGCGGTGAGGTTCCCCTTCGTTGTCGTCCTGTGCCCCGCGAACTGGCCCTGATTTGAACTCGTGCTATCCAGTCATGCTGAAGGCTTCGCTAGGCATATTCGTCAAGACAAGTACAAGAAGATCGAAGACCGGAAGGACGAATACTGCAAAGACAAACACAAGAGCGCGAGCACGAGGAGCCGGTGGGAAACCTGATCTTCAGCCTGATAACGGGTGGTTTGGCGCTCGCTCTGTGCGTGAGGTTCTCGGATGACCGAACGACCGGGACAGCGGTTTCTGATCGGCGCCATGGCCAAAAAGGGAGCGATTTCGGGAACTGGCCGCACGATCGCTTCTGTCGTGCAAAACGGGCGATAGGTTGAGTTCTGTCTGTGGAGGTTGCCGCGCGTTCGTCTCTGTGCGGCAGCTTCGTCTGTCCTGACTTCGACTGAGGAGCTCGATTGTTTGTGTCCCCATGTGTTGCGACTGGTGAGTCTCGCGCGGTCGTCGCGGGCCCTCTCGGTTGCTTCTCCTACACGAATTCGCGGCACGTCATGCCGCCAAGGGTTCATTGCTGAGTTCGGTGTCCCAAGAGGTATGCCATGAAGATTACGAATTCGCTCGTCGCCCTCGCTGCCGCCATGCTCGCCCCCGTCGCTGCGGCGGATGTGACGATTACGTTGTCGAGCCGGTCGCTCAACGGAGGAAGTTCCGTCGTGGTTCCGTCGCTGTCAGGTACTCTGACGGGGGCGAGCATCAACCTGACGGCCGTGAGCGGTGATCCGTACTCCTCCGACTTGACCGTGGTCGTCACGCCAAGCACCTCCGCGCCATCCGACAATCCGCAGAACGGACTTGCTCAGATCGGTGGTTGGTGGGGCAACTTTGTCCTCAACTCGAACGCGAACACCAAGCTCTACTGGGGTGACCGAGGCACATCTGAAACCGCCGTGCCACTGGTTCGCGGCCCTGTCAATTTCACCTCTTCGTTCAACCTCACCACGAACTCTGCGTATCGCGTTTGGATTACGAACGGATACACCAACGGCGCTGGATCATTCACCGCCACCGTCACCCTCCACGGCGTGACCGGACCGTCGTACTACGCGGATAACGATGGTGACGGTTTCGGCGCGGGCGCGGCCACCGTGCTGACGAGTGCGTCAAGCAGCGGCACGGCTGCTATCACGTACAGCGGCATTCCTTCCGGCTATGTGACGAACAACTCCGACTGTGACGACACGAACGCCGCGATCGGCGTCGCGACCACGACCTACTACCGCGACGCCGATGGCGACGGGTACGGAACGTCAGCCACCACCCAGGTGGCCTGCACGCAGCCGTCGGGTTACGTCACCAACTCCACCGACTGCAACGACTCGAACGCGGCGATCAATCCGGCTGCGACGGAGATCTGCGACGCGGGGAACACGGACGAGAACTGCAACGGCGTGGCCGACAACAACGACAGCGGGGCAGCCGCTGGCGGAAAGAC
>CAIWCL010000149.1 GCA_903911205.1 uncultured bacterium
ATCACGGCTGCCGACTTCTCGTCGGGTCGTATGGTCGCGGTCTACAACGCGATGGTTGCGCTTGGCTCGGCCACCCTCAACGGTGAGTCGATCAACGCCGCTGGCGCGCTTGCTTCGATCCAACTCTTCAACACACTCAACGGCTCGGGTCAGGCGTCGGTGCTCGCGTCGATCAACGCGGGTGGCTTCACCAGCTTCACCGATCTCACCAATGCAGCGGCGGCGGGTTACCCGACGGCGCAGTTGGCGAACCTCAACGGTGCTTCGACCACGGCTGAAATGGCAACGGCAATCGCGGTT
The DNA here is from genome assembly GCA_903911205.1 of uncultured bacterium. GTDB lineage: Bacteria > Planctomycetota > Phycisphaerae > Phycisphaerales > SM1A02 > QWPT01. The sequence continues at coordinate 301 of CAIWCL010000149.1, forward strand.
GCTCAGTTCACAAGCGCTGACTACGTGGCACTCGCCTCGGCACGTCAGACACTCGTGGCGACCGACATGCTCCGCAAGCGCACGGCTCCGTATGGAACGCTCGCTGCAGCGCTCGCTGAGTTCAACAAGTCGGTGACGGTCTACTCGAACGTCCAGTCGACGGTGGCTGCGGCCAACCTCGGTACGTTCTCGTCGGCCAACCTCGACGCGCTCTATGCAGCACTCGTCGCGAACGGTGGATCGGCCTCGGGTGAAGCTGGCACTGCCGGCCTCCTCGCGACCGACGTCGCCTTCTCGATCGCGCTTCACTCCACGCTCAGCACTGATGGTGTGACCGCGCTCAACCTGGCATACACCGCCTATGTCACCTCGAATGGTGTGATGGGCAGCCTCACGCAGGTCATCGGTGTCGGCTCTGTGATCTACGGTATCGATAGCGAAGACATGACGGCGTTCGGCCTCCTCGAGGCTCCGCGCCAGCAACTCGCGTTCGCGAACACGGGTACTGGCACCAACGCCACCCCAGCGATCGCGGGTCTCCGCTTCAACAACTCGGTCATCGCGTACACCGCAGTGAAGACGATCGTGGATCGCACGAACGCCGGCTCGGTGACTGTCGCGATGTGGTCGAACCTCTCGTCGGCGATCAGCTACTTCGGCACCTCGATCGTCGGGGCTCCGGGTACCGCTGGTCTCCTCAAGAGCGATGTCGACTTCAGCATCGCGCTTCTCTCGTCGCTCAGTGCTGACGGTATGACCGCGCTCAACGCGGCGTACACGAGCGCTGGTGGCTACGGCGACCTTGGCGCAGTGATGAACGGTGGTCTCGTGATCTTCTACGGTTCGTCTGAGTCGGCAACCGCCGCGCTCACCAACTACGGCACGCTCGTCGCCGATCGTCAGGCCTTGGTCTTCGTCGACCTCGGCACGGCGAACTCGTCGCCGCCGCAAGCTGGTAACCGTTTCGCGGCGCTCGCCTCGGCGCGCCTCGCGATCCAAGTTGCTGTCGACGCGGCGAACGCGAACGGCATCACCGCGGCTGACTTCTCAGCTGGCGGCAAGATGTTCGCAGTCCGCAACGGCATCGCCGCGGTGGAGGCTCTTGGCCTCACCCTCAACGGTGATCCGGCAGCCACGACGGCTGCAGCGGATGCAGCGATCGCAGCGTTCAACGTCCTCAACAATGGTGGCCGCGCGGTGATCCTCGCAGCGATCAATGTGACGAGCAGCGAAACCGCACACGGCAGCTTCACGGCTCTCGCAGCGGCTTCGAACGCGGCGTACCCAGCAGCACAACTTGCGAACCTCAACGCGGCGGACGCGACGAACATCGTCTCGGCCCTCGAAGTTGCGGTGATCCTGCCCGATGCGGCCTACACGGCCCTCGTGGAAGGTCGTGAGTTGGCAGTCCAGGCTGACATGCTCTCGAACCGCGGTAGCGGCTTCGCGAGCGTCTCTGCAGCGGGCGACCTCTTCACGAAGCTCGTCGCCTTCCGCACGGCCGTCCAGGCGGTCGTGAATGGCGCGAACGCGGGCAACATCACGGCTGCCGACTTCTCGTCGGGTCGTATGGTCGCGGTCTACAACGCGATGGTTGCGCTTGGCTCGGCCACCCTCAACGGTGAGTCGATCAA
>CAIWCL010000150.1 GCA_903911205.1 uncultured bacterium
ATTTGCAAGAACCGTGACCTCGGTCGGTCGGCGTGCTACGACACGGCAGCTGATGCGTACTCACTCGTCGATCAACGCGCGGCGTACATCCTCTGGAATCGCCGCCGGCCTTCGCGTCGTGAGATCGACGAACGCCCAGCGGCTTGACGCGCGGACGAGGATTGTGCTCCGAGCACTGACGGCTGCAACTCCGTTTGCGCCGTCAGGTCGCTTCGCGATCACGGTCGCGCGCGTCAGGCTCGTGCGGCCCAGCTTCTCGATCCATGTGGCGATCACGAGTTCGTCGCCGACGAAACTCTCTCCGAGATAGTCGATCTCATGCCGCGCCACGAACCACATGCGGCCATCGCGCGCGACCGTCTCTCGCGCGGCTCCCGCGTGCGCGCCGTGGAGTTCCGCGATGCGATCGATCCAGCCGAGGATCACGATGTTGTTCGCATGCGGAACAAGCGCGCTGACCTCTTCCTCGCGAACACGATGGACGCAGGCGAAGATGCTCGGCGCGATCGCAGCGTCGGCGGTGCCTTCGCTCGTTGCGTCTTTCGATATGTGCGCGAGCACTTCCGCGCGCAGCCCCGCGGGAATCTCCTCACGTGCGAGTTGTCGCCAAAATCCTTCCATCACGTTGCTTCCGTCATGTCGATCGCCTTTCGGGGCTTCAACGTGGAAGGGTAACGCGTCGCTCAGCCACAGGTACGATGCGACGATGGCTCTGCCAGAACTCGAACCTCACGGCGCCGGTGGCCCGCGTCCTGTCCACCTCGATGTTGCGCGCGAGCGCGGCGTCACGATCCGTTGGGATGACGGGAAACAAGCGTTTCTCGATGTACGCACGCTGCGACGTCAATCGCCCTCGGCCGACGCGCGCGAACTGCGTTCGTCGATGGCGAAGAATCCGTTCACCGTGCTGCCGTCGTCCGGCGGCGCGGCTGCGGGCGCACTGACGATCACGGCAGTCGAACCCATTGGTCACTACGCCGTACGCATTCGCTTCAGCGACGGCCACGACACGGGCATCTACTCGTGGAAGTACCTGCGTGAACTCTGCGAGAACCACGGAAAGCCCGCTGATTCTGCCTAAGCCTTCATGACGAGTCTGGCGGGGCGCCGCGCGTTACACTTTGCGCCCCATGAGCTCAGCCGCCGCCGGAAGTCCTGCCAACACTGCATCGACCGTGAAGCCTGCATTCCACGCGGGCGATTTCCTGATGGAGCGTGTCGCTCGCATCGGAAGCGCGACCTGCGTTGGCCTCGACCCAGTGATCGAGCGATTGCCCGAGGCGATTCGCCCCGCAAGTGCCGGTTTGAGCGCGAGCGACTTCACCGCCTGTGCCGCCGCGATCGAGCAGTTCTCGCTTGGCGTTATCGAATCGGTCGCCACTGATACCGCCGCCGTGAAAATCCAAGCCGCCTGCTACGAGCGCTACGGGCCCGAGGGCTACGCCGCGATGTGGCGGGTGCTTGCCGCCGCGCGCGCATCGGGTCTCGCGGTCGTCCTCGACTTTAAGCGCGGTGACATCGGAATCTCTGCCGAGCACTACGCCGCCAGTGCCCGCGCTTCCGGCGCGCATTGGACGACCATCAGCCCGTATCTCGGCGCCGACGGGATCTTGCCGTTCCTTGCCGAGGGCTTCGGCTCGTTCGCGCTCGTTCGTACGAGCAACCCGTCGGGCGACGCGCTGCAGGCGCAGCCGATGGCTGATGGAAGTTCGGTCGCATTGCGCGTGGCGCGCATGATCGACGAGCTCGGCCGCCCGACGGTCGGAACCTCCGGCTACTCGACGCTCGGCGCGGTGATCGGTGCGACGAAACGCGATGAAATCGCGGCACTGCGCGCTGCGATGCCGCACACGATCTTCCTGGTGCCGGGTTACGGCGCGCAAGGTGGCACCGCCGACGATGTGCGCGCGTGTTTCACGAAACAAGCAACGGGTTCTGCACGCGGCGCGCTCATCACCGCGAGTCGTTCGGTGATTTATCCGAAGAGTGCGCCCGGTACCGCGTGGCAATCCGCCATTCGCGACGCAGCACGTACGTTCGCCGACGAAATCCGAGCGATCACAGGCTGATTTCATATGTCGCCGAAGAGCCTCATCCTTCCGTTGATTCTCGTCGCACTTGCGGCGCTTCCGCTTGCCATGCGCGAGTCTGGTGAAGCGCGCGGCGACGCGCAGCATCGCGTCATCATCTACACGCCACACAACGAGCAGATTCGCAGCGAATTCGGTCGCGCGTTCGCCTCGTGGCATGCGCGCGAATACGGCGAGCCTGCCGAAGTCGTGTGGAATACACCGGGCGGCACGAGCGAGATTCGCCGCATTCTCGAAGCAAACGCCGAGGCGGCACTTCGCGACAACCGACCGATCGGCGGCAACGCAGATCTTGTGTTCGGCGGCGGTAGTTACGAATACGGACAGCTGAAGCGTGAGATCACCGTGCCAGTTGGCAGCGGCGAAGAGAAGCGCACCGGGCGTGTGCTTGAGAAAGTCGCGTTCGACCCCGTGTGGCTCGCAGAGATGTACGGCGAGAACAGCATCGGCGACAACACGCTCTACGACCCCGAGGGCTACTGGTTTGGCGCGGCGCTTTCTGGTTTCGGCATCGTCTACAACCGCGACAACCTGCGCGCGCTTGGCCTTCCTGAGCCGACGCGTTGGGAAGATCTCGCCGATGCGCGACTCGCTGGGCAAGTGACGCTCGTCAATCCAGCGCAATCCGGTTCGGTGACAACCGCGCTCGAAGCGATCATCCAGCGACTTGGTTGGAAGAAGGGTTGGCAGATCATCCAGCGGATGAGCGCGAACGCGCGCAGCGTGGCGTCGAGCGCGCCGAAGGTGCCGCTGGATGTGAGCGCAGGCGACAGCGCCGCCGGTCCGTGCATCGATTTCTACGGCCGCTACCAGGCGCAAGCGATTCGCGACGCGGGCGACGATGATCGACTCGGCTACATCGATCCGAAGGGCGAAACCGTGATCGACCCCGATCCGATTGCGCTTCTTTCGAATGCGCCGCATCGCGAAACGGCCGAGCGATTTATTCGCTTCTCGCTTTCCGACGAAGGTCAAGCGCTTTGGCAGTTCCGCGCGAAAAAGCGCGCGGAGGGTGAACTCGGCCCCGAGCGCTTCGAACTCCGCCGCATGCCGATTCGCCGCGATTTCATCGCGCGCGAACGCGCGAACTTCATCGACGATGTCGATCCCTTCACGCTTGCGAGCGCGGTGCCCGACCAAGATCGCAACGCACGCGCGTTCATCGCGCCGCTCTTCAGTGCCATGTGCGCCGATCGCCGCGACGAACTCGATCGCGCGTGGCGCGCGATTCGTACGCATCCCGCGTATCCGCGTGATCGTGCACTGGTGACGGCCGATGATGTGACTGATTCCACGCTGAAGGCGATGCTTGAGAAGTTTGACGCCATGCCTGTTGTCGAGGGCCCGGAAGAGAAGCGATACGAGATTGCCACGCGCGAAGGCCGCGCGGCGGTGCGCGACGGCTATCTGAAGGGCAAGTGGAAGGACGCAGGCCTCTGGCCAGAAGGCGCGTCGAGTGCGGATGAATTGCGCCGACTCTTCGGCCGCTTCTACAGCGCGCAATATGCGGAGATCGATGCTCTTCGCGCGATGGTTGTAAAATTAAAAACTGAGGGCGAGAAGCAGGATAAGTTTTATCGAAGGAAGGAAAGTAAGTTCAAAGAG
>CAIWCL010000151.1 GCA_903911205.1 uncultured bacterium
AAGGACCGCTTGCGCAGTGAGTGAGCGCGTTGGAACAGCGGATGGCTTTTCGTCATCACGCAGGACGCGCTTCTGATTCGGTTTCGTCGTTGTTGTTCGCGAGGAGGAGTCTGTCGTTGCCGGCACGCCGTCTCCGCGCATGGCGTTGTCTTGGGCGACCGCTGAGGAAATGCTCATGCAAGCGAGGATCGAGGCAGTCATCAGCGTGTTCAAGGGATTCGTTCGCATGTGAAACTCGCGGAGAATAGGGTGAGGCGATCAAGTCGACGAGAGATTTGAGTGGATGTGAGATCGTGAGTGATTCAGCGAACCACTGCACGACCAGGCGCGATGACTTCCGCACTCAACGCCTGTGCATCGCGACGACGGCCTTTCGCTGCTTGTTCCACGGCGATCACATCGCCAGTAACGCCATCTTCAAGCGCGAGAGCCTCAAATTCAATCGCAACCATGCCGATTTCGCGGCGAACCATGATGCGCTCGTTGCGGCGTACGGCGAGCGGTCTTTCGATGTCGTCGGCGGCAACAAGCGTGCCGGCACGGAGCGCCTTTGCGGTTCGTGCGCCAATCGTGGTTGCGGTGTCAGCAGCGCGTTCGACATCGCTCGGCGAAATGAAACGGCTTTCAACAGTGCTGTTTGTTGTGTCAATCGATTCGCCACGCCGCACGTCGCAAGAAAGCGTGACAACTTCACGCGCGAGGCGCGGCTCAAGGCGCACACGATCGCGTGACGAGAGTTTTGTCCCCTGATATGCGATGACTTCAAGATCAACGCGATCGCTTCGCAGCGCCGTCTTCGCGACGATTTCGTAGCGAAGGCCAGGCTTTGCGGCCAGTTTCACGAGGTCTTCGTCGCGGATCGCGAGTCGTACGCTTTCGAGATCTCCACCGAATGCATTTCCGACGAGGTTGGACGCGATGCCAAGCGGCGTTGCATCATTGGCGAATCGGGCGGGTTCGATGAGCTTTGGTTCTGCTCGGCGCGTCACTTCCATCGCGGTTCGAACGCGCACCGTTGGTTCTTCGAGGGACGCTCCAGAGGCTTCTTCGGTTGCAGTCGCTGAAGCGGCCGACCCCACGCGAGATGGTCGGACAACGACGTGATCGCCATGCAGCTTGATCGCCGCAAGGTCGGCACCTGCGGCGGCGAGCTTTTGTCGCACCGCATCGATCGCCAACTCGAACGCACCTGTGTCGGTGCTCCCGACTTCGAGGGTGGCGTAAGTCTTCGCTGCGCCATCGAGATCGGCGATATCCGCGAGCGAGATCTTGGTACCCGGCGCGAGTCGCACGGACTTGCGCAGCGTGACGGTGTCGGCAGCCGAAGTTGGAAGCGCGAGCGCAAGCACGGCGGCGCAGGTGACGAGTTTGTGGGTGAGCGAGAACTGCATGTTGCGGCTCCGAATTCAGCGATTAGCGAATCGCAAGATTGGTGATGTTCTGGAGCGTTTCGTTCGAGGCTTGGATCACTTGGCTATTCATCTCGAACGTGCGTTGGGTCTTGATGAGCGACACGAGTTCGGTCACTGGATCAACGTTGGATGCTTCAAGAAAGCCCTGTCGAACTGCGCCAAAGCCTTCTTGATTCGGCTGGGCCTCGAGCGGTTCGCCCGACGCTTCGGTCGGGATGTAGGTGTTGTTTCCGATCGTTTCGAGTCCGGTCGGATTGATGAATCGTGCGAGAAGGATCGTTCCGAATTCGACGGGATCCACCTGACCGGGCACGTTGCCCGTGACGACTCCATCTTGTGAAACATTGATGTTGCTCGCGTCTTCAGGGATCGTGATTTCAGGCTCCAAACGCCAGCCTGGAGAGTTTGCGAGAACGATCTGTCCCTCTTGATTGAGCGTGAAATTGCCCGCGCGCGTATATCCGATTCCGTCGGCGACGTCGGGCGAGATCTGCAATTGAAAGAAGCCGTCGCCTTCGATCATCACGTCAAATGGCTTGCCTGTGGACTCTGCGGCTCCTTGGCGGAAGTCGAGTTGCGTGCCCGAGACTTGCGTGCCGAGACCAACGTAAAGGCCGGTCGGTCGTTGAATCGCATCGCCCGACTGAATGCCTGGTTGCGCGAACTCTTGATAGAAGAGGTCTTCGAAGTTCGCGCGCGAACTCTTGAAGCCGGTCGTATTCGCGTTCGCGAGGTTGTTCGCGATCACGTCGAGGCTCGTCGAGCAAGCGTTCATGCCAGTGGCGGCGGTGTTGAGTGCGATGTAGCTCATGGTGTATTTCCGTCGTCAATTAGCCGAAGCGGCCGAAGGTCTGGATGAGTCGTCCTGTGGCCTGATCCTCGGCCTGCATGAGGCGCGTGGCGAATTCGATGCCACGCGAAACCTTGATGAGTTCAGCAAGCGAAAGCACCGGGTCCACGGTGCTCTCTTCGAGATGTCCTTGACGAACAATCGTTGCGTCTGGGGCGTTGTTCGTGCGGCCGCCGAGAAGACGCATCGCGTCACGGCCTTCCTTCATGAGGTTGCGCGCGTCTTCAGGTACGACCACCGCGAGACGAGCGACTTCGTCTTCGCCTTGCAGAACGCGGCCCTGTTCGTCGATGCGCACATCGGCGTTGTCAGCATCGAGTTGGATCTTTTTGCCATCGGTATCGAGCACCGCCGCGCCGGACGTTGCAAGCACGAGCGTGCCATCTTTGCCACGCGCGAGCGCGCCAGCACGGGTGAGGAGTATGTCTCGCGAACCCGCGCCCTTCGACGCATTTTCAAGACGCAGGAAGCCTTCGCCCTCGATCGCGAGATCGAGTTGCCCACCGGTGCGGCGAATGGTGCCCTGGCGAAGATCGATACGTGCGGGATCGAAGAGCGTCCCGCCGCCAAGCCCGTCGAGCAGTGCATTGGTATCCGCGTATTGCCCCGGCTTTTCGAGGTTCTCCGGCAACCGCGCGCGCATCGAAAGCAGATCCGACTTAAAGCCGACCGTCGTGGCGTTTGCGAGGTTGTTCGCAACCGTATCGAGGCGGCGCATACCAGTGATGGCGCCTGTGGTGGCGAGGTGGAAGCCGTAGTTCATGCTGGGATCTCGTGTGAGTCGTGCGACTCGACCGCGTGTGATGCAACCGGCGCGCCAGCCGTGGTGGGGGCGGGGTGGAGGCGCCAGACGACCTGCTTGGTTCCCGAAGTTCCGGGGACGACGAGGCCCTCATCGTTGACGAGGTCCGCGAAGAGTGCGTTCATCTCGCGAGGAGTGGGCCTGACCAGCCCGGCGGCTTGTGAAGCGAGCATTGTCGGAAGGTGGAATCGGCCGCGATCCTCTGCTGCGGCAATGCGCGCGGCACGCGCAATCGCTGCGCCTACAAGGTCAAGGGTCGGCAATTCTTGCGGCTCGCGCGGACCGTGCGCGACCTTCGCGGGCGGACGGGCCACTCGGCGGTTGAATTGCGAAATCGCGCGGAAAACGAGGATTTTCGCGGCGTTCGCGGTGTCAGCGTGTCGTTCCATGGGGCACTCCTTGCCTGTCTGGGCGCAGCCGAGAGGTTCTCGTTGCGCCCGGTCCGACCTCCTGTCGAACCTGACGAAGAGACAGAAGGCAAGTTCCGTGCCAACGAGGGAATCGCAGCCTCCTCCGGCCCGAGTCGCCACGTTGCGTTGGTGCTCGATCGGGATTCCGGCAGGGCGTCGGCGGGACACACGCGGGGCACACGTGCGGCAAAGGCGGGGCGCACGCGGGGTCGAAGGGTTTGCGGGCGTTCGGTCGGGAATGCGCCCACCACGACGCGCATCTTTCGCGTTTCGTCGGCAGGAATGCCGATCTTTGGAGGTTCCCGATGTCTATCCGCGCCGCGATCTGCCCTCGATTCGATAGTTGCGATCCGCGATGCGGAGAGCGCATGACGCTCGGTCACCTCGATGAAGTCTTCCGATTCTGCACCGCCGAGTACGAATCCTGCCCCGTCTTCCGCGGAGTTGTCGGTGGAGTTGCCTGCGCACAGCAGCACGAAACAGGACACGAAACAGG
>CAIWCL010000152.1 GCA_903911205.1 uncultured bacterium
CGTGGCATCTCGCGAGAAACATCGCGTCGAGACGCTGTGGCGCCCAAGCGGCGGCGAGTATACGGATACCGGCTTCGGGGAGGTTCGACAGGAAACCAACGCCCGATCGACTCGGGTCTGTCTGAATCCCGAAGCAAACCGCAGGTTGACGGGTTCCACGCGCGCCCGATACATTCCTCCCTTCGCCCGAGGCGCCATTGACGGCGCTCGGGAGGCTTCCGGTCCATGTTGGCTGGAGGCCAATCGGTAGGAACCACATTCCTGCCTCACCTTTGGAGATCCCGATGTCGTCGAACGCGTTCCTGCCGACCTTCCTCGCGTCCCGCAAGCAACTCACGATCGCCGCGGCACTGCTCGCGTCCTCGCTTCTCGGCGCAGCCCCGACGGCGCTCGCCCAGGATGGTGCCTCTGGCGCGAGCGGCGCAGCGGCTTCGGCGGACACCGCAGCGGTCCGCAAAAACCTCGACGATTTCACGCACTATGTCCTGATCGGCAAGCCTGACCTCGCGCAAGCCGCAGGTGAGGCGCTGCTTTCGGCGCAGGCAACCGATATGGAGCTTGCGTCGGTGGTCGACGAGGCTGGTCTCGCGGATCGTCTCGCGAAGGCAATGTCTCGCAGTCGCTCCATGGGCGGCGTTGCGGACATCGCGACCAAGATCGAGCATCGCGTGGAAATGGGCCGGAAGGCACTCGCACGTGATCCGCAACGCATCGCGAGCGCGATCGACATGCTGAACAAGACGTTGCGCGAGCGACGCCTCGGCGAGGAACGCATTGAGGCAGCACAGGAGTATGCAGTGCCGCAGCTTCTGAAGGCACTTGTGGATTCGAAGGATCCGCAGGCTGCGCTGAAGGTTGTGACCTGCCTCCGCGCGCTCGGCAACCACGCCGTTCTTCCGCTTGCGATGTCGCTTCGCGATCTTCCGCCCGAGGCGCAGCGCGAAGTCGCGGCCATCCTCGCAGACGCGGGCCGCAAGACCGCGCTTCCGTTCCTCCTTGAAGTCGCAGGCGATGCGAAGACCGCTGCCGATGTGAAGGCTGCGTGTGAAACAGCATTTGAGCGCCTTGGTGGTACCTCGCGCGATGCGAGTGCGCAGTTCGCAGCGCTCGCTCGCAAGTTCTTCCAGTTGGAAGAAACGCTGGTGACTCAGCCGAACGATGCGACCAACAATCTTTGGGCGTTCGATACCGCTTCGGGCGGTTTCGCTGGTCTGCAGGCTAGCCCGGTTCCAACCGCGGTGTTCTGCGACATGATGGCGATGACGCTCGCCCGTCGCGCGCTTGCGCTTGATGCTTCGAACAACAATGCGTTGGCGACCTACGTCGCGGCGGATCTTCGTCGCGAGAACACGCTCGGCTCAGACGCCCAGCCTGGTCGTTACAGCCCGCAGTTTTTCGCGACCGCGTCGGGCGCGTCGATTTGCAACGACGTGCTTGCCATGGCGCTTGATGCACGCGATACCGCGCTCGTCCGAGACGCGATCGCGGTACTTGCGCAGACCGCAGGCGGCGCGACGCTCACCGCGTCGACCGGTCGCGCGCCGATTGTGGAAGCGCTCAACTACGCCGATCGCCGCGCGCGACTTGATGCCGCGCTTGCGATTGCGAACAGTGCCCCGAAGCAGAGTTTCCCGAACGACTTCTCGATCGTTCCAACCCTCTCGTCTGCGATCGCTGACACGGGTATGACTCGCGCGGCGGTCCTTGGCGGCTCGGTCGAAGAGCGCCAGGCAATTGGACAACAACTCACCTCGGCAGGTTTCCAGTCGGTTGCAAGCGGCGACGGCTTCGATGCGCTCGAAGTCGATCTCGTGCAGGCCAACGGTGTCGACCTGGTCGTCGTGCGCGGCGCGATGGCAGATTTGAAGGAAGGCGTTGCGCGTGTTCGTGCGAGCCGCTTCACGGGAGCAAGTCCGGTCCTCGCGATCGCGAATGCCCTCGAAGGCGCTGCTGTTGAGGGTGCATTCCGCGGCGACGCTTCGGTGGTCGTTTGGACTGAAGGTGGAACTTCGGAGTCATTCCGCGATGCGGCGACGAAGTCCATGCTTCAGCGTTCTGGAAGCGTGATGGACGAGGCTGAGCAGGCTGAATACGCCGTTCGCGCCGTCGAAGCGCTTCGCGCGCTTGCCTACAGCGGCAACAAGACTTTCAACGTGCTCGACGCAGAGGGTGTTCTGCTCAACGCACTGCGAAGTTCGCAGGGCGGAATGCGCATCGCGGTTGCCGAGGTCCTCGCGATCATGGCAACGCCAACTGCACTTTCGAATCTCGTGGATGCAGCAGTGACCTCCAGCGGAGAAGAGCAGATTGCGCTTTGCGATTTGGCCGCTGCTGCCGCGCGTACTTCCGGCGGCAAGGCCGACGATCGTCAGCTCTCGGCGATTCGCGATCTGATCAAGTCAAGCGAAGGTGCGACAGCAGACGCGGCCGGTCGACTGTACGGCTCGCTTGATGCGGGAAGCGCCCAGGCGGTCCAGTTGATCACCGACGTGGAGTGAACGGGTGAGCGGTTCGGTGGATGAAGTGTCCGTTCGAGCTTCCGTCCGTGGCTGCTTTCTCGGCTCCGTTCGTGGCTGCTTTCTCGGCTCCGTTCGTGGCTGCTTTCTCGGCTCCGTTCGTGGCTCCGTTCTCGGCTCCGTTCGGGGCGCACGTCTCTGTCATGCAACGCGACGCATGAGTCGCGTGAGCGCGCCGCTTCGAACGCTGCACTGAACCATCAGATGAATGACGTTCACTCTGTTCGTTGCACCCCGTTCCTTGCAGCCCGTTCTTTGCAGCCTAAGAAAGCACCCCAAGAAAGCACCCCAAGAAAGCACCCCAAGAAAGCACCCCGTCTCTGGACGGGGTGCTGTCTTGGGGTGCTGTCTTGGGCAGTAGTGTTTTGTTGGGATCGCGGCAGCCCACGACGGACTGCCGGAGTGAGATCTATGGAAAAACCAAAAGGACCGCGTGCAAAGGAGCACCGGTCCAAGGTTGATTCGTCGCGGCTGAGCTCTTTCGCCCGATCCACTTCGCGATGGTCGATCGAGTTCACTTGTACGGCCTGTCAGGCGCCAATCTGGCGAAAGCCACCCATGGGATTTGAACCCACGACCTGCGCTTTACGAAAGCGCTGCTCTACCGCTGAGCTAGGGTGGCAGGGGGCGGGGAGCATACACGAAATTTCGATCGAGGTCGAGGAATCGGGCGTTGGAGCTCGCAAACGGCGAGAGGCCGAGAGATTTCGGTCCTTCGGGAGTTGAATTGCCGAAGTAACCCTGCGTCGGCCGAAGCCGAAGCTATTTCGCAAGGACGTGCCATGGCCTCTAGGAAGTCCTCAAGGAAGTTCTCAAGGAAGTTCTCAAGGAAGTTCTCAAGGAAGTTCCGTCACACGCTCGATGTCTCGTGTGGGATCAGTCTCGCGCTTTGTGCGGTACTCCCTGCGACGGCGGCGGATCGATCGACCCATGGCGCGGTTCCCCACCTCGAGCCGCCCGAGCGTTTGGTGCTTCGTGTTGCGCCTTCGCAGTCGCGTGTTCCACGTTGGTTGCGGCCATCGGTTGCCGCGCTCGAGGTAGACACCGACCGGTTGCAGGTTCTCGCCCGCTCCGGTGGCGGAGTCCTTGAAGAAGTTCCCCTCGGTCCCTTCGAGTCGGTTGCGCTCCGCTTGCATCCGATGGATCCCTTCGATGGCGCCGCGCGGATTGATGTAGTTGGTCGCGACGCGATTTCAACGCGTTCGCCTCGGGCGGAAGACCTTTCTTCGAATGTCGCTTTCGACGCGGGAGCACAACTCGATGGGGCTTCTCTCTCGGGGATCTATCTCTCCGGTTCGATCATCGATGCGATGGGGCACCCCTTGGAGGGCACGCACGCGTTCCTCGCGCAAACGGCGGCGGGGACGTTTGGTTACATCGAGCGCCCGGAAGGTGTGACGATCATCTCAAGCGGTCCCTTCGGTGCCGATCTGCCCACCGTTTCGTACAACGTGTCCGCGCTTCCGGAAGGAGCCATGGCTCCACCGACATGGACATGTTCAACGGTCGAGTCTGACGAAGCGCACGACGTCCGCGAGGCGTTGGCTGCCTTTGGCGATGGAGGGATCGCGGGAACTCCGGAGTGCAGGCAGATTCGAGTGGCGTACGACACCGACACCGAGTTTCTGCAACGCTTTGCGGGGAGCCAAGACGCTGCCGCCGGTTATGTCGCGACGCTGGCTTCCGCGCTCACCAGTATCTTCGCACGTGATATCAACGCGCGGCTCTCCGTGAGTTACGTGCGCTTCTGGTCAGGCAATGATCCATGGAGTGCAGCCACAGCGGGAACGCAACTCACGCAGTTCAAATCGGTCTGGGACGCCACGATGATTCCGATCCAGCGCGATCTCGCGCATCTGCTTTCGGCGCGGCCTCTCGGGGGAGGAGTCGCGTATCTCCCCGGGCTTTGTTCGACCGGTCAGCAGGCAGGATCTGGCGCGGCCGCGTACGGCGTGTCCGCCAATCTCGATGGCTACTTTCCCACGCCGCTTGTCGACAACGACGCGCAGAACTGGGACATCTTCGTTGTTGCGCACGAGCTCGGCCACAATTTCGGAGCGCCGCATACCCACGATTACATGCCGCCACTCGATGGCTGTGGGCTCTCGCCGCAGGATTGCAGCGCAGCGTTCGCTGACGAGGGCACCATCATGTCGTACTGCCACCTCTGCGCAGGAGGCATGACGAACATTCGCCTTCGCTTTCATCCCACAAACATTTCGACAATGCTTGCGCGCTTGAACGCGATCTCCTGTGATTACACGGGTGCAGCGCGTCCGCCTGTCGCGATCGATGATGTCGCGTCGACGTACACCAACGTGCCTGTGCTCGTCGATGTGCTCGCAAATGAACTTGAGTTCAACTGCGAAACGGTAGCCATCCAGTCATTCACCACGACGACGTTCGCAGGCGGCACGGTGTCGCGCATCAGTTCTGCGGAGCCGTTCGGGCGAGATCGTCTCGAGTACACCATTGCTGACCCGACCTTTGCAGGGACGGATACGTTCACCTATGTACTCGTCGATAGTTCTGGCCAAACCGCGCTTGGAACGGTGGACATTACGGTTCAACCGTTGCGTACGCCGGAGAATCCGATTGGTGCCTCACCGGGGATCACGGTGCGCTACTACGCACTCTCGTCGCCGCTCGCGCTTCCTGACTATTCCGTGATGACGCCGTACTCGACGGCCGCGGTCGCGAACATCAACTTCGCGTCGGCAAGCGGTGCATTCGCCGACAGTGGGCGCAGCGACAACATCGGAGCGGTTTTTGAGGGGTGGATCGAGGTCCCGAGTGATGGTGTGTGGACATTCACACTCGAGTCAGATGAAGGATCGCGACTGTTGATCGGCGGTGATGTGGTTGTTTCGCATGACGGCCTGCATGGCATGACATCGCGATCAGGCACCATCGGACTTGCCGCTGGACGTCATGCGCTTCGAGTCGAGTACTTCGAAAGGACTGGTGATGCCGGGCTCATCCTGCGGTGGCAGGGGCCGGGTGTTGCGCTCGAGGTCGTGCCGCCAAGTGCGCTCTCTCAAGGCGGAAGTGATGAGCCGGCGGACTTCGACAACGATGGAATTGTCGGCGCGAGCGATCTTTCGCTGCTGTTGTCGGCGTGGGGCACGGTACATGCGACCTACGACCTGACCGGTGACGGCGTGGTGAACGCCCAAGATCTCGCAGCGCTTCTATTCGGTTGGGCGTACTAGGTTCTGTCTGACGGATCGCTGAGGGCCCGAAATCCGCCTCGGCGCGCGGATGGCAAGGAGGGGAAACGAAGCTGTATCCGCAGCGATACAGCGA
>CAIWCL010000153.1 GCA_903911205.1 uncultured bacterium
GTCGCGTCCGGCGTGACGCTGTTGAAGTTCCACTGCGCCGAAACCTGCGCGCACACCGACTGCGTCGACGTCGCGCTTCCGTATCCATCGCCGTCGACGTCCGCATAGAAGGTCGTCGGCAGGCCGATGAGGCTGTTCGAATCGTTGCAGTCCGTCGGGCTCGAGAGCGTCGCGAGATATCCCGCGTTCGTCGTACCCGGGCAGAACAGGCCGGTCGCACTCGACGAGATGCCGTCGCCGTCCTGGTCGCGGTAGAAACTGACCTTGTCGGCGGCGTTGAAGTCAATGTCCGTCGCGTTCAGGTCGCAGTCGTTGTCAACGGTGTTCGTGGCGCAGAGTTCCGGCGCGGTCGGGTAGACCGCCGCGTCGGTATCGACGCAGTCGATCGGGGAGGAAAGCGTCGCGAAGTAGCCCGCGGGCGCGGTCGCCGCGCAGAACTTCTCCGTCTGATTGATCGAATAGCCGTCTGAATCCTGATCGCGGTAGTAGGTCGTCGAATCCGACGCCTCGGCCGCCGTGTTGACACCATCGCAGTCGTTGTCGACGCCAAAGTTGGCGCAATTCTCCGTTGCACCAGGGAAGACAAGGTTGGTCGTGTCGTCGCAATCGGTGTTGTTGGTGACGCTGCCTGCCACCGCCACGCACGAGTTCACCGGAGACGCGCCGCTCGCGCCGAAGCCGTCGCTGTCCGCGTCGGTGTAATAGTTCGCAAACGTGAGGCCTTCGTCGACCGTGGTGTCGCAGTCGTCGTCGAGCCCGTTGCAGAGCTCTGAAGCGCCCGGATACGCCGTATTGCGATTGTCATTGCAGTCGGTGTTGTTGGTGACCTTACCAGCGACCGCCACGCAGCTCGATTGGGCCGTCGCTGTCGTCGCACCGTAACCGTCGCCGTCCGCGTCGGTGTAGTAGTTCGAGAACGTCAGCCCGTTGTCCGCTGTGCCGTTGCAGTCATCGTCGAGCCCGTTGCAGGTCTCGCTTGCGGCGGGGTTCGCGGTTGCACGCGCGTCATCACAATCGCTGCTGTTTGTCACGAAGCCCGACGGTGCGCTCGCGGCGCAGGTCGTCGTGGTCACCGTGGAACTGCCGTATGTATCGCTGTCGGCGTCGCGGTAATACGTGTACTGCGTCAATCCCTCGTCAACCGAATTGTCGCAGTCGTTGTCGAGCCCGTCGCAGATTTCGGTCGCGCCCGGGTACTTCGCAGCGTTGTTGTCGTCGCAGTCGCTGTCTGAGCACACACCGTCGTTATCGACATCGGTGCAAGGCACGATGAGCGAGACGAACGAGGTGAAGGTGCACGATGCCTGCCCGACGTTCGATGCTGGCAGGCCTTCTCCATAGCCCTCATTGGAACGGAACGCACTCGCGCCGTTCAGATAGGTGCCGACCATCTTGAACGCGCCGCCCGACGAGATGCCGAACTGCGAGCGAGCGATACGGAAGGTGTAGGTTGCGGAGGTCGTGCTGTTGTTTGGCGAAAGATTGACGGAGGCACGGAATGCATGCGCCCCACCATTGACGAGTTTCCAACCGCCGCCGAATTGCGCATTGCCACTTGGCGCGAGCGCGATGACGTGATCGGCAGTGAAGCCCGATGGGAAATTGACGGTCGAACGATTCGTGCCGTCGTAGCCCGAGATCGCCTTGCGAAGGTAGTCGCCCGTATCAGTGAACCCCGCGGTCGAAGTGAAGCCGCCCACTTCGGTGTCGAAGTAGAGCACGAGCGCGTCGTTCAAATTGCCCGCGCCCTTGGTGAGCGTGAAGACCCAATCGCCGCCGTCGCGCGCGACGTTCAGTGTCGAGTTGCCGATGGGGCCGCCGAAGCCGCTCTTTCCGTTGCCAACGAGCGTCTGGCTGGTGCAATTCGACGGATCGGTGGTGCCGTCACAGTTGTTGTCGACGCCGTCGCAGGCGTCGGTCGCGCCTGGATTGATGGCCGAGTTCGAGTCGTTGCAGTCGGTATTGCTCACCGCGTAGCCGCTTGGTGCCGAGCACGCCTGCTGCGAGGTCGATGCAGCGCCATAGGTATCGCCATCGGCGTCGATGTAGAACGTCGTGGTGACGCCTTCGTCGATCGAACTGTCGCAGTCGTCGTCGATCGTGTTGCAGACTTCGGTCGCGCCGGGGTTGACGGCGGCGTTTGAGTCGTTGCAGTCGCTTCCCGCAGAGGTCATGCGGTAGCCCGCGCCGGGATTCACGCAGTACTTCGTCGCCGAGCCAACCGTGTAGGTATCGCTGTCGGCATCAACGAAGTAACCGACCGAGTCCGACGCTTCGCTGTCGGCGTTCGCTTCGCCGTCGCAGTCGTTGTCGGTGCCGTCATTCGCACAAGTTTCGGCCGCGCCGGGGTAGGCCGCGTTGTTTGCATCGTTGCAGTCGGTGTTGTCGGTCACGTAGCCCGTGGGCGCGCTGCCAGTGCAGGTCGTCTGGGTCACCGCAGCGTTGCCGTACGTGTCGCCGTCGCTGTCTTGGTAATACGTGGCGGACGCGAGGCCTTCATCGATCGAACTGTCGCAGTCGTTGTCGCGACCGTCGCAAAGTTCGGTCGCGCCGGGATAGACGGTGTTGCGGGTGTCGTCGCAGTCGGTGTTGTTCGTCACGTAGCCCGCGGGCTGCGTGCAGGCGACCTGCGAAGTGCCGCTCGTGCCGTAGGTATCGCCGTCGGCGTCTCGGTAGTAGGTGGTGCTGGCGGCGCCAATCGAGGCATTGTTGTCGTTGCAGTCGGTGGCAACGCAGACGCCGTCACCGTCGGCGTCAATGCAGGAGACGGCGAGGGTGTTGAAGTAGACGTTTCGCGGGGTGTCTGATCCGGCGTTGCTGTTGATCACGCGGATTGCGTTGACGGTCGCGCGGCTGCTCTGCAGTGTGCCTGTGAGCGTCGAGCCGCGCCACGAGAACGAGTAGGTACCAGTGCCCGTGATGCGGAACGACGCAGTGCCACCATCGGCCGTGAACGGCACGGAGAGGCTGCGCGTACCCGAGGAATCGACGAGCTCGTACGAGCTCGCTCCGTTCACGAACTGGAAGCGAAGCGCGGTCTCGTTGCCCGAGACGCTGTTGGTGAGCAGATACTCAATCGCGACGGAGCCGCCCGATTCAACCCAGCCGTTGTCGAAGTTGAGGGAGACGGTCTGACCCGTCGCAACAGAGCCGCCGAGAAGGCGCGTCGCGGAGACAGATCCGCCGCTATTTGCGTACAAGCCCCACGCTGGGTTGCCCGCTCCAGCGGCAGAGCCGCCACCGTTGTCGGCGCTGTTGCCCTGGAACGAGCCGGCGGTTGCCGTCGTGGAGACGGTCCAGCCGTCGGTCGCGGCGGTCGCGCCGCCGGAGGCGGTGACGGTCGCGACCGAGAGCGAGTCATTCAGGCGGAAGTTGTCGATGCCGAGGCCTTGAGAACTCGAGTTACCAACGACGGTGTAGGTCCACCGCAAATAGAGCGACGCTCCATTCGCCAAACTCGTCGTAAGCGGAATACCGATCTTCGAAACGCTGGAAGGCGGATTCACCGCCGCGGCCGCTGCGTCGGCAGAAAAGGTGTGATCTCCCGAGGCTGCCGACGTCCAGTTCGTTCCGTCGGTCGAATAGAAGAAGGTCCAGGTGGCCGCGACAACATTCGCGCGGTACTTTTCGTAGTCCCATGATGCTGACAACGAGTTCAGCGCGGTACCGGTTGAGTTCGTGTACTGGAACAGAATCGACCGCGGCGAAGTTTGAGATGAAGAACTCAGGAAGCCGATCGCCTTGTCGGTCCCAGAATCGCGGACGCCGCTGATCCACTGGTAGTTTCCGCCGGCGCTTGTCGATGTGATCGCGTTTGCGCCGGTGGTTCCAGCAAACTGCGTCACTGCGCTCGTCGTCGTCCCGCTCCATGTAGGCGATGCTTGAACAGAGAACCGCCACCCGCTCGGAAGCGCGGCAGTCTGACTCGTCGTCATGCCGTCGAAGTTCTGTGACGCGCGTTCGTCCGCCCGCGCACTCGATGTGATCATCGCCATCGCAACCACACAGGCGACCACAGCAAACCCACGCGCAAAGAGCGACTTGAGCACGGCCAATCTCCTCTGGAACTCGGGCGAGACGATCCCGAGCGGTGTTCTGGCGAAGTCACGGAATGTGCCAATCCCGACCCCGCGGCCGTGAATGACACGGTCGAAACATAACCCAACTCAATGGGGCTCCAAATTGAATCTCGGACTTCCTTGCGAGTGCGCACCCGCGACCAACGGCACCGCCGCACCACACTGTGATGTTTCTTCGGGAATTCCCGGCGCTTTCAAGCGGTCAGGCACGACCCTTCGAACGCGCAATGATTTGTCTCGCACATGCGAACTTCACACCCGAGGCGCGAATTATCACACCTCTCCACGAGACGCGACACCGCTCACGCCTGTGCACTCGCGGTGACGACGACATGCGCGCTCAAACTCGTGTTCGCGATCAAACCCACGTGCACATGGATCGGCGCACCTCAAGCATGAGGCCCGCAGTCTTCGTTACGGCGCTCCCTGCTGCATGTAGAGCTGGATGTCCGCAAGATCAACCCAGCCGTCGCCGTTCAGGTCCGCAGCGATGAGTTCACCTTGACCCGTGCGGCGCAACTCACGTACCGACACGCGCTCGCGCGGCATCGGCCCATCAAACGCGCCACACGTCTCACCCACATGGAAGAAGCTCAACGTGAGGAAGGTGAAGTCAATGGTGTTGACCAGAGCATCCGAGTTGAAATTCGAGCGCGCATCGACAGCCTTGCCCGCGCCGCGGTCGGCGAGATATGCACCGAAGTCGACGATGTCAATCATGTCATCGTCGTTCGAGTCGCCCTGACGAATCACCATCGAAGCGCTGTAACGAGCACCAGTCACGCTCGGCACCGCCGACTTCGTGATCGAGTGCACCGTGTCCTTCACCGACACGCACGAGTAGCTTGCCGCCACCGGTATCTGCACGGTTGCCGAGCCAGAGCCAACGCCGCCCGTGACCGTAAACGTCACAGGTATGACCTGCGTGTTTGCCCCCGCCTTCACGCGGATCGACCGCGTCGAGCCGGCCGACATACCACCGAAGAACGTCATCGACACATCGAGGAGTTGGTGGTTCGCCACCGTGAAGGTGCGCGTTGCGGTGGCGAGATTGCCAAGCGCATCTGTCGCCGACCACGTCACCGTCGACGTACCGATCGGGAAGACGCCGCTCGCGGGCCACGTCGTCGCCGTCGTCGTGTCGGGATACGTGATCGCGAATGTCGTCGCCACGCTTCCACTGCAGTTGTCGCTCGCGGTCACGCCTGGATTCGTGACCGTGCCGCCGATGAGGCTACCCGCATCAGTCGCGATGGTCGTCGCGGACGGTACACCCGTGAACACCGGATCTGTACCGTCGAGCGTCACCGCCGACAGTGCGGACACCGATGGCGACACGGGATGGCCAATCACGGTCGCAATGCGCGACACGTACGTGCCAATCGCCGCAGAGTAGAC
>CAIWCL010000154.1 GCA_903911205.1 uncultured bacterium
CGGTACTCGAGATAACTCCGCCTCCTCTGCACCGATCAGCCCGTCTGAGGCACCCCACGGATGCCACTCGTCGTCCGCTTCCTCGTCCGCGGACTCAAAGGGGCCGTTCAATCCGTCGGGCTTGTGACCGAGGTGCGCTATGGATTCTGTCGATGCAGTGTTGGCAGCGGGATCGCAGAGTCCGATGAATTCGGTCATATCGTCGTTCGGTGGAATGTCAGGAACGTTGTCATCGATGATTCGATCGAGCAGCAACGTCAGGAGCTCGCGATCGTCGAGATGTTCCGTGTCGACGAGAAAGATGCCAAGCCGAGCGAGCCCGTACACCAATCGCCACAAGAGCGATTGAATCTCGCCGGGCGAGTCTGGCGTGTTCCCAGCCGCAGGAAGCTCCACTCCGATTTCCGCGAGCTGCTTTCGATTCGTTGTTGACGCGCAGAGTTCCATGTCGTGCGCGATCGCCGCAGCGAATCGCTCGCCAGCAATCGTCCCTTCAGGCGTCTCTCGGTTCACGGATTCCATGCGTCGTGAAATCGCCTCGTCTCGCGCGCGTCGCTTTCGATCGAGAATGGCGCGGATCTCCGCCTCGCTCAATCGGGGACGATGCGCCTCCGGATCCGGTGCGCCGATCGGCACGACCATGGTCGCTCCGGCTTGGCTCCAGACCATGCCAGCGCCTCGCGACTTGCCGGAAGTCGTGACTGTCTCCGGCGTATCCGCGGTCAACGGCAACGTAGGAGCGGTATCACGTGGACCGATGCCGGAGTCTTTCGTGCTCTCGTTCACGCCAGTGCAATCGCCATGCAATTCTTCGGACGATGCACGATTTGGTGATTCCCCCTTGGACGATCTGTTTCTCGACTGGCCATCCCCTGATACACCAGCCTGTGATGTACCACCCATGGAATGCAGACATGCAATCACGACCCATCCCCCTTCTGCGCTCCCGTGCGCATCGTTCGATTGAATTTCGCCACGCCTGAGGTGTACGCAATATCGCGCGCGTCCGCACGCGCGCTCATAGAACCCCTGCGTTCTTAAACAGCTTTTCGACTCGGGGAAACTACTGCGACAATTCGCGTGGCCTCGAAAGTCTGGCAAAAGTTTCCGCGAGATTTTTCAATCGAAGCTTTTCTTCAAAAAGCTGCTCGCGGCGATCCGACACGCGAACGCAATCCCACGACGTCGGCAGAGCCACCCGTCAACTCACTTCACAAAGTGATTCGCCGACCACCATCGAATTTGCGCTGTCATCGGTAGCAGGATCTCGTCGCCCGGCAGCAGCGTCCGCCAGTTCGCCGCGAGCGCCCATTATCAAACACTACAACCTCGTCTACGTGAGTTCCGACGTTGAACCGACCGATCTCGCGATTCGGGACCATGGCTTTATGTTCAAAAATTGCTACTGTTTATGTATGCACTTTCTCAATCGCTTTCTTCGAACAATCATGTTGATCACCGCTCTTACTGCGAGCCAACATCGCGCCTCGGCGCAGATTTTCCAAGATCAATTTAGCGATGGAGTAGCCGCTCCGAATTGGACACGTGAGATTGGCCACCCGTGTATCAACGCGAGCGAAGTGAATGGGCGGTTAGAGATATCAACGACGCAGGCGTACACCTCTGACCTTGTCTTTGCGGGGTACAAGTCTCGGGGCTGGCAACTCGCAACAACGAATCGAATCCGCGCACGGATCGACTATAAGTCGGAGAACGCGGGCGTCACCGGTAGCTACGGCTCACAAGCTGGTATCGCAATTCTGTTGTACAGCGCGGGCTCACCGGCCGCATCAAACCAACTTCATCAAGGAATCGCGATCTCTCTTGGAACCTATCGGTTCTACACGGGTGCTTGGCGTGATGTGAATATCAATCAGATTTTCTCGAACGGAGCTGCTGCAGAGATCTATCGCTTTTGGGCCCCAGTCGCGAGCGCTCCCAACGAGTTCTATGACTTCAACACGGGCTACTCGGTCGGCGCCATTCCAACGAGTGGCAAGTTGTATATGCGCTATGAGCCCTCGAATGACACCGTCTTTTTGAGCACCGTCAGCTATAACGACTCGAACGCGATCCCTGTCTCCAATGCGACTTTGGGATTGCATCAACCGATTCAAGTTGGTCTTGGCGGCTTTGCTGAATCGCCAGGCTTCTTGTCAGGTTCAAGCGCATGGGCAGACAGTCTTGTGATTGACGAAGGTGTCCTTCAAACAGGGCCTTCTTCGATCACTGCATCCGACGGTACCTATGCGAATAGCGTACGTGTCTCTTGGACGGGGGGCTCAAGTAACGCAGCACTCGACATTTTGCGTGCCCCGCTTGGCCAAACCCCTGTTCGACTTACCACCGTTGGGGCAGGAACCACCTACTTTGATGATTTCTCTGCTGCGAGAGATGTTCGTTACGAGTACCAAGTTCAACTCGCGAACTCCTACTCAATACCGCAGGGTTTGTCGGATACGGGTTGGCGTACCGTCAATGCACCGTCAGCTGTTGCAGCTTCGGACGGTTCATTCACCGACAAAGTGCGCCTCACGTGGAATGCGGTGGTCGGAGCAACGGGCTATAGGGTTTACCGACAGTTAGGTACGACGACACCTGTTCTGATTGCATCTATCACCGATGGTCAGTCGACCGTGTTCGATGACACCACAGCTGCGATTGCGACCACATACTCCTATTCAGTTCAGTCCGTTTGTAACTTGGGAAACGGATTACTCTCCGCCGCCGACACCGGCGTGCGTGCACCAGCACCGCCAGCGAACGTCGCTGCGGGTGAAGGCGTCGCGGCGAAGGTGCGCGTCTCTTGGACCGCGCTCAACGGAGCAACGGGCTACCGCATCTATCGCCGCACCGAGGCTGGCGTTGCCGCGCAAATCGCGGTTGTGACGAGCGGCACCACGACGTTCTACGACGATACGACTGCGACGCCGCTCGTCTCCTACCTCTACAGCGTGAAAGCCACAACGACGTCGGTCGATAGCGCAGCAAGCCCTGAAGATGCCGGCTGGCGCAACATCGCAGGCCCCGTGCTCACGGCGTCACAGGGCACGAGCCAAGATGGCGTCGTGCTGACGTGGCCTTCGATCGCAGCGGCAACGGGCTATCAGGTTTTCCGTACGGCGCCCGGCGGCAGTAGTGAACTCCTCGCGGAACTTGACCCAGTCACAACCTACACCGACACCGCTGCCGAGCCGTTGGTGACGTACTCATACACAGCACGTGCGGTGCACACGCTCGGAACCTCGCCCGCAAGCACTGCAGTCACTGGCTGGCGAAATGTCCCAGGGCCTCGCGCGGCGACGGCGTCCGATGGTGAGTTCGCGGGCAAAGTGTTGGTGCAGTGGAGCGCGGTGAGTGGCGCAAGCGGTTACACCGTCTGGCGCCGAACGTCAGGCAGCGGTTCGCTCGCGCAAATCGGCGCGGTGACGGGCGGTGCGACGCTCTCCTACGACGACACAACCGCAGTTGCGGGAATTCTCTACGACTACGCCGTCAAGGCCACGAGTGGCGCTGGTGCGACGGCGTTCAGCCCGTTCGATACAGGTTGGCGAAACACGACCGCACCGACGTCTGTCGCGGCCAGTGATGGAGCGTTCGGCGGCAAGATTCGCGTGACTTGGGTTGCGCCAACGGGCGCGACAGGTTTCAAGGTGTTCCGTACCGCGCCTGGTGGCGCTGAAGCTGAACTCGCGACCATCGCGAGTGCGACGACGCTCTTCTACGACGATTTTGCCGTAGAGCCCGTGGTGTCTTATGCCTATCGCGTGCGTGCCGTCGTTGCACCCGGCGTGAGTAGCTTCAGCGCCGCGGACACCGGATGGCGCACGACTGCTGCTCCGACGAACGTCGAGGCTTCGCGTGGCACGTTCAACGACAAGGTGCGTGTGACGTGGGCCGCAACCACCGCAGCCACGGGGTACAAGATTTTCCGCGCAACGAGCACGACCACCCCCGTGCAGATTGGCACGGTTTCCGACGGTGCGACAACGCAGTTTGACGACACCACCGCCGCGATCGTGCAGTCGTACACCTACACCGTGCAATCAGTCTGCGCACTCGGAAACGGTCTCACCAGCGCGGGTGTCACGGGTTTCCGC
Organism: uncultured bacterium; assembly: GCA_903911205.1. Lineage (GTDB taxonomy): Bacteria > Planctomycetota > Phycisphaerae > Phycisphaerales > SM1A02 > QWPT01. The sequence continues at coordinate 4,101 of CAIWCL010000154.1, forward strand.
GCTGTCGCGCC
>CAIWCL010000155.1 GCA_903911205.1 uncultured bacterium
CGAGGTCATCGATCAATCGTGGATGCAAGCCGATCGCGACGGAGTACGCGCCACACAACTGATCGCACAACAAGGAATGGGCGGCGGCACCGATCCGACGGGGGCGTTCCAATTCGCCTTCCAAACGCTAAACCCCATTCCTGACTGCATCTTCTTCATGACCGATGGACAGATTCCGCCGAACACGCCGGATCTCCTCCGCTCGCTCAACGTCGGAAAGAACCGAACGATCATCCACACGATCAACTTCGGCGAGCCCGCATCGGAAGGCATCATGAAGCAGATTGCGCAAGAGCATGGCGGGACGTACACGTTCGTGCAGCCGTGAATTCGGCTCGTGTCCGCGTGGTGACTGAGGCTGACCGCAACGCTGCGTGTTCAGAAACTACTCGGCATACCCGAGATCCACGAATCGCTGAACGCTGGACACGGCGCAACTGTGATCCCAAGTCGATAGTTGAAGCCGGCGGCGACAAAGGCTTCTTTCGCCGCCGCCACTGCGTCAAACGAATCGCTCGCGACATCAAATGAAATGAGATCTTTCGCTGGGTCAAGCGAAGCAAGCAACGCCTGAAACTCTGGATTCGCGCGGAGCTGCGCGAGATCTCGCACCGGAATCCCGCGATCCTCGCGCAATGGAATGAAGCGTGTCAGATTCGTCTGCCGACCGCCACACTCTCCCTTTGTCGTGCATCGCGCGGCATGCACGTATCGATCATTCCACTGCTTGAGTCGATCACATCCATTGGTCGATCGATTCGACCAATCGCAAACTGGGTAGAGCCGATCCTCCCAAATCACGATGACGTACATATCAAGATCGACCTCACGCTCGAGCGGCGTGCGCATCTTGCGATTTCGCACTTTCTCTGCAAAAGCGACTGCGTCTTCCAAGCGATCGATCTCTTCGCGCAATGGCTCGATCTGTGCATCGACGTTGTCCGCGCTCGAGCGAAGTGCCTTGAGGGCTTCGCCATACTGCGCGATGAGTTTTTGCCGCCGATCGATTTCACCGAGTGCACGGACCGTGCGCTTTTCAGCATCTTCCACTTGCGCGTCACTCGATGGCGCAGGAAGCGCTGCGAGTTGTGTTTCGAGTTCTTCTGAGCGCTTCTCCAACTCGACAATTTGTCGCTCGCGCTCGGAATCCACCACGGCGAGACTCTCTTCCACACGCTGACTCCGCGATGTGAGCGCCAAAAGCGCTGCAATCAACGATACAAACATGATCGTGCCGAACATGTTGCAAATCGTGTCGAGCAACAATTCAAGACTTTCGCCTGGGTCTGGGGATCGTCGACTCATCGCACACCTCCGTCTGCATCGCCGTTCGGCGTTTCAGGCCGAAGTGATGGAAACTCACTCGAAACGAATGAGCCTTCCGGAATGAGATCGATTCCAAGACGAGGTCGCCGATCCTCGGGCAAACTCTCGATCGCCTGCACAAGCGACTGATAGGTCGGAATGCCTGATGGTGTCACGATCATGAGGATGTACGAAGGCTCCTCTTGTGCAAGCGCTGTGTAGAGCCGCAACGCTTGCATGCACTGCGCTGCGGCAGTTCCTGCTGCAATGCGCATCGAAGCCCCGCTGCCAACATCACTGACCACGATGCGTGCACCCGAGATCTCGAACACGATCGGGCGCAAAGGCTCCGCTTCATCGAGGATGAAGGTGACTTGCTTCCGCTGCTCAACTCCCTCGAGTTGCACAAGGAGTTCGTCACGCCGCCGCGTTAACTCGAGCAACTCGCGCAACGACGACGCTTGTGGATTTCGCACGAGAATGTCGCGGAGTTGCTCCTCGAGTTCTTGCGCGCGCGCTTCTAGTTGGCCCAACTCACCCGATCGCGCGAGCAATTCCTGACGAAGCGATGTTCGCGCCGCGAGCGGATCTGTGTCGGGGCGTTCTTGCGCCGCCTTCACCGCTTGCTCAAGTGCCGACACACGATCGCGCAGCGCGCGCTCCTCTGCTTCGATCGGAACTTTCGCCTCAACCATGTCGCGGGCCGATTCAAGCGCGCCTGCGGTCACTTGTGTTACTTGCAAGATGAGCACCATCGAAATCACGATGGAGATTCCGATCAGCGACAAAAGTACGTCCTGAAAGGAGAAAAACGAAACTGGAACTTCGCCACCGCCCCGACGGCGCACGTCACGACTCCTTCCGCGAAATTCGCACGCGGGTCACGATGACGTTCGCACATGCGGCGCGAATGTCGTCGAGGAGATGCTCATCCGCACGGCGCACAAACGTCTGGATGAGGTAGATGAAGAGCACGGCGATCAGTGCTTCTGCGGTCGTGATGAACGCCGTATCGAGGCCCTCCAGCACGGTCTTAAGTCGCGTCGTGATTTCACCGACGTCGCTTCCGGCAGCCTCCATCGCTTCGCCGAACCGTGCCATCGCTTGGGTAAGACCGACGACCGTTCCGATGAATCCAAGCACCGGAATCGCCCAAATGAAGCCGCGCAAAATCGTGTAACCCGAATCCATGCTCGCTTCGTCTTGATCGGCGCGCGAGTTCAGGATGTCATCGACATCCGAAACGCGACCGAGATTCCGCATCATGCGCAGCACCACTCGACACCGCGCGAGAAAGATGAATCGGGTTGGGTCATCCACCGATCGATCAATCGCGTCCACGATCGCATCAGCCGTTGCGTCGTTGAGCACAAATCCACTGTCTTCAGGCACGAATCCGATGCGCAACGCCAGCCGTTGCGTGCGAATTTTCAGCGACTTCAACGTGAGAAACACGAGACACCACACCGACAGCACAATCACGGGGATCGGGATTTGCCCAAACCCTGTCATGTATTCCCAAATGACAGCGCCTGCTTCACGGTCTTTGATCGCGTACGCGAGGCCATAAAGCGCTCCTGACACGAGAACCGTCAGCAGGAGACATGTCACCGTACTTGGCGTCGTCGCCGCGCCAATCGGCAAACCAACGCGCGCTTCAGGGTCGACACTATTGAAACGAATCGTGCGGAACTGTTTGTCCTTTTCGATGGCACTCATGACGGGTTCCTCCGATAGATCAGGGCTGGACCCGCGGGAGTTCCGTCAGGCACCTTTGTTGCCACTCCTCGCTCGACCGCGATCGGCATGACGGACCACGTCGCGGCGCTTCGCGCGAGTACGAAGAGCTCTTCGCTTGCGCCAGAGACGCGTGCGACGCGCGGCCCAGACTCGCTCTTCGGAGCGAGCACGCCAACAGGAACGAGTGCCGAAAGTGCATCGCCAAGTCGGCGACTCTCGCGCTCGACGTCTGCGCGCATCGCAGCAACGTCGGGGAAACTCGCAATCGCGTTCGAAGCCTCCGTGCGCGCCTTGCGCCAATTGACGGTTTCAGGGTCGTAGCCGGCAGCAACCCAGTCAGCGATCAGCGCATTTGCTGCTTCACTCCGACAACGCGTTTGCCATGCTTCGAGCGCATCGCGCAGTTTGCCCGACGCATGCTCAGACTGCACAAGAACTCCCGCCGCATCGCGCAGGGAACGGAATTGAAGAAGCGGGTCGCAACCCTTCTCGTTCACGATGTCGGTGAAGAGGAGAAGCATGATTGGTAGCACTTGATGTGACTGCCCCGTCGCGAGCGAGCTCTCAGCACGCCCCCATGCGAGCGAAATCGGGTTCGGAAACGGCTTCCCCGTGATATCCACCGCTGGCACCGCGAGAATTGAACTCAGTTTCTCAGGATCGAGCGAGAGATCCGAAATGTCTTTCAGCGCGCGCTTCACAGCGTCCTTTTGCGCCGCAGGTGCGCCTGGCGCAGTCGGAGGCCGTCGATAGAAGCGACGATCGTCTTTCACTGGAACTTCTTCGATACCCGCAAGTCGCTCGGAAGCGAGTGCCACTTCTACGCGTTGCGGCGACCAGAGCACGGTGCCCGCATTCGGATCAATATCGTCCGCAAGCCTCGTCAGCGTTTCACGCATCGGTGCCGCTGGATGTGCACCAACAAACGCGCGAATATCCGTCGCAACTTGTGCCGCGATTTCTGGCGCAGGCCGATCGGAAAGCGATGGGCCAAGCACGGCCGCAAGTTTCGGCCGAACATCAATGCGCC
>CAIWCL010000156.1 GCA_903911205.1 uncultured bacterium
ATTTGTGTGGGTTTCGTCGCGCGGATCGAGGAGGTTGACACCCGTGTCGGTCGAGAGTGCCCAGTTGTTGTGCTTGCCGGAGCCGTTGACGCCTGCGAAGGGCTTTTCATGCATCAAACACACGAAACCGTGGCGTTCTGCGGTCTCGCGCAGCACGCTCATCGTGATCATCTGGTGGTCGACGGCGACGTTCGCATTCTCGAAGGTCGGCGCAAGTTCGAATTGGCCGGGAGCGACTTCGTTGTGGCGAGTCTTGACCGGTACGCCGAGTTCGAACAGGCGTTGCTCAACCTCGGCCATGTAGGCGAGAACACGCTGCGGAATTGAGCCGAAGTAGTGATCTTCGAGCTGCTGTCCCTTCGGCGCAGCGGCGCCGACGAGCGTGCGGCCGCAGATCAGAAGATCCGGGCGCTGGTGCGCGAGTTCAGCATCGACAAGGAAGTACTCCTGCTCGACGCCGAGGGTTGTGATGACCTGATTCACGCCGTGATCGGCGCCGAAAATCTTCAGGATCCGCATCGCGTGCTTCGAAACAGCCTGAATCGAGCGGAGAAGCGGTGTCTTCTTATCGAGTGCCTCACCGGTGTACGACACGAATGCCGTCGGAACGCAGAGCGTCGCTTGGTCGCCGGAGCGATAGATGAACGCGGGGCTGGTGGCATCCCATGCGGTGTAGCCACGCGCTTCATAGGTGTCGCGGATGCCGCCGTGCGGAAAGCTCGATGCGTCGGGTTCGCCTTGAATCAGTTGCGAGCCGCTGAACTTCTCAATCGCTCCGCCGTCGGACGTCATCGAGAGAAACGCGTCATGCTTTTCCGCAGTCGTGCCCGTGAGTGGTTGGAACCAGTGGCAGTAGTGCGTCGCGCCGTGCTCAAGCGCCCAGTCCTTCATCGCGCTCGCAACAGTGTTCGCAATCGCTGGATCAAGCGGTGAACCATTCTTGATCGTCCGCTGAAGGTTCATAAACACTTCAGGCGGGAGACGCTTCAGCATCACGTCGCCCGCGAAGACAAGCGAACCAAAAATGTCGGAAGCGATGGCAGAGGCGCGGTCGGACATGGTCGAATCCCTGTTGGTGGAGGAAGTTCCGGTGTGCATGTGAAGTGGCCTGCGGGGAGAACCCTGCGACGGAAGCAAGGATCATGGCCTGAGGCAATCTCAGGCCAAACCGCAAGTATCGGACGGATACAGCGCTTCCGCAAGGGCTCACAACGCTGCTATTTCGGTGCTTTGTGCGCACCACTTGCGTTGCCGCCCGAAGTTCGGTTTGCCCGGTTGGCCCGGGGCTTCCTGCGGGAAAGCATCAGTGAGAGTGGCCAAGATGCGTCGTGCGAAGCGGAAGTCGGCGAGGGGGCGGCACCGGGCGAACCAACCGTCGCGCGACGACGCTGGAGTGGGTCGCCAATCCACCCCTTGCGCCAGAAGAAATACAGGAACCCGCCCGCCGACAGGGCCATGAGGCCAAGTGCGAACGGGTAGCCAAACTTCCAGCGCAACTCGGGCATCGCCCAGGGGCTGTCCTGCTCGAAGTTCATGCCATAGATCCCGGCGATCAACGTCAGCGGCATGAAGATGACGCTGATGATCGTGAGCACTCGCACAATTTCATTCAATCGATTGCTCGCGGCGTTGAGGTAAAGATCGAGCAGGTGCTGCGCGCTGTCCTTTTGGAACTCGACAAGGTCGAGCAAGGCCCCGATTTCGTCTTGGAGTTCACGAAGCGCGGCGAGTCGCGCACGGAAATGGCGTTCTTCTTCCTGACGGACCGCGAGTGATGCTTGGAGATTCGCGAGTGCTTCTCGAAGCGGCGCGAGCCCCTGGCGCAGGAAGAGAAGTTCGCGCCGTTGCTTATGAATGCGATCGAGCATCGATGCGTCGGGATGTCGCACAAGTGCGCGTTCGAACTTCTCAAGGCTTCCGGAAAACCGTTCGAGCACCGGGCGATAGCCTTCGCAGACCGCGCGCCCAAGAAGCAAAAACACCACGTTCACATCGGTGCGCACGAGGCGAGGCGACTGCTGCACGAGGCGTTCGCGTACAGGATCGAACACGTCTCCGCCGACTTTTTCCTGCAGGGTGACAAGGCACCGTGGCGCGACGATGAAGTCGACGAATTCGACGGTTCCGTCTGGCAAGTGCGCACGCATCGTCACGATGGTGACGTCGTCAAAGTCGTCGGCCCCTGGGCGACGAATGCCTTCGATCAGCGTGTCGCACGCAAGCGGTGGAATTTCGAGCGGCACCTCAAGCGCGTTGACTGCGTCGATACTCGCGACACCTTCGACATCGATCCAAAGAAAGCGATATTTGTCGAGAAGCGCGACCGCGTCCGACACCGACGCGACTTGGGTCCGCTCGATCGACGACTCAGTCCAACCGAACACTTCGACGCGCGGTGCGTCATTTCGTGGCATTCCTTCACGCGCGCTCGATACGACATTCCCATCAGACATCGAAGCACTGTACCGCGTCCGCGACCGATCAAACCGCGCCTGTCGAGGAGCCGATGCCACGCGACATGGATTGCATCACCTGTGCGAGCATTGCGAGGACGATCGCCGTTCGGGCAGTCCATGCGATGGTCCGAATCCAATTGGTTTGCACGAGGAATGAGCCGATGGTTGGATCAAATCCCTGAACAAGTTTCGCGTGGGATGGAACTTGCAGCGCGGCAGTACTCAGCCAAATGACGCCCACAAGTACAAGTCCCGCCCATGTGAGCGCGGCAGAAACGCCAACCGGGCGCACCACCACAAGAAGCGCAGCCGTGAGTGCTTCGACGAGCATCGGGGGGCCAACCACGAGCGTGGTCCATGTCTGATGCGCGCGTGAGTAGGCGGGGAACTCCGCAGGACCGACGCGCGCGAAAAGTGGGTAGTGCACAACCTGTACGAACCAGATCAGCCCAGTCATAAAGATCGTCGAGAAGACGTTGGCGAGCAGCAGCGCGAGAGCGGTTCCGTGCATGGTGCACCGTTCGATCAAAAGGCGAGCCCGGTTTCGGCCGCCGCGACGCTCAATCCCGCACAGGTGCCTCAAGATCGACATCGAGCCACGTCGCATGGCTGGTGACGGTGTCGAAGAGCAGCACGGAGTGACACTTGGCTCGATGCAGCGCGCCCGGGTTCAGAATCCGCACTCCATGAACGAGTTCATCGCGGATTTCGTGGGTGTGGCCATGGAGCAAAATGTCGACACGCGAGTCGAGGAGTCGCTCTACCTCGCTCTCGAGATGACCGTGCGTGACTCCGAGCCGCAAGCCGGGCTGCGTCTCAGCGCCGGAATCCAATGCGCCAGACTTCACTTCGATGATCGCGCTGGGGTGGGCGACTTCGATACCGAGGATCTCCGCGTAACGGGTGAGACTCCGAGCATCGTCGCAGTTCCCGAAGACGACACGCGAAGGAATCCCGACGAGGAGATCGAGGACGGATTCGCTTCCGACATCACCGAGGTGCACAATCTGCTCCGCGCCGCGAGCGAGGAGAAGCTCGATCGCGCGTCGAGCGCGGTCGGTGCGACCGTGGGTATCTGAGATGAAACCGATCCGAGCCACCGTCTCGCATGTTCGGGTTTGTCGCGCCCGAAGCAACGGGGAATCTGTCGATTTCTCGGGAGTTGCGCCAAACGTCATCCGTCCCGGCACGCGTTCCGGTTCGGGGTACACCTCGCGCGGGGATCCGTGTTGCGGTGCGCATTCGAGCACGATGCATGATTCGGCTACGCTGTCCGCCCAACGATCGGGAGACTCTCCCGGCGTGATCTCTGCCTTCACGGCTTCGCCACTCTTCCGATCTTTCGCGCTGCGAAAATCTTGTCATCGAGTCTCGATATGACTTCTTGTCCCACCTCTGGCCCCGTCACTCGTTTCGCACCATCACCCTCGGGCCACCTCCATGTCGGTGGTGCCCGCACGGCGCTCTATTCGTGGGCCTTCGCGAAGGGGCGGGGCGGCACCTTCATCATTCGCATCGAAGACACCGATCAGAAGCGATCGTCTGACGCGGCGAGCGTCGGGTTCCTCAAGGACCTCGATTGGCTGGGTATTCGCTGGGACGAAGGTCCCGAGTACACCGCGCCCGATGGTACGAAGGTCGGCGGCGGCGCGAACGGTTCCTACTTCCAGAGCGAGCGTCTTGCGATCTACGAGCGGTACTTCCAGAAGCTGATCGCCGAGGACAAGGCCTACGAGGCATGGGACAGCGCCGAAGAACTGGACGTGCTTCGAAAGGAAGCGACGGCGCGGAAGGAGGCGTTTCGCTATCGCTTCCGCGGAGAGCCTGCCGCCGCCGACATCGCGCGCTTCCGCGCAGAGGGTCGTCAGCCGGTCGTTCGATTCCGCACGCCGCAGGTTCCGATCACGATCCACGACGAGGTGCTCGGAGACGCGACGCTGCCCGCGGGCGAGGTCGACGACTTCGTCATCCGCAAGAAGGACGGCTTCCCGACCTACCACTTCGCGGTCGTGGTCGACGACGAGCTGATGGGTGTGACGCACGTGCTCCGTGCGCAGGAGCACTTCACGAACACGGCGAAGCACATGGTGCTGCAGGACGCGCTCGGGTTCCGGCGGCCGACCTACGGGCACCTCTCGATCATCAAGAATCCCGATGACTCGAAGATGTCGAAGCGCGACAAGGACAAAGTGCTCCGCAAGGCCGTGAAGGAGAAGGCGCTCACCACGCCGCCCGCGGGAACGGTGACGGCCGACGAGTGGACGAAGTGGCTTGGCGACGAGAACGTGCAACTCGACCTCGAGGGCGCGATCCGGCTCGCGGACGCGCTCAAGGTCACGCTTCCCGAGATCAACGTCGACGACTTCCGCCGCTCGGGATACCTCCCCGAGACGATCTGCAACTTCCTCGCGCTGAACGGTTGGAGCCCGGGCCACGACATCGAGAAGTTCGACAACGCGTTCCTCAAGGAGCGCTTCTCGCTCGACCGCGTCATCAAGACGCCGGCGAAGTTCGACCGCGTGAAGTTGCTCGCGTTCAACACCGATGCGATCAACGCCATGTCGCGCGAAGATTTTCTCCGCCGCTGCCGCGAGCACGCCGCGCAGTTCCGCCCGGAGTACCTCGCGAAACTCGGCGACGCGCGCTTCGATCTTCTCATGCATGCGAGCCACGAACGTTCGAAGACGTTCGACGATCCGTTCAAGACGAATGGCTTCTTGCTCGTTGCCGACGATGCCTTGGTGTTCGCAGACGACAAGAATGTGCGGAAAGCGCTCGGAATCGGCGCTCCGGCGGCCGACGGCGCGAAGTCGGGCCTTGATCTTCTGCGCGCGATACGTGGCGTGCTCGCGGCGCTCCCCGAGTGGACGCAGCCTGCTCTTGAGGCCGCCGCGAATGCCTACGCTGCGGAGCACGCGGCAGGGAAAATTGGCTCGGTTGCGCAGCCTCTGCGCATCGCCGCGTCGGGAACGACCGTCAGTCCGCCGATCTGGGACACGTTGGTTCTCGTTGGTCGCGACGCGACGCTGGCGCGGCTTGATCGCTGCGTGGCGTGGGCGAGTGCGCTCCGCTGATCGGCCGTCCGATTCTTGGCACCGATTCTTGGTACCGATTTTTGGTACCGATTTTTGGCACCGAAAAGAACGCCGCCCCCGGATTTCCGGGGGCGGCGTGTTTCAAAGACCAATGTGTGCCGAACTGCTCAGCGGCGACGGCGGCTGGCGAGGCCAGCGAGGCCGAGGAGAGCGATCGCACCCGGAGTCGGGACGAGCGAACCGTTGACGTCGACCATGAAGCGGCTCGGCGCGGATCCCGGAGGAGTGCCGAACGCGAAGAACGACTGGAAGACGCCGCTTCCGGCGTTGTTGAAGACGCCGAAGGCGTTGAGCGACGCACCGGTGGTCGGGGCATTGACCACGCGCCAGCCGTTGGCGGTATTGGCCGCGTTGACGCCGGTGAACTCGACGCCGATCCACCAACCACCGAGGCCGGCGTTCGAGACGGTTTCGAGGTTCAGGGTTACGCCTGAGACGGCGCCCGTGTTCACGAGTTGCGTCACCGAGGCGGTGCCAGCGCCGAGCGACGCCGACGAGTAGATGAGGTAGTCGGCGCCACGGCCGAAGTTGGTGCCGTCGTACGTCATCTCAGCGGCGTAAATGTTGATGCCAACGTCGAGGAGTGCGCCGCCCGAGGTGAGGCGGCGGATGCCCACGATCGCGCTTTCGAGCGAGAGCTGCGTCTCACCCGCGCCGACGGCGGTGAAGCAGTTCATGTAGGAGATGGCGCCAGCGCCGGGGTTGAAGCGGCTACCGGTTTCGGTGCCGCCACCGTAGACGAGGGCTGCGTTGGCGCTTGCCGCAACGGCCGTGGCCAAAGCGAACGCACTCAGGGACACGAGATTCTTCACAGGGGACTCCAAAGCGTCGGGAGGCTGGACCAGAGGAGGCGCGACGCATCGCCTCCCGCGACGACCCCCGACCATCGTCGACAGAGAGGGCGCGAGGCACCCGATCTTTCGAACGCTTGGGACAAAGGAGAGGGGTCTGGAACGTGGACAGGAACACGGCGCTGGAAACGCCGCCCTTGACACAACCTCGGGCCGAATATGCAGCAGATTTGCCACTCTACAAGTGCAGGAGTCTCGGAAAGGGACATTTCGCTCAGGCGTGCGGCAGGCGAACCGCCCCTCTGCCCGAGAATGGTTGCGAGCCGCTTGCAAGGATTTCATTCGAAGCTAGAATGGCCGACCCGGACCATTGGCGCAGTTGGCTAGCGCGTCTCCATGACACGGAGAAGGTCACTGGTTCAAGTCCAGTATGGTCCACGAAGGCGTTCCAAACGCACGAAGAGACTCCGCAGCACGGAGTCTTTTCGTTTTTATCTCTCCGCCTTTATCGCTCCGCCTTGATCACTCCATTTTCAGCTCTTCGATTTCGCCCGTTTTCTGTGTCAGCGTTCCTTGCCGGTGATCGCGTCTCCGGCCGCGCGGAGCACCCTTCTGGATTTTCGCGCCCTTCTGATCCACCGCACGCGTTTGCTGTGGTGCGGCTGATTCGCGCTTTGTCGTGGTCGGACAGCTTCAACGTGCGTACCGGCGACTCCCCGTCCTTCATCGCGCTCGGTCGCAGAGCGGAAACAAATGCAGCAAACCACATCGATTTTCGCCATGTTGCCTGATGTGAGTTCCGCGGTGATCGCACTCGGAGTTCTGCTGATGCTCGGCATCGCAATCTGGCTTGCATTGCGGAGCCGTGATTCGCGTGAAGGCGGCGATCGTGATGCGAACGGCGTGAACGTCGGTGGAGAGGGCACTCTGACGAGTCCGCCGTCCCCGAGGGGTTCTCGCGTGGGCTCATCCGACCCAGGAGCGGGTGACGTGCACTACGCATCCTTCGATGAACGTCCGCTTTCCATCGTTGAGCGGGCGTTTGAGGATCTTCTCGTACGTGGCATTCTCATCGGGGAGCCTTCGTCTGCGGAGTCGCTCGCGACCGGACAAATCCCAGAACATACGGGGCCGATCTTTCGCGCGCTTGCTCGGCGATTCCGTTCCATCCGACTGGCAGAAGTCGATGTCACCATTGTGCTCCATCGCGGTGCGATCGCCGATGACGCGATTGGTGGTTGGCGACTTGCAGCGGAGCCGGAGGAAATCGACATTCGCCTTGCGCCGTCGGACGGTCCTGTTGCGAACGCGGGTGGCGAAGTCATCCTCGACGCGACGTGGAGCCCGCGCGCGAGTGCAGAGGTCGCGCGGCACTCAACGATTCTTCACTTTCTTGTGCGCGCGGCGGTTGGCGATCGAATCTGAACGCTGCCACCACGCGGTCGTATCCCTCACGATTCGTTACGCGCCGGAGCCAACTTCGATACATCGCGCGGCGATCAACGCACACGCGCGCGCATCACTGAGCGCGTCGTGATGCTTGAGCGGTATGGAGAGATGTGCGGCAACCGTTGCAAGGTTGTGGCGAGCAAGGCGCGGAAACGCTCGACGCGACATCGCGACGGTACATGCGACGCGGAAGGGAAGCGGCGTTCCGAGCGCACGCTCGATCTGCAGTCGATCGAACGACGCGTTGTGAGCGACGAAGAGTGGCGACGGATCACCCGTGTCGGCATCGGGAAAGAGCTTCGGCGGTCGGGTTTCATCGACGGCAATCTTGATGAACGCGAGCACCGACGCCCACGTCGAGGCAAGCGTGGGTGCCCCTGCAACATGGTCAGGCGTAATGCCGTGGATTGCGATGAATCTCGGATCGAACCTCACTTGTGGGTTGAGATACCAGTGGCGTTCGCGAATCACTTCACCGCGCACCACCATCGCAACCCCGAGCGCGCAGATCGCTCCGTGTGAAGGCGCGGCGGTCTCGACATCGATTCCGACGATCGGTCCTGCATGACTCGCAGCGATGCGCGGAATACCTGCGCGGAGGAGACGAGGAACGCGCGCCATGGCCTAGTTGTGATCGCTTGGGGAGTCCGAGGTCGGAGGTGGACTTGCCGATTCGCGCAGCAGTTTCTCGCGCTCCGCGGCGGCACGGGCAGCTTCGCCGGAGAAGAGTCGCTCGAGTTCTTCTTCGCCACGAGCGCCAACGAGCGCAAATTCGATGCGACCTTCGCGATCCATGATCACCGTCGTTGGAAATGCCGCGACCGACGCCAGTGGCGCGGGCAGCGTTGCATCGCGACCAGCGACAGCGATCGCCGTTGCCGCACTCGCGACGGTGGCGAACGCTTTGCCCTCGTCGCGCGAGGCAAGCGGTGTCACGATGAGGAGGCGGCAGGAGGGATGACGTTGGGCGACTTGGACGGCGGTCGTGATGGCTTCCGCGGAGGGTTGCTCGCCAACACCCGCGAGCACAATGGCCACTCGTTCGACCATCGCATCTGCAGGCGGAACAGCGAACTGAAACACTTCGCCGCTGATCGACTCTGTGGCGGTGAGTACGAATGGCTGGACGACCTCGCCGCGCCAACGCTCGGTTTCGCGCATCGCGTCCCGACCAAGAAGAACGCCGGCGAGGAGCGCGCCCCACAACAGTGCCGCCATGATGCTCGCGACGACACCTGCGAAGCTCGCGACAATTCCAGCAACGACCACGCTTCGGCGTACTCCGCGCTGCCACAGATCGATGCCCGCGCGAAGCCCGAGCGCACCGGGGATCATTCCAAGAATCAACACACTCGAAGCAAGCGCGATCACGCCGAAAATCAACGGGCCACCCGCGAACTTCTGTGCGAGAAACGCGCGATCAACCGGATGGAGGCCATCCTCGCCACCCGAAGGATTGGCAGCGTTCGACAACTCTGGCGAGGGCACATCCGACATATGCAGACTCTACCGCTCCGAGCCCCGCGAGGTGTTTGGCTTTGTTGTTTCTGTGGGCTTGCGGCGAAGTGCCTTGCGAAGCATTTGACGTGTGCGGATGGGCAGCCAGCGCTCCGCACGGTTGATTCCGCGGCGGGCGCCGCCGCTCGACGCGGCGAGTAGCAAGACACCCGCGATGACGAGCGGGAAGCCCGGGATCACCGGTACTGGACCCAGAGCGATTCCCCCGAGGATCAGAAGCACCCCGAGCACGATGAGGGCGAAACGAACGACCGCGTTGCGACGTGTGGGTGGACCTTCGAAGAGATCGGTGTCGTTCCCAAGTCGAGCCGGATCGCTCGCGCGCTCAGGCATCACGATTGGTTCGGCGTGTGTCTGAGATGATGGTGGCCCGGGAAGTTCTGCCATCGATGGTCCGCAAACAGAGGCTCGAGCCCAGATTCGATCTTGTGGCCGATTGGTGTATCTCCCCACGAGATCCTTGGGCTACATTCGCGCCGGCCGAATTCCCGTTGAGGGGCGAGCAGGCTGGAAAGAACCCATGACAAACAAGACTAACGCGTTCTGCGCGACCACGTGTGCATCCATTTTCCTTATTGCATCCTCGGCCAGCGCGGCGATTCGTTTTGTCGATGCCAACCTGTCGTCGGGCGCGAACAACGGTACATCCTGGGCCGATGCCTACCAAGGCGTAGGTGGTCTCGCGGCTGCATTGACGGCGAGTGTCTCGGGTGACCAGATTTGGGTTGCCGATGGCACCTACAAGCCGACCACGGGGACAACCCGCACGGTCTTCTTGACGCTCAAGACGGGTGTGGCCATCTACGGCGGCTTCGCGGGTGGCGAAGGCAAACTGGCGCAGCGTGACTGGGTCGCAAATCAAACGATCGTGACGGGCGACTTGCTCGGGAACGACAGCGGCGCCGCCAATCTCACCGACAACAGCTATCACGTCTTCGTTGGCTCCGGAGCGGCCGCAACGGCGATTCTCGATGGCTTCACCATCAAGGGTGGCTACGCCAACGGCGCGACCGCGTCGAATTACGACAAGGGCGGCGGCATCATCGTGACTGGTTCTGGAAGCCCGACGATTCGGAACTGCACGTTCACCGGGAACCGATGTACGTTCGGCGGAGGCGCGGGTTACATCTTGCAGGCCGGTGCGACGTTCACACACTGCCGATTTGAGAACAACATCGGTGGCTCGTATGGCGGGGCGTTCGACATGAACACGACGACCGTCACGTTCGAGCGTTGTTGGTTCCAGGGAAATTCTGCGGCGCGCGCAGGTGCGTGTGAAACGTTCGGCACGTCGCAGACGCGCTATACCAATTGCGTGTTCACCGGCAATACCGCGACCGGCACCAACGGCGGCGGTGCCTTGTGGATCGGGAACTCTGGCACCGTGACGGCGCGGAACTCGACGTTTGTTGCGAACACCGCGACGTCGCTCGCAGGTGGCATCATCAACACAAGTGGCTCGTCGACATTCTCGAACTGCATCATGTGGGCCAACACCGGTCCTGGCGGAACGACTGCGGCGAACCAGATCGCAGCATCTGGTGGCACGAACACCGTGAGCTTTTCGATTGTCCAGGGTGGCGCAACAGGCACCGCAAACCTGAACGTGAATCCCTTGTTTGTGGATCAGGCCGCCCGCGACTTCCGCCTCCAAGCATCGTCGCCCGCGATCGACGCGGGGTCGAACAGCATGGTGCCCGCGGGAGTCACCACGGATTTTGACCTCAACCCTCGATTCGTGGACGACCCGACCGTGACCGACACGGGCGTTGGAAGTGCCCCAATCGTCGACCGCGGCGCCTATGAGAAGCAGTTGCCGCCTCCTCCCGCATGCCCGGCGGACTTGGACGGGAATGGCTCCGTCGATGCGGCCGACCTCTCTGCGCTGTTGAGCGCATGGGGGACCACCGGCGTGGGCGATATCGACGGATCGGGATCGATCGACGCGGCGGACCTTGCAGTACTCCTCGCGGCCTGGGGAGACTGCTGATCGGCCTTCAGATCTCTCTCCCGGAACTTTCTCCCGGATCTTGCGGGCGAAACGGGGGGTGACGAATCCCGGCGCGGATCGATGGTCGGGGCCCTTTACGGCGGTGTAGAACTCTGTATACTTTGCGACCCGGTTGCGACCGTAGCTCAACTGGATAGAGCACGAGCCTACGAAGCTCGGGGTTGCAGGTTCGACTCCTGCCGGTCGCGTATCCAAACGAAAGACGTCCCGATTGCTCGGGACGTCTTCGTTTTTACGGTGTGAACTTCCTTCGAACGCACGAGACACTTGAGGTCCCATGCGCCGAACCTTAGCGAGACGCGACCTCCGTCGGCGCGGAGGAGTCGGCTTCGCTTGCATCCTCCGACGGGCCTTCCGCGGCAGTCTCGAGCGACTGCACCGTCGGAACTTCCGTTGCACCCGACGCAGTCACGAGACGCTCGATCGCAAGCGGCATGACCAACACGCCCACGCCGCAGATGATCGCAGCAACGCGCGGCCAGGAGCTCGGAACCGCGTGGACGGCATCGGTGCGCGCGGTCGGGCTCCCGAGCATGGGCACCGCCACCAACTGCAAGTAGTAGAACGCACTCACCGCCGTGGTGATCGCCGCGATGATGACAAGCGCCGTTTGGCCGTGGTCGATCGCCGCCGCAAACAATGCAAGCTTTCCAAAGAAGCCAATGAGCGGTGGAATACCAATCAGGCCGATCGCGCTCAGCGCCAGCATCCAAGCAAGCGCGGGTTGGCGTTGGCGAAGTCCGGAGAGATCGTCGAGGGTCTCGACTTCTTCTCCCTGACGTTCGAGCGATCCGAGGACCGCGAAGACCGCGGTATTCATCACGCCGTAACCGATGAGGTAGAAGAGGATCGAGTTGTAGCCTGCACCCGGTCCGGTCACGATTCCGATGAGGAGGTAGCCCGACTGCGCGATGGAGCTATACGCGAGCATGCGCTTCACGTTTCGTTGAAGCAATGCACCGATGTTGCCAAGCACCATCGTCAGAACCGCGATCATCCAAAGCGTCGCGAGAATTGCATTCGGGAGTACGGCGGTCGCGCCACCAGTGGCGTCGGTCGCGGGAGTCCAGAAGACTCCGAGAAGAACCATCAGCGCAACCGCACCGGCAACCTTTGGCATGAAGCCAAGGAATGCGGTGGTCTGCGAGCCCGCGCCTTCGTAGACGTCGGGTGCGTAGAAATGCATCGGAACTGCGGCAAGCTTGAACGCGATGCCGAGGATCGCCATCACACCACCAAGAATCGCGAGTGTCGGGAGTTCCGGCATGTCGGCGAAGACATTGCGCATCTCGACGAGATCGAGCGTGCCTGAAGCGCCGTAGAGCAGCGCGAAACCGTAGAGGAACGTCGCTGCGGACAGTGCACCGAGGAAGAAGTACTTGACGGCGGCTTCCTGAGCGCGCCGACTTCCGCGGCTGATGGCGACCATGACGTAGGTCGGAAGACTCGAGAGTTCGATCGCGAGGAAGAGCCAGATCAGGTCATTCGCGTTGGCGATGAGCATGGTGCCGGCGAGCGACAGCAAGAAGAACGCGAAGTATTCGCCGCGCATGACGCGAATCGGATCGAACGCCGCTCCGCCCGAATCAAACGCCTCTTCCAGCCGCCGATCGATCGCTGGTCCCGCGACCATGACAAGGAGGATGCCAATGACCGCAATCAGCGCCTTCACGAACCCGCCGAGTTGCGGGAGCAACAGGTTGCTCGCTTCGACGGCGTCCGATCGATACACGTATGCCGTGACACCGATCGAACCCAGGAGGAACAGCGCGGTGACGGTCGGGACCGCGCGACGGACGGATGCCGAGCGCGCGAGACCGAGGACGGCGACGACGACAGATCCGACGAAGAGAAAGATCTCAGGCGCGATCAGCGTCAACTTCGCAGACATGTTTGATTCGGCGAGCAGCGAGGAAATCATGGTGGTATCCGGCATGAGTGACGGTTGCTTTCCGTGGCGCGCTCAGCGCGTTTGTCCCAGTTCGTTGGTTTGCGTTGCGCGCGCGTCGGACGAACCGACGTCCTGCGCCATCGCAACTTCGGACGCTCCTGCGGCGGAAACCGGAAGAAGCGAACCATTGGCGGCGTACTCGGTCACAAGTGCGGGGTAACCCGCGAGCACCTTCTCTGCACTCGGGGTGATCGCTTCCAACATCGGCTTTGGATAGAAACCGATGGCGAGACACACCACCGCAAGTGGAACAAGGATGCCAATCTCACGTGCGCTCAAATCGCGGGGGAGCGCCGAGCCGTGCGTGTCGTGTGCATCCGCATGCGCATGGACGGACCCAAGAGTCCCGCCATGACTTGCATCAGGACTGCTGCCACGACTGCTGCCACGACTGCTGCCACGACTGCTGCCACGACTGCTGGCATGACTGCTGGCATGACTTCCACCACGACTTCCATCATGACTACTCACTTGACTGCCAGCATGACTTCCGCCATCACTGCCAGCATGGCTGCCGCCATGACCGTCAACATGCGGCTCGCGGAGGGGCCCCCAAACGAGCTTGCCGAGCATGATGAGAAGGTACATCGCGGCCAGGATGAGTCCTGAGCCCGCGATCAACGCCCACCAAGGGCCGAGGAGACCCGGATGATTCGCCGCGCCAGGCTCTGCGATGAAGCAGCCCATGAGGCAAAGGAACTCGCCGACGAATCCGTTGAGGCCTGGCAAGCCAAGGCTCGCGAACGTGAAGAGCACCATGAAGAACGACCAGACCGGCATCTTCTTGAAGAGGCCGCCGAGTTGTTCCATGTCCTTCGTGTGGTAGCGCTCGTAGATCATGC
Source organism: uncultured bacterium (assembly GCA_903911205.1). Classification (GTDB taxonomy): domain Bacteria; phylum Planctomycetota; class Phycisphaerae; order Phycisphaerales; family SM1A02; genus QWPT01. Next base: position 14,114 of record CAIWCL010000156.1, read on the forward strand.
CGATACAGAGGAAGAGCGCACCGGTCGAGAGGCCGTGGTTGATCATGTACATGACTGATCCCGTCGCGCCCACAGGATTGAGTGCGAAGAGACCAAGCATGCAGAAGCCAAGGTGGCTGACGGAGCTGTACGCAATGAGCTTCTTCGCGTCCTTCTGTACCCAGCAAATAAGCGCGGTGTTCACGATCGCGATCACGCAGAGGATTGCGAAGAACTGGTCAAGTTCGACGCCACCCACCGGTGCAGTCGGCAGCGCGATTCGGTACACGCCGTAGGTGCCGAGTTTCAGGAGTGTTCCCGCGAGAATGACGGAGCCTGCGGTCGGTGCTTGGTCGTGCGCGAGAGGCAGCCAGGTGTGCACCGGGAAGAGCGGAACCTTGACCGCAAAACCTGCCATCAGCAGGATGAAGACCCAGTACTGGGTGGTGCGATCCATCGCCGTCGAGCAGTGATTTGCGAGGGTCGCGAGATCGAAAGTCCACTGACCTCCGTGGGCGTTCGCGTAGTTCGCCGCGATGTAAATGATGCCCGAGAGCGTCAGGACGGAGCCGAGGAAGGTGTACAGAAAGAACTTGATGCTTGCGGGGCGACGGTCCTTCCCGCCGAAGATTGCGATGAGGAAGAACATCGGAACGAGCGTGAACTCGTATGCCGTGTAGAACATGATCGCGTCCTTCGCGAGGAAGACGCCAACCATCGCTGCTTCGAGCAGCATGAACCAGCCGTAATACTCCTTCTCGCGCTCAGTCACGGCGGTGAACGAACCGATCATCGCCAGCGGCATGAGGAACGTCGTGAGCAGGATCAGCATCAAGCCGACGCTGTCGGTACCGAGCGTGAGCGAGATCCCAAGGGAAGGCATGATCGCGACGCCGGCTTCTGCAGGGTGCATCGAGCCGTCTGTCCAGCCAGGAAACGACCACGCGAAGGCGAGCGAGACGACGAATGCCGTGAGGCTTCCGAAGGTCGCAATCCACTTTGCTGTCCGCGAGGGAGCGAGCGATACGGCTGCCGCCGCCGCGATCGGTACGAGAAGAAGGAGGTAGGTGAGGGCTGGAAGCATCGTGCGTTCCGGATGTCAGCTGCGCGTGGGGTTCGCGTCGTCTGTCAGTTTTGATTGCGGTCGTTGTGGGTTGGGTTCTGCGCGAAGGCGCGAGGCGCGAGTCAGTTCACGCCGCTCCACCTTGCAGCCAGAGCCAGAAAACCCAGGCGGCGATCAGCGCAACACCAAAGGCCATGGTCCAGGCGTAGCCTTGCAGGACACCGTTGTAGAGCGGTTGGAAGACGCGTGCGAGGCCCGCGGGAATGCGTGCACCACCATCGACGAACACGCCGTCGATGACGCTCTTGTCGAAGAACTCAAAGATGTGGCCAAGGGCGCGCGCTGGGACGCGCAGCGTGGCGTGGTAGATCTCGTCGACGTACCACTTGTTCTCCATGGCGATGGGTAGCCAACGCGTGAGACTGTTCGAAAGCAGTGTTTGGCGTAGGCCATCGGCAGCCTTGCGATTGAACAGGTGGAAGAACGCCGCGATCGCGATTCCGAGGATGCCCGCAACGCTCGCAACGACGCTCGTCGCGGTGTGAACGTCTGCGATACCGGTGAACGAAAGCGCGTGGTGCGCGTGTGCGTCTGCGCCGTGGCTGGCACCGTGATCGTGGGCAGGAATCCCACCAACCGCCGACGAGTGCGACACCATCTTCATCACCCAGTTGTTCTCCTGGTGCGGCCCGCCGAGGTAGGCAGGAACCGCCGCGAGAATCGCACCGAGACAGATCAGGAGCAACACGCCATTGATCGCGAGACGCGGGCCGTGGGGGTGCCACTCGCCGCCATGACCGTGACCATCATCCGCGCCATGTCCATGTCCATGTCCATGTCCATGATCGTCGCCGCCATGACCATGCAATTCATCACCCGGCTCGTACTTCGTCGGGCCGCCGCATACGCGGAACCACACACGGAACGTGTAGTACGCGGTGAGGAACGCCGTGAAGACCGCGATCCAACCGAGGAGAACGAATCGGTCATTTCCGCTGCCGAATGCTTGCGCGATGATCGAATCCTTCGAGAAGAAGCCTGCGGTGAAGGGGAAGCCCGCGAGGCAGAGGCATCCGATCAAGAACGTCCAACTAATGATGCCGAAGCCTTTCACATTGCGAAGGCCCGACATCTTGCGGAGGTCGAGTTGGCCGGCCATGCCGTGCATGATCGCGCCACAGCAAAGGAAGAGCAGTGCCTTGAAGAAGGCATGGGTGAAGACGTGGTACACGGCACCGAATGTGGTTCCGACGCCGAGACCGAGGAACATATACCCAAGCTGCGACACCGTTGAGTAGGCCATCACGCGTTTGATGTCGTACTGCGCCATGCCAATCGTGGCGGCGAGAAGCGCGGTGATGCAGCCGATCGTTGCGACGACCGTGAGCGCACCGGGATCAAGTTGGAAGAGCGGGTACGTACGGGCGATGAGATAGATGCCCGCAGTCACCATGGTCGCCGCGTGGATGAGTGCCGAGACTGGCGTCGGTCCTTCCATCGCGTCCGGCAGCCACACGTACAGCGGGAACTGCGCGCTCTTACCGAACGCGCCGAGCATCAAGCAGTACGGAATCGCAGCCTTCGTCCATTCGCTTCCGTCGTTCAGCGAGTCCGTCGAAGCAGTGACCGCTTGGAACAGCGCGTCGTACTCGACGGTTCCATAGTTGACCCAGATCAGGAAGATGCCGAGCGCAAGGCCAAGGTCACCGATACGGTTGACGATGAACGCCTTCTTTGCGGCCGCGACAGCACTTGGCTTCGAGTAGTAGTAGCCAATCAGCAAGTAACTCGCGAGACCGACGCCTTCCCAACCGAGGTAGAGAAGGATGAGGTTGCCGCCCATGACGAGCGAACCCATCGCGAAGAGGAAGATGCTGACGGCGCCGAAGAAACGCGCGTAGCCCTTGCCGACGTCAGACTCCATGTACTCGGTCGCGTAGATCGCAATCAGCGAACCAAGGCCGGTCACGAAGAGCATCCAAAGCAGCGTGAGTGAATCGACGTAGAGGGAGAATGGCGCGAGGAACGACGTCCACTTCGCACCTTCGGCTGCGCCGCTTCCCCACGCAAACGAGACCCAATCAAAGAGATGGATCGTGCGCGGCGCGTCGGTCGGGCAGCGCATGTAGAGCATGAGCGTGAGCGCGAATGCACCAAGCAGCGAGAGCGCTGTGATGACGCCCGGGAGTTTGCCCTTGACCCCTCGCGCGGCACAGAGGCCGCAGAGGACTGCGGAGATGGCGGGAAGGAGGAGGATCAGACCGGCCCAAGAGAGGTCGGGTGATGCGACCGCGGGCTTGATCGTCGCGCTCGCGGCGTCCGCGAGGGTCGCCGGGAGCGGCGCGAGGATCGAGGAGAGGCTTGCGGTAAGGCTCATGTGATTGGTCGAGTGAGGCGGGGGTGGCGTCGGTGGAGGAAGACTTCGGATCGCGTCAGAGGGTCTGGTACGAAGCGGATCACGCTTCGCGCAGTTCGCTCCACGCCTCGCTGTCGAGGGTCTCGCGGCGTCGGTAGAGGAGAACGACGAGGCCAAGGGCAAGCGCCGCTTCAGCTGCCGCGACGGTCAGAATGAAGATCACGAAGACTTGACCCGAGAGATCGCCGTGCACCTTGCCGAAGGCAATCATCGCGAGCGCAGCGGCTTGGAACATGAGCTCCGTGCAGAGGAACATGATGATCATGTTCCGTCGGCTGAGGAATCCCACGAGGCCGCAGGCGAAGAGCAGTGCACTGACAAGCAGTGCGATGTTGACGGTCGCGGCATCCGAACTCGCGAGAAGCGCGGGGGTCGAGAGTTCCGCAGAGGATGGCAGGATGGCGTGCATGGACGAGTTGAGGAGGAGCGAAGGGTTCGCTGAAGAGAAGGGTGAAGCGATCATCGAAGGCCTCCGGCTTCGCCGTCGACGGTGATGCGTCGCATGCCAGCGAGGCCGCGTCGTTCGTCTTCGCCAAGTTCGATTTGCTTGCGCGCGAGAATGACCGCGCCGAAGAGCGCCATCAAGAGCACGACACCAGCGATTTCAAGCCCAGCAGGGAACTTGGAAACGAGATCCACACCAACTTGTCGGCTGTTGTCTGGGAGCATCGCATCCGGAATCGAGACGACAACCGTCGAGCCGTCGGCGAGTTTGGCTTCGATGCGGCGACCGCCATCCATGCGGCTGAGCGCCGTCCCGTCTGCTTTCCGAACGATGCTTGCGAGCTTGGGTGCGGTGCCCTCGCCAGTGGTGGCCGCAGCGGAATCTGTCGCAGAATTCGCTGCAGTTTCCGCCTTCCACTGTGCGCGATAGGCGCCTTGCGCGGTTTCAAGCAGAAGCTTCGGCATCGCATCGAGGCGATCCCATGCGAGTTCAACGCTGCGCGTTTCACCGTCGACACGACGATCCGCGAGGAACCGCTGCGTTGTTCCTGAGAAGTACGCGTCGGCAAGCGTCGCGAGCATGACAAACCCAACGAACACCGCCGAGATCGATTCGCGTGGCACGCGGTCGTACCACGCATCGCCAACACCTTCGACGGGCGACTGCTGCGCGAGCATGAGCACGAACATGTACGTGATGAGAATCGCACCGGCGTACACAATCACGAGCGCAAACGCCATGAACTCCGCGCCGAGCAGCAGGAACATGCCCGCAGTCGCGATGACAACGAGAATGAAGTAGAGCGCCGCGAACACAGGCTTGGGATGCGTCACCATGCGCGTCGCACCCGCCAACGCGACTGTTCCGAAAATCATCGGAAAGACCGGTGGAATGGATGCCGACTCGCCGTCGCTCGCGGCACGCTTGATGACTTCCACCAACAGCATGGCGAAGCCCGCAAGTGCGATGACGGTCCCTGCGATGCGCAGTCCCTCAAATCGAAACTTGCTTCCGTTCTGATTGTTCCCGGATTTGCGGCCCGGCTGCATCAAGAGCGCGAGGCCCGCAGCAGAGATCGCACTCGCAGAGAGGAGCGCGATCGCTTCGGGGCCGAGCGTGGCTTGGGCGAGGATGTGGAGGGGGGGTAAAGCGAAGTCCATGCGAGTCCTGCACTGATGCCTAAAACTCAGTCTCCAAACTCAGTCTTCGCGGCGCACGACAGGAGAGGAACGTCGGGATCCGCGAAGTTCTCGGTCGCTTCTGCGATTTCGAGAGTGCGGACCGGGACCCAACCTGTCGGGACCGGCGCCCCGGTCGGCCGGGGCGAAGTTTGGGAATGTATGGCTCGCGGTCGAATCCCGCAACCAACCGGAGGACGGACTCCTGCGGTCTGCCCGAAACGCCTCGGGTACGATCCGCGCCTCATGTCACCCGCCCTCCGGCGCGCTCTACCGAATGCAATCACGCTTGTCCGTCTCGGACTCGCGGTCGTCTTCTTCGGAGTGCTCGAGTCGATCGACCGGACTGCGCCCGCATCCGAAATCGCGCTTCTCGGCGCATGGGGTATGGGAATCTTCGCGACGGCCGCCCTTTCCGACATTCTCGACGGCTACCTCGCACGAAGATGGAACGTCGTCAGTGCGTTTGGGCGCTTGCTGGATCCGTTGGTGGACAAGGTCCTGATTCTCGGTGGCTTCATCTACCTCGCGTCACCCCGATTCGAGCCGATTCCTGCGAACGCGATGATCGGTTCGGGTATCGCCGCGTGGATGGTGGTGGTGATTCTGCTCCGTGAGTTGCTCGTGACCGGCCTGCGCTCGTACATCGAATCGCGCGGCATTCCGTTTCCCGCCGATTGGTCCGGCAAACTCAAGATGTTCGTCCAGAGTTTCTGCGTGGGATGCTGCGTGTACGTCTCCACGCGGGTCGAACCATTCGGCTGGCAGGTCTTCCTGCGCGATGCATCGACATGGGCGACGGTCGTGCTCACGGTCTTGAGCGCGATCACCTACATTCGACGCGCGTTGCATGTGCCGCCCGAAGGCTCACAGACGACGGGAGTCGACGCTCCGCCCAACGGCACTGTGGGCAAACGACAGAAGGATCGCGCGTAGAGAAAACTCACCTCAAAAGGTTCAGCAGAAACAGCGACCCTTTGGACGGCCCCGAGCCTTGTGAAGGAACCCACATGAGTAGCGCCAAGGAACACGGCGGTATCGGCGACTGGATCGTGACAGGTGGTGGGCTTGGTCGCATGCGGCCTGCACCCGGCACGTGGGGCTCGCTGCCGCCCGTGGCACTTGCTTGCATTCTTGCAATGGCGGACACCGATCCGCGCACGATCGACATGGCGCTCGCGGCGCTCGGCCTTGTCTTTGGCGTGGGTTGTCTTGTCTGGGGCAAGGTCGCCGAATCGCGATACGGAAAGAAGGATCCAGGATTTGTGGTCGCCGACGAAATCGCGGGGCAGGCGCTCGCGCTCATGTGGCTTCCGTGGACACTCGGCAACAACGCGCGCATCATCGCAACCTGCGCGATTGCGTTCTTTGCATTTCGGATTTTCGACATCATCAAGCCGCCGCCCGCGCGCGGATGGCAGCGACTTGAGGGTGGACTTGGCATTTTGATTGATGATCTTGTCGCTGGGTTCTACGCGCTCGTTGCGACACAAATCCTCGTGCGCGTGCTTTGGTGAATTCATGCGCGAGTTCGCACTGCTTGAACGCATCTTCGCAGAGAACAACCGGCTTCCGTCAAGCGTTTCGGTTCCGCCCGGCGATGACATGGCGGAGATTTGTGTCGACCGAAGCACGATCCTCGTGGCGGCAGACAGCGCGATCGAAGGCCGACACGCTCCTTTGGGCTGCGATCCCTATCTCCTCGGCAAGAAAGCAGTGCTTCGGAACATCAGCGATGTCGCAGCCATGATGAATGCGCGTCCACTTGCTGCAGTCGCCTGCGTGATTGTCCCGGCGACGACGACGGAGGAGCGCGTCTGGCGCCTCTGCGAGGGATTGCGCGAAACAGCGGAACGGTGGAACGCGCCGCTCATCGGTGGAGATCTTGCGACGTTCGCGCGATCAACCGCGTCGACGGCGATGGTCGCGAGCGTCACGATTCTTGCGACGCGCAAAGAACCGCTCCGTCCCGTCGCAACGCGTGGTGCTGCACAGCCAGGTGACGGCGTGTATGTGACGGGATACATCGGCGGTGCGTGGGATCGCACGACCGGACTCGGTCGACACCTCGATTTCACGCCTCGTTTGGCCGCGGCGAATGAACTTGCAGCACTTCTTCGCGAGCGCCTCGGTGGCGCGATCGATGTGAGCGATGGACTGGGACGTGATCTCGGACACATCGCGCACGCATCGCGTGTCGCGATCGAGTTAGATCTCGCGTCGATTCCGGTTGCAGCGGAAGGTCCCGAGCGACGTGCTCCGTTGGAGGCGATCGCGGACGGAGAGGACTACGAACTCGCATTCACGGCGCGCGGCGACGTACCGAGTGTGGTGTGTGGTGTTCCGGTCACAAGAATTGGCACCGTGCATGCCATCGGCGCTGGCAACGAGATGCGAACCGCGGGCTCGGTGACGGTCGAGATTGCGGGCCGCGTGCTTGAGGTTTCACACGCGGGCCATGAGCACCGGAGCGGGGAACAAGCATGAGCGCCATGAATGCAACGAACTCGATTCGCTTCCACCTTCGAAACGCGGATGAGACGCGGCAGTTGGGCGAAGTGCTCGGCGACACCTTGAGATCTTGCGAGTCGCACCGAGGCGCTGTCATCATTTTGCTTTCCGGCGACCTCGGTGCGGGAAAGACGACCTTTGCACGCGGGCTTGCCGCCGGACTTGGTGCGGATGCGGACGCCGTGTCGAGTCCGACCTTCACCATCCGAATGGATCACGAGGGCGAAACGCGCCTCTTCGTCCATATCGATGCTTGGAGAATCAGCGACGAAGATCTTGAATCCATCGGTTTCGATGAGCTCTTGAAGAGTGACGCGATCGTCGCCATCGAGTGGCCCGAGCGGATCGCATCGGCCGTGCCGTCGAGCCACGTCCGAATCGCCATCGATCATGCGATGGGCGAGGAAGTGCAAGCAGCGGACGCGGCACATGATGTTGGTGGCGGCAGCGGCGAGCCTGTCGCGATCGCGATGGATGGTGAGATCGACGCGGGCCGAGTGGCACGCATCTCGGCACACGAGATGCCGGAACGCGCGGCTCGTCGCATGTTTGAAGCAATTGAACTCCTCGCGCGCGCGCGGAAGCTGCGGGAACCGATCTGTCCAACGTGTGGACGGCCGCTGGGGGATGCGGCACGTCATGTTGAGGGTTCAACGAGCGTCGTGCACGAAACCGTGCGGGAAAGCGGGGGAGATGTCCCCTTCTGTTCCCCCCGCTGTCGTCAGGCAGATCTCGGCGATTGGCTGTTCATGCGCCATCGCATCGCGGGCAGTGAAACACCCGAGTTCGATGAGTAACTCGGAGTAAACGATCCATCGGAAGGAAGTGCGCGTGCCATTCGCAGACGCAACGTCGCGACGAGGTTCGGTTCGATGGCACTTCCGACGTCTCCCTCCATCGGTGATCGTTGCACTTAGGAGTGGTGGTCGTCCGGTGGACTGACGGCGAAAATCTGAAAGCGATGACCGACTGCTTGCCAACCGAGTTCGCGGCAAATGCGATCTCGCAGCGCGATCAACTCGCGGTTGGTGAACTCCACGCGACGGCCTGTCTTCATGCACACCATGCAATCTCGAGGTTCACGTCCGTAGATCAACTCGTAATGCGATTGCTTCGCGTCGAAGAGTGACTGGGTGATGATTCCAGCGTCAAGGAGCAGTCGAATGGTTCGATAGACCGTTGCCTTTGAGACGTCGTGCCCACGGGCGCGGAGATCGAGCAGCAATTCCTCTGCCTCAAACGAGCCGTCTCGCGCGATGATGGCATCGAGAACGTCTGCGCGTTCTTGCGTGTACTTGAGGTCGCGGCTCTTTAAGAAGCGTCGAAATACAGAGCAGAGCGGCGCAAACGCACGAAGTTGCGGCGACTCTGTCGGCTCCATCGCATCGATTCTCTCGGAGCCTGACGCGGAGGGTTCATGCGGTTGCGACTCGGTCATGGTCGACGTCGATCGTAACGGCGGACTCGCTCGGCGAACCTTTGCATGGATGAGATCGAGCTGGCCGATGACCACGCCGTGCGGCAGGTTGATCGGCGACTTCCTGCCACCGAAGTGTCGGCGAGGAATTCCTCGGTTCATCGTCTGTGGTTGATCGTCTGTGATTGGGAAAGGCTATGAACCCGCGAGGTGCGACCGGGGCAGCCGGGATCCGTTCCGACGAGATCCGTACGAACGAGGCATCCGCACCGACAGCTTCGCTTTCCGAATACAACGTCTGATAATATGTATTCTGTTAAGTGGGATGGGGTAAGGCGGGACGGCCTTCTGATGGCCTGCCACGCATGCAAACCACGCATGCAAACCACGCATGCAAACACACGTTGTTCGTTCAGAGCGCGTTGCGAGGTTCTCAGCGCTTCGCTTCGAGCGCCGCACGGATCAATTCCGCGCGTTGAACATCTCGCGACTCCTCCGAGGCGCGCGCCGCGACTTCAAGCAATCGCCGCTCCACCCGAGTCAACGGGTCCCGCGATCCGATCAGCCCGTCGACCGAACCGATGGCGATCATCGCGCGATCGGCCTGCCCAAGTCCGAGCCGCGCCAACGCGAGCGTCGTCTTCGCGGCGAGGCTTTGTGGGTGTTCCAATCCGAGTTCTCGTTCGGCGAGCGTCGCGGTCCGTTCGGCGACAACGACTGCCTCCGCGAATCGTTGACGCTCCACTAGGAACGTCGCCTCATTCGCGTCGTTGGCGAGTGTGATTCGGCTGGTCGGACCGAGTACTCGCAATGCGTCCGTGCGTGCATCGCGAAACGCGCGCTCTGCATCCTCATCTCTTCCGACGAGTGCGAGCGCGTGGGCGAGATTCGCTGCCGCCAAAATCGAGCGCGGATCGTCGCGTCCGCGGGTGGCGACGAATGCAGAACGATTTTCCTCGTACAACTTCACAGCCTCTTGCAGGTCGCCCAATTCTCGAAGCGCGCCAGCCAGGTTGTTCCGAGCGGCGAGTGTGTCTGGGTGTTGTGGCCCTAAAACTTCAACAAGACCAGTAACGATTGGAGAAAGCAGGGCTCGCGCCTCGGAGATCGATCCGCGCGCGAGCAGAATCTCCGCCAAGTTGTTCTCCGCGCGAAGCGTGTCCGGATGCCGTGCTCCGAGTGAGGCGAGACGTGCTTGTGCGACCAGTCGGCCGATTGGCTCCGCATCTTCGTGTCTTCCAGCTTCTGAAAGTACAAGCGCGAGTTCCTGCTCTGAATCACTGACGGCGACATCATCGGCGTTGAGCTCGCGCTTCCGCCGAATTGCATCACGCAACGACTGCTCGGCGAGTTCGAGTTCTCCGCGCGCACGCTCCAAGGCCGCGCGATTATGCAATGCCTGTGCCGCAATCATGTCCGTGCCGCTTGTGGCTCTCTCGATCTCGCGAGCTGCCTCATCAAGCCGTCCACCCTCGATGAGCGCCCTCGCGATCGCGTTGGCGACATGGCGCTGCGCTTCGAGAGTCGCACCCGACGACGATTGCAGCTTCCGAACCGCCTCGTACTGTGCGAGTGCTTGCGTCGTGTCCCCCGTCGCGGCGCGCGCGTTCCCAAGTGACATCCGGATTTCAGCCTCGACTTCAGCATCGCGCGCGGATCGACCGAGTTCCGCTTCTGCCTCGTTGAGGATGAGGTTCAGCAGCGTCGGATCGAGTCCCTGAGCGACAGCAGGATCAATCGCGGTCAGCAATCGTTCGTTAAATCGGGCGACCTCGCGCCATCGAGTTGCGTCGCGCTCAGATTGAATGCTCGAAGCGACGAGCACCCCGGCTGCGACGCCGAGCGCCGCAACCGCGAGGAGCCCTACACCGACCACCACGCGGTTCCGCCTCGTGAACTTCCGCAGCAGATACGCGCGATTTGAAACGCGAACTGAAATCGCGTCGCCGCGCAGCCATCGTTCTAAATCATCTGCAAGTTCGTCGGGTGTGAGATAGCGCCTCGACGTGGGACGACCGAGCGCCTTCAGAACAATCCAGTCGAGATCATCCTCGAGTGCCGTGCGCAGGTTCCGTGGCGCGTGCACAGTCAGGAGCTCACTCGGACGAGGGATGGGGCCATCAATGATCGCTCTCTGAAGTTCGAGTGTCCCCGCCATTCCAACCTTTTCAGTGGCGAACGGGCGGCTTCCAACAAGCGCCTCGAAAAGCATCACGCCGAGCGACCACACATCGGTGCGGCCATCGATCTCGGTCGAACCTGCCGCGATTTCAGGCGACATGTAGAGCGGCGTAGCCGCGGCGGGTCCTTGCACCGTTGCAGTGCGCATCGAATCATCACCGACGAGCTTTGCAACACCGAAGTCGATGACGCGCGGTTCATCCGTGCCGGTTGCGCCAACGGCGGCGCGAACGATCACATTTCCAGGCTTGAGATCGC
>CAIWCL010000157.1 GCA_903911205.1 uncultured bacterium
CGGACAGGGCGGCGCGGTCTACAGCAACAGTGCAGTGGCGTTCACGGACACAATCTTCCAAAGCTGCACAACCTCTACAAATTCAAACTGCCAAGGCGGTGCGGTTTTCAGTAATAGCTCTGTGACCGTCACCGATTGCCAGTTTTCCAATGGGCAGTCTTATCGCGGCGGTGCGATCTTTACCGGTTCGGCCGTCACCTTCACCGGCTCCACTTTCGCAGACAATGCCGCAGTTGAATCAGCCGGCGCGATCTACTGCGGCTATGTCTCTTCAGGACAATCAACGACATTCACGGGCAACCGTTGCGTAAACGGCAACAATGCCGCATACGGCGGGGCGATTCGCTGTGTGTCAGGAAACACCAACGGGAGTATCTCCGCCTGTGACTTCGAGGGGAACTACGTCCGATGCACGAGCGGCAACCCTGCCTACGGCGGTGCCATCTGGGGCAACGCATTCGAGGGCTTCTCGAACTGCAACTTCGTAAACAACTCGTCAACAAGCAATTTCAGCGGTTCGGCGTACGGCGGCGCAATCTGGTGCTACGGCGGCACATGGAGCGGATGCGACTTCGCGTCGAACTCCGCATCGACACCAACCGGTACAGCCGAAGGCGGCGCGGTTCGTATCGAAAGCGGCTACACCAATCTCGCGACCTTCACGAATTGTGACTTCAGCAACAACATCACCGACGGCAACGGGACCCGCGGCGGAGCGATCTACCGATACGCACGCCAACTCGATCTTTCTGGCTGCACCTTTGTCGGGAACAGCGCGCAGTACGGCGCCGGCGCGTACTACACGTGGGACGGCAGCGACTACCCGATCAACGTGACTAACTGCCGCTTCGAGAAAAATGCGGGAACCGATGGCGCTGGTATTTACCTCGGGTGTATTCGTCGCCTCCAGATGACTGGCAACGTCTTCTCGACGAACCTCGCGTTCAGCAGCGGTGGCGGCGTGTACCTGCAGGGCTACTGCATGTACAACTCGCAGCTTGCGAACAACACGTTCTACGGGAACATCGCAAGCGCAGGCGGCGGCATCCGGCTCGACAGTTGCGGCTGCTGCTGGCAACTGCCGATGAACAACTGCCTCTTCGCTTCGAATGTCGCCACTGAGGGTGGCGCAGTCTACAACTCGAACGGCAGCTGCACGTACCTCGCCACGTCGAACTCGACGTTCTGCGGGAATGCTCCGCAGGACTTCTACGGCTACTGGCAGAACAACGGCGGAAACATCTTCGGCTCGGGCACCGACTGCAACGACAACGGCGTCTGCGACGGTGCCGACATCGGTCTCGGTACTAGCATCGACTGCAACGGCAACGGTGTGCCGGACGAGTGCGACCTCGCGTCGGGCACCGTGAACGACGTCAATGCGAATGGGATCCCCGACTCGTGCGAGACCGACTGCGATTCGGACGGCGTCCCCGATGAGTACGCGCTCGAGAACCAACTCGTCCCCGACTGCAACGCGAACGCCGTGCCCGACTCCTGCGACATTTCGAACGGCACGAGCCAGAACGACAACGGCGACGCGGTTCCGGACGAGTGCCAGCCCGACTGCAACGAGAACGGCGATCCGGACGACTACGACATCAAGGTCGGCAACTCGACCGATTGCGACGGCAACGCGATCCCAGACGAGTGCGACATCACGGGTGGAGCCCCCGACTGCAACAGCAACGGATTCCCCGATTCGTGCGACATTGCGAACGGCTCCAGCACCGACTTCAACTCGAACGGCATCCCCGATGACTGCGAGCCCGACTGCAACTCGAACGGCGTGCCCGACCAGTACGAAATCAAGACGGGTGACGAGCAGGACTGCAACCTGAACAAGGTTCCAGACTCCTGCGACATCGTGCGCGGCGCGGCCGACGTCGATGAGAACGGCGTGCCCGACTCATGCCAGACCGACTGTGACTCGAACTCGATCCCCGATGAATTCGAAGTCGCGCAAGGCACGGCGACCGACTGCAACGCCAACGACACGATCGACATCTGCGAAATCGCAAAGGGCGCGCCCGACATCAATCAGGACGGCATTCCGGATGAGTGCCAATGCATCGCGGATCTCAACCTCGATGGCACTGTCTCTGGCGGCGATCTCGCGATCCTGTTGAGTTTCTGGGGTCCCACTGGCGTTTACCCGCGCGCAGACATCAACTCCGATGGCGATGTGAATGCTGCGGATCTCACCATCTTGCTTGCCTCATGGGGCCCCTGCGACTGACAGGACAACTACGGTTGACAGCCCCCTGCAACAAACTCCATACCCCATATTCCGTGCCACACCCAACCCGCGGGGCTGTCTTCGGACAGCCCCGCGTTCATGTGTGTTCATGCATCAGCTCATGGAAAGGCGATGGACATCGCTTGATCCACCGCTCCGCTGCGCACATATCAAACGCGACACACACAATTTCGTTTGAGTGATGGCGACCACGACCGCCTACACATCGACTCGCATGACGAGAAGCGATGTGCGCGATGGCCGTGCGGCCATCGCCGTGATCGCCAAATGACGCTGCAGCCTCAAATCGTCGCTTCCGTCACGCTCAGCACTTCTTCCACGGTCGTCTTTCCAGAGCGAACCTTTGAGAATCCGTCTTCACGCAACGTGTTCATGCCGCGCTCCACGCAGAGGCGACGGAACTCAACGACGTTCGGATTCGCCGCGATCTTGTCGCGTAGGAAGTCGTCGAGCACCAGCAACTCGTACAAGCCGAGACGTCCGGCGTAGCCTGTCTGTCGACACGCGCCGCAACCGCGGCCCATGCGAATCGTCGGGCCGTTGATCCCATGTGTCATCAAGAAGTCGGCGATATCTGGGTCGATCGCACGATCCTCCACGCACTTCGGACAAATCTTGCGCACGAGTCGCTGTGCAAGCACCGCGTTGAGCGCCGCGCCGACAAGGAACGGCTCGACGCCGATATTGATCATGCGGGTGATCGAGCTCGGCGCATCGTTCGTGTGCAACGTCGAAAGCACAAGGTGGCCGGTCAACGCCGCTTGAATCGCGGTCGACGCAGTTTCGAGATCGCGAATTTCGCCGAGCATCACCACGTCAGGGTCCTGTCGCAAGAGCGCCTTCAACGCCTTCGCGAAGGTCATGCCGATCTTCTCGTGCGTTTGAATTTGCGTGATGCCTTGCAGGTTGTATTCGATCGGATCTTCGACGGTCGAGATATTCATGCGCCGCGTGTCCATCTGGCGAATCGATGAATACAGCGTCGTCGTCTTTCCGCTACCCGTCGGACCAGTCACCAAAATGATGCCGTGGGGCTGCTCGATCTGCTTCTTCCAGATCGTGAGCGCGTCTTCGGAGAAACCGAGATCGTCGAGCGATACGTTGATCGAACGACTGTCGAGAATACGCATGACCGTTTTCTCGCCCTTCGGCGTTGGCACGGTCGACACGCGCAAGTCGAGTTTGCGTCCGAGCACCGTCGCGCGAATGCGGCCGTCTTGCGGAAGGCGACGCTCGGCGATGTCGAGATTCGACATGATCTTGATGCGACTCGTGAGCGCCGCGTGCATTTTGCGTGGCGGTGTCAGCATCTCAAAGAGAATGCCGTCGATGCGGAAGCGCACCTTGAGCACCTTCTCATCGGGCTCGATGTGAATGTCGGACGCGCCTTCTTTCAGCGCCAACTGAATGATGTGGTTGACGTACTTGACGACCGGCGAACTCTCGGCTTCCGCCTCGATGTCGCGCTCGTTGACATCTTCCTTTTCGATCTCGACGTCTTCCTCATCACCAACGCCAGAGAGAATCGACTCGAGGTCGAAGTCGTCGGCCTTCGAACGTTCCGCCGCTTCGTTCGCGTGTTGAAGCGCACCCGTGATGTCGCCTGCGGTCGCGAGTACGTGCCGAACGGCTTGCAGTGAGAGTTTGCGCTTCACTTCGTCGAGAACGAACACATCTTCGGGGCTCGCGGTTGCGATGATGACGCGACCGCCCTCGCGTCGCAGCGGCAGCACATGATTCGCGCGGCAGTATTCCGCCGAAAGCTGCCCGACGAGTGCGCGATCAAACGCGTTCGGCGCTTTCGCGTCGATCCGTTCGAACGGCATGCGCGCAAGCTCCGCGACGACCGATTGCGCCGCGTGCTCATCAACGCCCTGCTCCTTCAAAATGTCGACAAGCTTGCGGCCTGGCGCCTGCTTCTGCAGTCGCGCCGCGCCGAGCAACTGCTCCGCTGTCGCAATGCCGCGTTCGGCAAGAAGCGACTCAAGCGTCGCACTTGGCGCGTCGAGATCGTCCTCCGGAACGTACAGGTCGCTCATCGCCGCGTCGAGTTCTGATGCTGGCCGAGTCGATGCCTGATGGGCGCCGAGATTCGACACCTGAATCGGCGACTGGCCGAACGACGGAGACGGCGCCGAAGTCGGCGAGAGAGAAGCGGATGAAGAGGATGATGGCGACGACTTCCCCTGATTTGGCCAAGGCATCTGCTGCGTGGTCGCGCTCGCGTTTCCCGTAACATTCGACGTTTTTACAGATGTGCTCGCGGCGAAAGCGCTCGGGATATTCGACGCACTTGGCGTGCCCGACGTGTTGGAAGATGCGCCCGTGGCCGCTTCCAACGGCGCAACCGCACGATCCATCGTGCGGTCAGCCAGTTTCTCCTGCGGCATGCGCTCTTGCGGCGCCTTGGGATCAGGCTCCGAGAGCTGCCGGAGAATGTCGTCGATGTTGAATCGTCCCATCGGGGCCTCGCTCAGTTTCCACTCTTGACCGGAACCGTCACCACACGCTCGACACCCAGAGTTTCATGGCGCGCACGGAATCGCACCGCGCCCTGTTCAATGGCATCCACGCGATACTCCACCGCCGTCTTCAGCGTCGTCAACGTGTCACCTACCTTGAGCAACTTTCCATTCACGCTCGTGACCGACGCGCCGCGCGCGGAGTACATCACCGACTGCACACGAATCTCGAGCGT
The DNA here is from genome assembly GCA_903911205.1 of uncultured bacterium. Taxonomy (GTDB): domain Bacteria; phylum Planctomycetota; class Phycisphaerae; order Phycisphaerales; family SM1A02; genus QWPT01. The sequence goes on from CAIWCL010000157.1 coordinate 4,959, forward strand.
TCCCGCGTCGATGATCGTGTTCCAACCCTCAATCTGCGCCGATCGCCGGGCTTCTGGCGATTCGCCCGCGACGATTGGTGCAGACTCACCGGCAGTAACAGGATCGATCGTGACCACCGTTTCGCCTGCGAGCACAAACGGATCTTTCGTGAGTTCGTCTTTCTCAATCCGCAGCGCGGCGTACGCCTCAGAGTCGAGGAGATCTGCGGGCAATCCATCCGCCTGTTTCGCTGCGCCCTGTTCCTTCAAGAAGGTTTCAACGAGTTTGCCAGCGTCGGACTGCGCAATGACCGCAGCGCCACTCTGACCAATCGTGCGCATCGAGAAGAGACTCACCACGGCGACCACCGCGACCGAGGCGAAGACAAGCGATCCGAAGCCGAATCGCCGGCGAGCTGCCGTAGACGCGACACTCAGAGATTCGCTCGAATCCTCGAAAGAGAGCGGTATCGAACGCGCTTCGTCGGCGTTCGTTTGAAATTCGTTGCTTTGCGGTTCTTGCATGAGTTGACTCCTCACCTTTGACCACTGCACATTGCCACGCGGCGCTACGCCTCACTCACGACGCGAGGTTGCCGATGCGGTTTTTGTCGCGGAACCGTCATTGAAGTAAATGCTCAACGTGAATTCGGCGCGCATCGCACCGCCGATTGCATCCTTCGGATCGTCGCGCGGCCCCATGCCGAGTTTCGCAATCTTCATCGAGTGCACCCGCGTAATGCGCGGCAAACTCTCGACGTCGAGAAGGAACTGATAGAAGCCTTCAAAGTCGCCCTCAATGACCGTCTTGAGCGGCAACTCCATTGCTGGTCCCGCAGCGACGGCCTTTTCGCCCTTCACTGATCGCACCGCGAGATTTGATCGCTGCGCAATCTGTGTCACTTGTTCGAGAATGCGATCCACGCCCTCGCGATCAGGCAACTTCTGATTCAGACGATCGAGTTCTTCTTCACGCTCTGCGATCTCGCGCCCGAGATCACCGATGCGCGCGGTCAAACGCGAGAGATCCGTCAAGCGCGTGCGCTTCGCAGCGATTTCATCGCGCGCCTTTGCGATCTCCGCGTTTCGAGGCGCAAACACTAAGAAGTACGACGCGATTGGAATCGCGACGATGACTGCATAGAACGCAAAATCGCGCATGCCGCGTTGCTGGCTCATGGATGTTCCTCCCCACCAGGCGTGTTCATCTCGTCTTCGTTGACAAGCGCTGGGCTGGCGGCACCGTTCTCGGCCGCGGCGTCGACATCGCGCGTTGACTCCACCGCACCCGCGGCTTTGAACGCGCCACGGTCGATCGGATCGGAAGGCGTCCGCAGTGCCTGCAGACCTTCCCACCCGCGAATGTCCGCCTCCGGCTCGATGCGCATTGAAATCCGGAACTGCCGCAGATTCATGCCGCGGAGTTCCTTCTCTTCACTCACTTCGAGCCGGATGCCCGAGAGAAATGGCATACGCGAAAGTTGGCTCATCCAACGACTCACGTCGAGATCGTCGGGTGCAACACCCGTCGCTTGGACGAGCACGCGTCGGCGTACGGGCTCTGGCTTCGCAGCCTCTTCCGCTTCCTTCGCGCGTGCCGCTGCGCTCGATCGGCGCGCCTTTGGATCAAGCTTCGAAGGCAGTGCTTTCGCGACCTTGATTTCCTCGCTCTTCAACTCAAGTTCGAGAAGCGAGAGATTCTCGGGCATCGTGTTGACGAGCGTCGCCAACAGCACGGAGCGCGGCACCGGTTCGATCAGCCCGCGCGCGAGTTCGGCCTTCTCGACCATTTGCGCACGCATTCCTTCGAGGCGCTTCATCTCCGCAATCTCTTTCGCGGCTTGTTCCGTGCGCTCGTTCACTTCGCCCTGCGCAGTACGAACATCCGTCCATTGCCGGTTCGTCACGAGAAATGCTGCGAAGACGCCGCCCATCACAATGAGAAAGAGCGCGAGCGCAAACAGACTGCTTCGTCGTTCGCGCGCATCGCGCACGTAATCCTCGGGAAGAAAGCTCGTTGGATTCGTCATAGATTCCCCGTGGTGAACAGCATTCGCGTGAAGAGCATTCGTGTGAAGAGCATTCAGAGATCGGTCGGTGCCGCTGCGAGGCCGCAGGCGACGGCCCAACCGGGATGCGTAGCCTCAGGCTCTGGGAGGCCTTCAGGCGCCGGGCCGTTGGAGAGGAAGCGCGCCATCGGATCGCCCGCTTTCGCGGAGATACGCAGCGACGCTGCAAGCGCTTGGCAAAGGCCGATGTCGCGCGCTTCGCCGCCTAAGAAGACAACGCGATCGATGCGACGCTCGCGGAAGAGTCCACCGTAGTAACGCGTGCACATACCGAGTTCGTCGCAGAGACTTTCGAGCGTTTCGCGGCAATCCACCGCGACCGACCGATGCGCCGCCTCAGGAAGCGTCGCTCCAAGCGCGGGCGCAGGTACGCCAGCGCGACGCTCGTTGAGAAGCGCCTGTTCCTGGGCCAACCCTGCGCGGAAGATCGCGGGAAGTATGTCGGCGGATGGCGCAGCGGTCGACGTTGCAGATACTTGCGGTGCTGAGGAAATTCCACCCGTTGCTTCCGTCGCGGCTGGCGCCTGCGGCTGGCGCGCGCGCACCGGGCGCACGCCCTCGGCGATGCGCAGCGCACGCGCGCTCGCGAGCGTGATGCCGCGCGATTCTGCAAGACGCGCATCAAAGGTGCGCCCCGCGATCGCGATCGACTTCGCGAAGACTGTCTGCGGCCCGTGACCGATTGCAACCTTGGTTCCGCTGTATCCAAGATCGATGTACATCGTTGTGATCGACGTATCCTCGACGCGGCGATTCACGTGATCGAACGCATGCACGAGTGCCGAGATTTCGCCATGGACGCCAACGACCTTCAACTTGGCACCGGCGAAAAGCGCGACATAACGCATCACGTCATCGCGCGACATCGCGAACGCGAGCAATTCAACTTTCGGCTGACCGTCGCGCGTAGTCTCGCAGACACGCGACGTTCGAACGACAAGATTTTGCGGGTCGCAACCGAGTCCGATTGCAATCTGCGTGCCGACGACGCTGGCGGCACGTTCCGCGTCAGCAAGCGCAACACCAACGTGTTGAACGAGCATGTGCTGAGAGAACGGGGCAACCACCACGCGAGTTCCGCGGAATCCATTGGCCTTCAGCACCGCTGGGAGTTGCGCGGCGATGCACGCAAAGCGCTGCTCGAGCGTTTGCGCGCGGAGATCGTCGTCGAATGCGATGAACGCAGCCGCTGTCACCGCAGGCGACGCACCGGGCGACACCTGAAGCAACTTGACTCCCGAACTGCCGAAGTCGGCAAGGATCGGCGTCTGCTGGCTGCGAAAGAGACCAAAGGGCATCGACAATCTCCAAGGCGGAGGGCCGCGGACGAGGCCGCACGCGCGACCGGTCCTTCGGAGATCGGCTCAAAAACAGGGTGAAATGAGGCGAAGCATGCGCTTCCCTTGCGTCGAACGCGGCTGGCCTCTCCGACCAGACCTCGCGACTGAACTCTCCGGTCAGATGCGTCGATAACCCGCGCGATCTTGCGTGATAACGCGGTCGTCCTCTGCCTCCGTGTTGACCTTCCTCACGGGCGCGTCCGCATAGACGATTCAAGCTCGCCGAGCGGCACAACCGACTGCGTTCCCGCATCAAGATCTTTGACAGCCACATTTCCATCGGCAAGTTCGGCGCCGAGAATCACCGCGAATCGCGCGCGCGCCTTGCCGGCATCGCCGAGGAGTTTGCCGACGTTCTTTGTGGTCTTGGTCGTCGTACGCGCATGAAGCCCCGCGCGACGCAATCGCATGAGGAGTGCTGGAATCAGTGCTTCGGCTGCATCCCCGCCTGCGGAGACTCCGCCTGCGGAGACAACAAACGCGTCAGGTCGTGGCATGAGCGTCGCGCCATCGGCGGGAAGGAGCCCGCGGTCACGCAGCACATTCGCAAGTACCACATCGCCCATGCCGAAGCCGCACGCGGGCATCTTCGGTCCGCCGAAGAGTTCGACGAGTCCGTCGTAGCGACCACCGCCGGCAACCGCACGTTCGGCGCCAGACACTTCATGGACTTCAAAGACGGTTCCTGTGTAGTACGCGAGGCCGCGCACGATGCCGACGTCCACGGTGCACCACTCGAGAATGCCCGCGCGTTCCGCCGCCGCGCGCACTTCATCGAGCGCCGCGAATTCAGCCTCAGGTACGCCAATCTTCGCCGCCAGCGCCGCAAGCGGCTCCGACAGTCGCTGCGTCGCGCGCGCAGCCGTATCGAAGCGAGCGACCGCGTCCGCCGAGAGCCCGAGCGCTGCGGCGCGTTCCGCGAACTCTTCTGGCTTCAACTTGTCGCGGCGATCAAGAAGCGTCATCGCATCGCCCGTCTTCTCGTCGGCAACGCCAAGCGCGGCGAGCATGCGCGCGATCGCCACGCGGTGCGAGATTCGCACTTCGACGTCGGTCGGCCGCAAACCGAGTCGCTCGAGTGCGAGGACCGCGCATGCGATGACGTCCACGTCGTGCGCGGCGCCTTCCACGCCGCAGACATCGACATTCCACTGGACGAACTCGCGCAATCGCCCGCGCTGTGGGCGCTCGGCGCGGAACATGTTCGGAATTGCGAACCACTTCACAGGTACGGGCAGCGAACCAGCGCGCGCCGCGACCATGCGCGCGAGCGTGGGCGTGAATTCTGGGCGCAGCGCGTAATCATTCTCGCCACCCGCGCGGCGGAAGGAGAACAGTTCGTTCACGATGCCATCGCCCGACTTCGCGGTGTAAAGCTCGAGATGCTCGAACATCGGCCCCTCAACCTCATCGAATCCGAAGTCGATCGACGCAGAGCGCCAAGCGCTTTCGATGTGACGTCGGACGGCGAGATCGCTTGGGTAGAAGTCGCGGGTGCCTTTGGGAGCTTGGTACGTGTGGGAGCCTGGGCCTGCCGAGGAAGTCATTGGGGGCGTAAGGTAGCCTCAGACCGTGGCCGCAGGTGCGCGGCGGCCGAGGACCAAGGCGATGGCGGCCGACGCGAGCGTCCAACCGATCACCACGTCGGCCATGTTCGCGTACATGTAGGCAAGCGGGAAGTGGAAGAAGTTGCCCGCGACGCCCCAACTGGCGAGCGCCGCGAACAGCGCGACGGTGAAGCCGAAGAAGATGCGCCCCGCGACGCCGCTTTTCGATGCGGAGAGGATGCACGCGAGCAGCAATGCTCCGACGAACTCGATCGCGAATCCGCGCACGAGTTCGGCCGGCGCCATCGGCGCCATGCCGTCCTTGCGGAAGAGAATGAGCGCGATCGGCCCCTTCGCAAGTCGCTCCTCGAATGACTTGTTTGCGGCGAGCGCATCGGGGTCAGTCGTGTCGGTCATGTACGTCTCCGGCATCGTGGGCACGAAGTACGCGCCATCGGCGGCAAGCCCCGCGTCGAGCGACTCGACGATTCCCGCATCGGCGCGTGTCTTCGGGTAGGCGAAGTCCCAGACACCGATCGCGGCGTACGCGAGGAATCCCCAGAAGAAGACGACGACGGCTCCGGCGAGTGCTGCAAGGAGGTGGCGCATGCGCGAACGCTACCGCGAACGCAGAAGGCGCGCTCAAAGACGGCAGCGGGTGATTTCCCGCTTTGTCAACGCACCGCAGGCGCCGCTTCCGCTGCGTCGGACAACTGCGCCGGCATGCGTCGACTGCGACGACGCCTGTCGGCCACCGCGTTGCGCGCGATGGTCATCGCCCACGGCAGAAACGGCCGAGCGCTGTCGTAGCGGTCGAAATGCTCGAGGATCGCAAGCGCGACCTCTTGCAGGATTTCGTCACGAACCGTGCGATCGCCGACGAGCGCGTGGATGTACGCAGACACCGTCGGCTGCGCCTGCGTCCAGAGGGTGAAGGCTTGTCGGGTTCGTTCGTCCATCGGGGGTTCCGGCCCCGGGCAGCCTCGTGCGAGGCCCCGGTTCAGGAACTACGTCCAAGTGACACGATCATGACAGGGGAAGATGAGATTTCTGGCGGGCTGGAGCAGCGGCCAGAACCGTGCCGCGCAGCGACCCGCTTGTACCCGCTCGTACCCGCTAACCACCCGGCACCGCGGCCTCACTCCGCAAAGCTGTGGCCTCTGAATGCTTGCACAGATCTACCGCGAGTACCCAGTACGCACCCGCTCGTACCCGCTCGTACCCGCGAACTACCCGGCACCGTTCCTCACGGTTCGACGCGCGGCACGCCGTTCTGCTGGTGCCGATACTTCGAGATCGTCTCGTACGCGACCTTGCGTGTGCGGTTGATGCCACCGAGCGGTGCCTGCTCGGGCAGCGCGTGCCACGGCGTGAACGAGAGATTTTCGGCAACCTTGAGGTCGAGCCCCGTCGAGAGGTCCTGCTTCGGGATGCGCAGGATCGCGACACGCACGAACGGCGCCTCAGACTCCTGCCACTCGACAAGCGCGTCCTCGACCGGCTGCTTCACCGGATCGAGCTGGCGCTGCACGAGGAATTCAAACACGACCTCTTCAGCACCGATCTGCGCGACCATCGCCTGGCGCAGATAGTCCTGGCTCGGGTCGATCTTCGCCGGCTTTTCCGGCGTCGCCATCGGTCGCGCGGAGAATTTCATCGCACCAGTCCCAAGCCGGTATGGCGTCTGACTGAAGTACCTCGCCTGCAGCGGATTCCAGAATGGTCCGCCATTCAAGCCCTCGATCGCCTTCAGCGCTTTCGGACTGATTTTGAAGAACACTTCGGTGGCTTTGAGGCCCTCGACGCGCGCGGTGTGGAACGCTGTGTAGTCCGACACGTTGCTCGAAAGGAACGTCGGGTAGTTGATCATCACGAAGTCTTGCGTGGTCGCGTTGCGCTCATCGGCAAGCACCTTTTCGCCCGGCACGCCGAGCACCTTGATCGCCATGCCGTGCGCTTGCTTCACGGTGTCTGAGTTGACCTCGGTACCGCTTGCCGAGAAACGCACCATCGCGTCGTAGGTCTTCGGCGATGCGAAAATGCCGTGGCGCAACTCGCTCGGAAGATTGCCAAGCACCTCGAACTTCGCCTCGACAAGGCCGTGCGTCTTCGGGTGCGCATCGCGGCGAACCTCGGTACCCGTCGGGTACTGGATGCGCATGCGCGCCATCGTTTCATCGATGAACTGCTTGATGAGCACATCCTCGTTCGGCAGCACGCGCTCCTCGCCGAGCGCAAGCGGCGGCACCGGCATCGCGTAACTCTCGGGATACATGTTGTTGAAGAAGAAGACATCGCGCCATGCCTCGACCGGCTCCTTCGGCCCACCGTACGGCGTGATCTGCGCAGGCTCGGTTGGAATCGACTTCAGGTACTCGATGATCGCCCAGCGTTCGTCGTCGGTGAGCAGTCGTCCGATCACGCCAGCGCCGCGCGGGCCCGTCTCGAACGAGTGACCCATGTTCGAGTTGCCGATCTTCGTCGTATCAAAGAGGAACTTGCCCGACGCACCAGTCGTGTCGACGCCAACTTTCACTGGATCGAAGTCGCGTCCGATTGTGAATTGCTTCGGGCGATCCTTCGCTGGCAGCAAGAGGTCGTAGAGGCTCGGCACCGAGCCGTTGTGGAGAAATGGCGGCGTCGCCCACACGCCGTCGCGCGGACCCGCCTTGTACGAGGCTTGCGTCGGCGGCTCTTCCCATGCGAAGCGGTAGCCGTGCGCGTCGACGAGTTCCTTCGGCGTCAGACCAGCCTTCTTTGCAGCGACCGCGATCGTCTCATCGTGCGCGACCCCGAGGATCGCCGCCGACGGCGCGAGCGCCGCGCCCTTGAACGGGCCCTTCATGTATGGCGCGAGCGAGCCAGTGAGGAAGTCAGGCTGCGGATTGAATGATGGCGTGCGGAACTGCTGCGCGTCGGTGCCGACGTATGCCTCGGGGACGAGCGCGTTCTCGATAAAGCGCTTGCCATCGACCTTTGGCGTGCTCCAGCGATGCGGGAATGTCGAGTGGCACTGCGAGCAGTTCTCGACGAAGAGTTCGCGGCCGTGCGCAGCCTTCTTGCGATCGATCGCGCCGAAGACTTCCTCCGGCCACTTCGGCGGAGCGAGCCGACGGAGCAAGTCTTCGACCTTCAGTTGGCCGCGCAGATCCATGGTCGACTCGAACAGCCCGTCCTCGGGTGTCTTCGACGAGAGATCCGCGCGGATGAAGACACCGAGTGATTCGGTTGCATTGCGGACGAGCGGATCTGATGCGACGCCGCTCCACTGGACCCACGCCGATTGCGGCGCGTTCCACAGAAACGGCGGCTTTGCCGGTGCGAGCGCAGCCATCCAGTTCTCTGTCATACCAGTCGCGCCTGCGACTGCACGGTTGTGGATGAGCGTGAGCGCATCCATGCGACCGGGGCCGCTTGGGGTAGTCATCGCAGCATCACGGGTGATGTACTGGTTCACCGCAGCGGCCGCCTCATCGAGCGTCTTCTGCAGCGTCGCGCGCGCCTCATCGCCCACGACCTTCATGCGTGCGGCGGTGCGGTCGAACTTCGTAGCGTCGCTCTTGGTGGCGGCAAGCGATTCGTTCAGCGCGGAAATGTATCCCGCGAAATCAAACGCATGGTTCGAACCACCCTCAATGCGGATGCGCTTCCCTTGGAAGCTGAGTTCCGACGAGTGGCACGCCGAACACGTGAGCCCAAACCACTCGCCTTTCCAGCGACCCGCGGGCACCGTCGTCTTCACAAGGCCGATCGGGAGGCCATCAGGATTTGTTCGTGGATCGGCAGGCGCAGTGACGAGGCCGAACTTGTTGGAGATCTCGTCGGCGCGAAAGAGGTTCGTGTTGCCCGCCTGCTCAAGTGCGACAAAGAGGTCGTACGGCATCACGGCCGAGCCCTGCGACGTCCGGTGGTACGCGGCGCGATCTTCCTCACTCCAACCTTGATCGAGAAAGATCACCTTCGACGCGGACGACTGTTCCGTCGCGGACAAGGATGTCGACGGCGCGGTATCCGGTGCACGGAAGCCAAGCAGCGCCGAACCAAACACGGCGAGCGCGCCAACACCAACGACAACATGAAGCACGCGACGAGAGAGATTGAAGTGCATCACCGGACGGTAACAGATTCGAGTACACACGCATGCTGCGTTGGAATCGCCACTTGTTACGCTTCGCAAGTCCCCCCCCGCGTCACACATGTCTGCGTGACGCGTCGACCTGAAGGAGATCGTCACCCATGTGCACTCGTGCTTTCTCGTTCACTGCGGCGGTATCGATGTTCCTCATCCTCGCGGCATCGGAACCGAATCTGCATGCGGCGAAGATCTCGCTGCAAGCGCAAGTGCCGCCGCCCCCCGCTCTTGGAGAGAACACGGCAGAAGAGGGGCGCGTTCGAACGAAGCCCACGGCGGTTGGTTTCTACAACGCGCTCGCTGTGGAGCGGCTTCCGATCGATGGCGCCGCGCTTCCACTCGATCGCTTCACGAGTGCCGACACATCAAGCGTCGCGCGCATGAAGGATGGGCGCATCGTCGTGGCCTACCAAGGCTTCCCTGCCGGCGACAAGCGCGACTTCAACCGCACGGCCGTGCGCTTCTCGAACGACGAGGGACGCACGTGGACCGATGCCGCGCCGGTCGTCATCGATGGGCTCGACGCATCGCTCGCGCCACCGTTCGATCCAGCGCTCGTCGCGCTTCCCGATGGCCGCGTGCGACTCTATTTCATCTCGTATGTGGCGCGCGGGCTCACGCCCGGCACACCGCCGACCGCGACCGCGGTGTACTCAGCGATCTCGACTGATGGCGTTCGCTACATATTCGAACCCGGCATGCGTTTCACCGTCGACGGGCGCGTCGTTCTCGATGCAGCGGCCGCGCTGCACAACGGCGTCTTCCACATTGTTGTGCCAGACAACGGCACCGCGGCGGAGTTCATCGAACGACGCAAGAGTGGCGAAGCACAGCCTGGCGGCAACGGCTATCACGCGATCAGCAAAGACGGACTCGTGTTTGAGCGTGTGGACGATCTCAAGCTGCCGTCGACACGCAATCGCTGGTGGGGCAACTTGCTGAGCGACGGCGGCACGCTGTTCTTCTTCGGAACAGGCCCAGGACCATGGCCGCTCACAAGCGCGGATGGCATGCAGTGGAAGGTCGACGCGAGGCCGATCGCGATGCCGGGCGTTGATCCGGCGGCGCTTCGTTCGCGTGATGGCGGGCTCCTTGTGATTGCCACGAAGGAGCCTCTTCCGAAAGCGACGGGGGAAGCGAAACCTCCGAAATCGCCTGCGCCCGAAACCGCGCCAAAGTCCGATCAAAACGCACGTTGCGCGGAGTAGTCGATGCGCGTTTCGCTTCTCATCTCAGCGTTCCTCGGCAGCGCGATGATCGCGAGCAGCACGCACGCGGATACGGGCGATCCGTTTCCGCTTCAACAATTGCACGAGACATTTCGTCTTCATCCAGATGCGAGCGACGAAACGCGATGGCGCAAACTTTCGCGCGCGTGTATCGGCTTCGATGTGATGCCAGGGTACGAATCGATCTTCAACGGCACGCTTGAAGATGGCCTCACGCGTGGCCTCCGCACCGATCTTTACGCGGCGTTTGTGTGGCAAGCTGCGTCGGACACGCTGCCGGGGGCGCAATCGACGATTGGCGCGGGGCGGGTCAACCTTCGCGCTGACGCGCTCCTCTTTCGGAACGAGGGCGAGGGCATGGGGCGTTTCACTGCGCAGATGCATCTGAACGGCGTGTGGCCAAATCTCTCCGACTCGCTCACCGCCTCGACCGGCTCCATTTCCGACCTCGATGAACTGCAATCGCGTCACGCGTCGAGCCTCACACGCATCGGGTACACGCAGAGCTTTCTCGACGATCACCTGATGCTCAGCGCTGGCAAAATCAATCCCAACGACTATGTCCTCGCGAACATCTTCGCCAACGACGAAGCGAGACAATTCCTCGCGCAGCCCTTCGACGGCAACAGCACCTGGCCCGTGTCATTCCAAGATCACACGATGGGCGTTGGACTTCTCTCGCTACCCACCGACTGGTGCTTCTTCAACGGCTTCGTCGTCGACGCTGCGGGCACACAGTCGGCGTGGCTTGGCGATGAATTCGGCGGTGGATACGCAGTTTCAGGCGAGTTTGGATTGCTTGCCGAATTCGAAGGGCTTCCGGCACGACTCAGTTTCGCGTGGTGCGGCACCGATGCGAATGCGGAGACGGTTGCCGACAACGATTCGGGTGGCGGGCTTTGGGGCAACGCCTATGGATCGATCGCGCAGGTGCTTCTCCAGCCGAAGTTCGCGCTGTGGGCGCAATGGTCTGCGTGCGACGAGTCGGTCGCGAGCAACGCCACGAACGAATTCGCCATCGGGACGACGATCGACGACTGCTTCGGCCGCGAAGGCGACGGATTCGGCGCCGCGATCGGCTGGTCGAAGCCGAAGGACTCGAACGCGGGCGATGCGCTCGACGACCAGATCCTGCTCGAATGCTACTACCGCCTCGAAGTCGCGAAGGGCGTGCAGATCTCGCTCGACGGAGAAGTGCTCATGCCCTGCGCGAACCCCGGCGTCGACGACCCGACGGTCGTTGGTTCCGTGCGCGCGATGTGGGAGTTCTAGTTTGCACGCGGCGCGATGATTCAAACCGTGCCGCGCAGTTACCCGCTCGTACCCGCTTGTACCCGGCACGTACCCGGCACAAGACTGGTCAAGCAGAGGCCAATGTGGGGCACAGAGACACACGGCCCCGCCCCGGTGTCCGCCCCGGTGCCGTACACGCACCCGCTCGTACCCGTTCGTACCCGCGAGCTACCCGGCACCGGACCGATCTGGAAACGGACCGCCGGATCGGAATCCGAGCAAAGGGACAACTCGCCCGGGTCGACCCAGCGTCCCGCGCTCACTCGTTCCTCGCACCAAACACTTCGCGTGCAGCGCACTGCGCTCGAAGCCGATCACCCCCGCATCACCACCCGCGCATCACCACCCGCGCATCACCACTCCGGCCCACCCGAATAGCGACCGTAGACATCCGCCATCGCCTGCACCTGTTCGCCAAGCGTGCAGCGCACGAGGCTCGCCGCGACGAGCGCGGGCATCACGTTCTCGCCCTTCCGCGCCGCGGCGCGGATCGCATCGAGCGCGTTCTTCACATCGAGCGACGATCGCGCGGCGCGCATCTTCGCGAGGCGCGCGTTCTGCTCGGTCTCGACCGTATGCGGGATCTCGAGGATGTCGACCTGCTTCTCCTCGTTGCCCTCGGGGTACGCGTTCACGCCAACGACGATGCGGTCGCCCGCTTCCATCTCTTGGCCGAAGCGGTAGCTCGCTTCAGCGATCGAGCGGCGGAAGTAACCCTTGTGCACGCCCGACACCACACCACCCATGTCGTCGATCTCCTTGATGATCGCGTTGGCGTCCTTCTCCATCTGGTCGGTGAGCGCCTCGACACACCACGAGCCGCCGAGCGGATCGACGGTGCGGTGGACGCCCGACTCGTGCGCAATGATCTGCTGCGTGCGCAGCGCGACGCGCACGGCTTGCTCGGTCGGGAGACCAAGCGTTTCGTCCATCGAATCGGTGTGGAGGCTCTGGCAGCCGCCGAGCACGCCCGCCATCGCCTGCAGCGCCACGCGCACGATGTTGTTGAGCGGCTGCTGCTCGGTGAGCGAGCAACCCGCAGTCTGGACGTGCGTGCGCATGAGAAGCGAGCGCTCGTTTTTCGCGCCGTAACGCTCCTTCATCGCCTTCGCCCAAATGCGGCGCGCGGCGCGCAATTTGCAGATTTCCTCGAAGAACTCATTGTGGCTATTGAAGAAGAACGAGAGCCGCGGCGCGAAGCCGTCGACGTCGAGGCCGCGCTTGATGCACTCTTCGACGTACTCCATGCCGTCGCGCAGCGTGAACGCAAGTTCTTGCGTCGCGGTCGAACCCGCCTCGCGGATGTGATAGCCCGAGATCGACACCGAGTTCCACTTCGGCAAGTGCTGCGCGGCGAACTCGATCGTGTCGACGACGAGTTTGACATGCGGCTCCGGCGGGTAGATGAATTCGTTCTGCGCGTGGAATTCCTTGAGAATGTCGTTCTGCAGCGTGCCGCCGAGCGACGTCCACGGAACATCGCGCTCCTTCGCGTGCGCGAGATACATGCCCCAAATCACAGCCGCGGGCGCATTGATCGTCTGCGACACCGTCACCTCGCCGATCGGAATGTCGGCGTACAAGCGGTGCATGTCTTCGATCGAACTGATCGCAACGCCGCAACGGCCCACTTCGCCCGCCGACAGCGCGTCGTCGGAGTCGCGGCCCATGAGCGTCGGCAAATCGAACGCGGTCGAGAGACCCGTATTCGCCTTCGTGCCCTTTGCGTTGTTCAAGAGGTACTTGAAACGCTGGTTGGTGTCGTCGGCCGAGCCGAAGCCCGCGAACTGACGCATGGTCCAGAGCCGCGAGCGGTACATCGTCTTGTGGACACCGCGCGTGAACGGGTACTGCCCTGCTTCGCCGATGCGCGGATGCGCGCGCGTCGGGTCCGACGGATCGTGCGTCAGCACGGTGTCGGGGCCGTAGCGTTCGCCGACGACATAACCCGAGAGCGTGACGGTCTCAGGGTCGACTTTGTCGGTGTTCGATGCGTGGGGAGCCGTCGTGGATTGGGCGGTGCTCATGTCGGTGCGCCTGCGTCGCTTGGGATGCTGTCCGTGCACACTCGGCCACGGACGGGCCGGAGAGAATAGCACGGACAACCCACACTCCCGCACATCTTTCCGTCGCGCACACACGCAACTTCTGCGCCGGATAACCGCAGCGAATAAGCGATTTCGCCATAATGCCCGCATGATCGACGGACTTGATGAGGGAGAGACGTTGCCGCCGCCAGCGACCGATGGCCTGAGTGCCACGATTTCGTTCGACGCGAACGAGATGACGTGTGCATCGCTCGAGCTCAACGGCGTTCCATGCGTGCGCAGCATCGTGATCGAGGCGCACACGCGACTTGCGGGGACCCACCTCACACTCACGATCGACGGTCACCCCGCATGCGACATCATGCGCCCTGTCGAACCCATTGATGCTGGCGTCACGCTTGCGGTCGACTGCGAGAATCTCCGACTACCGCTCGTCGCACTGCGCTGGGCAACCGAACGTACACACGTCGACATCACGGCACAGCTGATCGCGCCAACCGGAGCCGTCGTTGCGCGCGCAACCCATCGCATCGCAATTGCGCCGGAAACGCACTGGTCAGGTATCGCAACCCATTGCGAATCCATTGCTGCGTTCGTCACACCAAACGCGCCGGTCATCAAGGAACTGCTTCGGGAGGTTGGCCAACGCCTCGCTGAGAAAACTGGCTCGAGTGCGATGGATGGGTATCTCTCTGGAAGTGCGGAGCGTGCGCAACGCTTGGCCGAGAGTTGCTACGAGGCACTGGCTGCCCGCGGCATCACGTATGTCGTGCTTCAAGCAAGTTTCGAAGCACATGGCCAGAAGGTTCGCAGCGCCGCCGATGTCGTCGGCGAAAGATTGGCGAATTGCCTTGACCTTTCGGTGACGCTTGCTGCGCTCTTGGAATCATGCGGACTCCATCCCATGATCGTGGTCGGCGATGGACACGCGACCGTCGCGTTCGCAACGATCAACGAACACTTCGCAGATCCCGTGCATGACGGCGCAACGCGACTTGAGAATCGTCGTGCGCTTGGTGAACTTCGTGTCATCGAGGCGACGGCTTTGTGTGGTGAACCAAAGTCCTTCGGCGACGCGCTCACGATTGGCGAACGCTGGCTTTCGACACTCTCTGAACATGCGCGCGTTGTGGATATCCAATCCGCTCGGCGCGCGGGATTTCATCCACTGCCGGAGGCAATTGCACGAAATGCCAGCGCCCCGAAGGATCCCGTCAAACCGCCGCCGTCGGGTTACGAACCCGTCGAACCCGCCAACCTCGCCCCGCTCGCGAAGCCAAAGCTCTCGCAGCGCGACGCGCGCCTCGAATACTGGAAGCGCAAACTTCTTGATCTGACGCTGCGGAACCGCCTGCTCAACGATCGCGATGCCGCAGGTATTCCACTGGTTGTCTCGGGCGACAACGTGGTTCACCACCTCGAGGATGTTTTGTGGGATGAGAAGGCGTTCAAATTGTGCGCCAAAGGTGCCATGCGCGACATGACAGAACGCGCCATGATCGAAGAACTCGACGACGGCGTACTTCGATCGCGCCTCACCGAGTCTGAACTCTTTCAGCGTGGGATTAAGGTATACCGCGATGCAAAGAGTTCACTTGAAGAAACAGGCGCGCGCTCGCTGTTCGTCGCGCTGGGCGTACTCGAATACAAAGTCGAGCAACGCGCTGAACCATTGCGCGCCCCGCTCATTCTCGTTCCTGTTGCCATGGAGCGTATCTCGCGGAGCGAGGGATTCCGCATCAAGCCCGTGCTCGATGACACTGTACCGAATGTCGCACTTGTCGAGTATTTGCGCATGACGCACGCACTCGACATCGGACTTGCTGGGCAACTCACCGAAGATGGCAAGGGTCTCGAACTTCGAGCAATTTTGGCGCGCGTCCGCAACGCTGTGAAGAATGTTCCTGGCGCGCGCGTGCTTGCTGAGACGAAACTCGGCAACTACTCGTTCAAGAAGTTGCCGTTGTTCGAAGAGATGCGTCAACGCAGCAAAGAACTCACCGACCATCCTGTGGTGGCTGCGCTGCTTGATCGAAGTGCAAATGCGCTGCTTCGTAGTGCAAAACTCGTTGAACCGCGCGAAGTCGATGACAAGGCACAGTTCGCATCGGTGCGACTCCCACTTGCTGCGGATAGTTCTCAAATCGCAGCGATTCTCTCGGCAACCGATGGAAAGACCTTCGTGTTGCAAGGGCCGCCTGGCACTGGAAAGAGTCAGACCATCACGAACCTGCTCACGGAGTGCATGGCCCGCGGCAAACGCGTGCTCTTTATTGCCGAGAAGAGCGCAGCGCTTGAAGTTGTCAGTGACCGACTGCGCAAAACTGGGCTTGGTGCGTACGCGCTTGATTTGCACGCAGATCACGCCACCAAGACAAGTTTCGTAACGCAGATGAAGCACGCACTTGAAGCGATCGATAGCCGCGCAGCCGCAGGCGCAGCGAACTTCACCAACACAGGCCTGCAACTCGACCGCACGCGTCATCGCATTCGCGCTGCCGGACAGGCGTTGCACGCAGCGCATGAAGATGGCCCAAGTGCACACGATGCCATCGAGCGCATGCAGGCGATTGCCGAGATGCAACACGGCGCCGCAGCGCATCCTGCCCTTGCTGGGCAACTTGATGGCGCGTTGCCTCTGCAAGCAACCGCTGAGGCCGTGGCGCAGCAGATCAACCGTGTTGATCGGTTGGCAGCCGCATTTGAGGAGCTTCCAGCGCATGCTGCCGCTTCGTTCGTCGACTTCTCGCCCAATCGACTTCTCTCACCAGAAGATGCGGAACGAATTGCCCGCGACGCGCGCAGCGCAATCAACGCGTTGACGCGACTTCGCGAAACCGCTCTTGCGCTTGCTCGCACGCTCGGCGTCACACCCGCCACGAACCTCGGAAGCCTGCAGACACATCTCACCGTCGCGAACGCGGTCGATACCAACAGTGTCTTTGCCCCGCTGCTTGCAGAAATTGCGCTCGCAAGCGATCACGCAACCCGACTCGAGCGACTCGCGCGCGCCGTCGATGCCGCCCAAGCGTCACACGAGGCCACAACGCGCGTTGTCGCGAAATACGACATCAGCGTTTTGTCGTTGCCGCTTCTTACGATCGCTGGTGATCTTCGCGCCTCGCGAGAGAAGTTCATCTTCTTCCGTTGGCTTGCCGTGCGCAAAGTGCGCAACGAACTCTTGCGACTCGCGAAGTCGCCGCCAACGAGTGACCTCGATGCACTTTTGGCAGAAATCGAATCACTAGTCACAGCGAAGGCTGCGATCGACGCTGCGCAACCTTTCTCGAACGAAATCGCCCTGCTTTCACAGCAGGCAAGCGCTGCATCCAGCGCGCCCATCGACTTCGTACAAGCAGCAAACGCTATCGAGTCCGCACGAACATGTGCGCGAGCCGTACGCGCCGCCATGCCACGCGAGATGTCCACACTCGCACAACATCTTCCAACCGCGCTGCGTGAACATGCGCTCCTACCGGCGCGTGAGGCATCGCAAGGCGCGCTCGACGCTGCGCTCGCATCGTTCGCAGAACTCAGCGATGCACAGCCTGTTCCAACTCTCGAGTCGACATCCACTGATTTCACTGGAACGGAAGCGCGTCTTGTGCGATTTGTTGAAGCGTTCCGCGCGCTTCCCGCATGGAGTGCGTTCTCGAAGGCGCGCATCGAAGTTGCACAGTTTCGCTTGGCACCCGTCGCCGATGCATTGCTTCGAGGCGCGCTCCAACCGTCGCTTGCAGAGGCAGCAACCGAAGCAGAATTACTCGCTGCGTGGACGCGCGAAAAGCTGCGAACCGAACCAGAGCTCACCGATTGTGGTGTCGAACGCATGCAGGAACTTCGGCGGCAGTTTGTGGCGAGCATGCAGGAGTATCGCAAGGGTTCGCCTGCATCGGTCGCGCTGACGTTGCGCGATCGCGCGCGCGAAACACTCGACGACGTCGATGCGGTCGGTATGCGGCAAGCCCGCAGTAAGCTCGATGAGTTGCGTGCGCTCACCACCATTCGTCGCCCGATTCGGCGGGTCATGATCGATGCTGCGCCTGCCATTGCCGCAGTGAAGCCGATCATTCTCGCCAGTCCACTTTCTGCGTCGACGATGCTGCCCGCGGAATTCCCAGCCTTCGACCTCGTGGTCTTCGACGAGGCCTCGCAAGTTCCCGTGTGGGATGCTGCGTGCGCCATCTTGCGCGCGAAGGCAAGCGTGATCGTGGGCGACTCGAAGCAACTTCCTCCGACGAATTTCTTTGATCGGAAGGAATCCGACAGCGACACCAGCGTGTCGGGAGCATCGAGCATTGCCCAAAGCGAGGCATCCCTCGCAGACATGCTTGAGCCGCTCGATAGCGTGCTCGAAGAGGCGATTGCCTCAGGTATTCCGCAACGTAGTTTGCTGTGGCACTACCGTTCACGTGATGAGCGACTGATCGAGTTCTCGAATCGCCGAAGTTATGGCGCCAAACTGCAGACCTTCCCCGCAGCACGTCGCAGACATCCGAATCTCGGCGTGGAGTTCCGCTTTGTCGGCGGTGTGTACGACCGCGCGGGAACATCGACGAATCCCAAAGAGGCAGAAGCCATTGTCGAAGAGATTCGCAAACGCCTGCTCTCAGACGATGCGTGTAGTGCAAATCGCTCCATCGGCGTCGTCACATTCAGCGTCGCGCAACAAACGCTCGTGCAAGACCTGCTCGACGAGGCACTCGACGCCGACGCGAAACTTCGCAGCCGCTTCGCAGAGGCAGCGGATCAAGGCGAGCACGTCTTTGTCAAAAATCTCGAGAACGTACAGGGCGACGAGCGAGCCACCATGCTCTTCTCGATTTGCTATGGGCGCGACAAGTCGGGCTCGCTCTATCACAACTTCGGACCACTGAATCTCTCGGGCGGCGAGCGGCGACTGAACGTGGCCGTGAGTCGTGCACGAGAGAAAGTCATCGTTTTCTCGTCGATCCGCGCCTCCGAACTCGATCCGAAAAAATGCACGTCGAAGGGTGCGCAGGATCTTCGCGACTATCTCGCCTTCGCCGAACTCGGCACCGTTCCCGCAGCGCGTGATGAGGGCCAGCAAATCATGGAGATTCGTGTCTCCGCGATCGAACGCCGTGTTGCTCGACTGCTTGAATCACGCGGGTTTCGAGCGGATCTGCACGTTGGACGCTCGCGCGACTATCGCGTCTCGATCGCCATCGCACTGCCAGAAGCGCCAGACGAATGGATTCTCGGCGTCGAACTCGACGGTGCATTCCATCAAACCGCTCCGACTGTCGTCGATCGCGAACTCGTTCGTACGGGCGTGCTGAGTTCGCTTGGATGGCGAACGATCAAAGTCAGTGCCATCGATGTTCTTCGTGATGAAACGAAGACGGTCGATCGCATCGTCGCCGCTGCGCGCGATTCCTGATTCGCCGGTATTGCGAGGTTCGTGCGCCCAGCGCACACACCCAGGCACACACTCAACGCGCGCAGTTCGGTTCCGGAATCCGTGTTGGCGAAACATGCTTGGCGCGCGCGCGCGCACCGGCGTCGACCGTGACAATCCAGACCGGTTTCGCCGCGAAATAGCCCGGTTTCGGAAACGCGATCTCACCCGTGATTCCAGCGTGCGGTGCAAGCTCGCGCAGCGCAGCGCTCACACCCGCGCGCGTTCGGCGCTCGGCGGGCAACGACTCAAGCGCGCGCACCATCGCTTGCATCGAGTCATATCCGAGCGCCGAGAACGCCGTAGGCTCGACCTTGAACTTTGCACGGTACTTCTCGGCGAACGCCTGCGCAGCCTTACTCGCGCCTTCGCCGAACCACGCATGCGTCGAGAAATACACTGCGCCCTGCTTCGACGCCGCATCTACGTCGGAGATATCGAAACTATCTGCACCCAGAATCGCGCCCTGGAAACCCGCGCGACGCAATGCCTCGATGACCGGAACAACGGATGTGGCGTTACACGCGACATAGACGGCATCCGGCTTCGCCGCACCACCGAGGACCGCACCTGCGTCGACCTTCATCGCATCGGTGAACGCGACCGTGGCGACTTGAACGCCATCAAATCCTCGCGCACGCGCAGCGAAGGCCTGACTCACGGCGATTGGAAAGTCGCTCGTCGCCTCGAAGAGAATGGTGAACTTGCGAGCCTTCAGTTCGTTGTGCGCGAACTCCGCCATCGCCGCACCTTGCGCCGAATCGGAGTAGCAGGCGAAACTCAAGAGATCGCCTCCAGGAAGCCGCGCGAGGCACGGATCGGTCGCACCGACGACCACGAAAGGCGTTGCTGCTGCCGCGAAAGGCGCGAATCCTGCGCGCAGCTCATCCGAGTCGCTACAACCAAGCGCCGCGATCGCCGTCTTCGCCGCATCCGCGGCACCTGCGACGCTCACGACATCCACACCCCACGCAACATTGCCCGCTTCTTCGCGCGCAAGCATCGCGCCCTGCAACGCTGCCACGTCGAGTACCGCCGCTGGTCCGGTCGGCTCAAACACGCAGGCAACTCGCGGAAGGAGCGCCTCGGCAGAGGATTGCCCGGCGGGGTCACGCGTCGACTTCGCCGCGCAACCACCGAACAGCGCCAACGTGAGCGCTGTCCCCGAAGCGACCGCGAGCGCCTTGGTACGGGTTTTCTTCGATATGAAGCGTGAGTTTGGTTTGAGAAGCATCGTTGTATGCCAGTCAAGAGAAGGGGAAATTTGCCAGCGCGCGGCTCACTTCGCGGGATACTCGTACACGCCACGACCTGTCTTGTCGCCAAGACGGCCCGCTTGCACCAGCTGACGCAGCAGCGGGCACGGGAAGAACTTCGGATTTCCGAGTTCCTTGTGAAGCACCATCATGATGTCGTGGCAGACATCGAGACCGATGAAGTCGGCAAGGCGCAGCGGTCCCATCGGGAAATTGCAACCGAGCAGCATGATCTGATCGATGTCCTCGGGCTTCGCGACACCTTCCATCCACGCGTAGAACGCCTCGTTGATCATCGGCATCAGCACGCGATTCGAAACGAAACCGGCGCGGTCGTTCGCAGGCACGGGCGTCTTCCCCATCGCCTTCGCGAGTTCGATGGTGCGCGCGGTGGTCTCTTCGCTCGTCGCGATGCCCTTGATGACCTCAACGAGCTTCATGATCGGCACAGGATTGAAGAAG
>CAIWCL010000158.1 GCA_903911205.1 uncultured bacterium
GCCTGAACCTTGAACCTTGAAGCTTGAATCTTGAGGCGTCAGCTTCTCGAGACTCCATTTCGAGGCACTCGCGAGGACAGGCAGTGATGGTAACGGGCCCCGCGCGGGCGAAAGAACAGTGCTGTGACCGGAAGGATTCCGGTCACGCAAACGACGGTGAACACGCAAAGAAGCCAGGATGGCTATGCCGAGCGCACTGCACACCAAACTCATGCTCACCGCGTTCGCAATTGCGGGCGCTTTCGGGGCAACTCCCGTTCTCGCCGCGGACGACGTCACGACCGAAGTCCCCGCGCGTTCCCTCGCCGCATCGCTCCCGCGCGTTGCGGAACCCGCCGCCAGTGATCTCAGTACGCTTGCTGAAGGCGCTCGCGAGCGCGGTTTCATGAGCGAAATCCTTCCAACGGCGGCGGCGTTGGGCGGGACACTCCTCGTCATCGTGCTCACACGAAGCGCCATCAAGCGTTTCGGCGGCAATCTGGGCCCAGGAAAGCGTCCCTCGGGTGTGGTCGAAGTCCTCGCCCGTTATCCAGTTGCCCGTGGTCAGCAGGTGGTACTCTTGAAGGTTGGTCGCCGCGTCCTGGTGGTGCACCAGGGCGCTCAGGCGATGCAGACGCTCAGTGAATTTTCTGCGGCCGAAGACGTCGCAGATCTCATCACGCGTTGCGAGGCGGGTTCGAAGAACGCGAAAGATGCGTCACGCGACTTCTCCTTCGATGCACTCCTGAAGACCGCAGGTTCGTCGTTTGAGGAAGACGTTCGCGCAGGGCGTGCGGCAGGGCGGATCGATCCGCGCGATGCGCTGCCCGCGGTGATGCGTGGTGCTGAGATCGAGACCGTGGATCTCACGCGCGGACGGAAAGATGGACGCCGCGGAGGTTCGCGATGATCGCACTCCTCGCCCAAGCAGCACCGGCACTCGATTCGTTCAATCCGATCGGTGTCCTCGAGGACGCGTCGAAGAACGTCCCAGGCTTCGAGGGCGGTCTTTCAAGTGCGCTCAACATTGTCTTGTTGCTGACGGTGCTCACGGTCGCGCCGGCGATTCTCATCCTCTGCACCTGCTTCACTCGTATGGTGGTCGTGCTTGGCCTGTTGCGACAGTCGCTCGGCACGCAAACCCTGCCGCCCTCACAAGTCATCGTGGGGCTCTCGGTGCTGCTCACCGCGGTCGCGATGGCACCCACCTTTGGTCGCATGTGGGACGAGGGGCTCGGGCCGTATGCGCGTGGCGAGCAAAAAGACCAAATGGTCGCATGGAACGGTGCGAAGAAACCGCTTCGCGAGTTCATGATCGCGCAGATCGAGGCGACGGGAAATGTTCCGACCGTGATGATGATTCTCGAGCATCGTGGGGTCGACACGAGTGAACCTGAGAATCTCACCTGGGAGAAGGACGTTGATCTGCTGACCCTCGTGCCGTCCTTTGTGCTCTCCGAACTCAAGACCTCGTTTCTCATCGGATTCCGCATCTATCTCCCGTTTCTCGTGATCGACATGGTCATCTCGAGTCTGCTCGTTTCGATGGGCATGATGATGCTGCCTCCGGTCCTCGTCTCGCTGCCGTTCAAGTTGCTTCTCTTCGTCCTTGTCGATGGTTGGACGCTCGTCGCAGGCTCGCTGCTCACCGGCGTGATGGCGCCCCTTGGAGGTGGATGATGGACGGCATGATGGATGTCCAAGCACTCGACGTCGTGCGCGAGACGTTTCTGCTGATTCTGCTGATCTCCGCGCCGATCCTCGCGGTTGGGCTCGTGGTTGGTCTCGTGGTCAGCATCTTCCAAGCCGTGACGCAGATCCAAGAGCAGACGCTTGTCTTCGTTCCGAAGATCCTCGCGATGGTCGCAACAACCGTCGCGCTCTTCTCTTGGATCGCCATGAAATTGATGGAGTTCTCCGCGGAGATGTTCTCGTGGAGCCCAGTGACGGGATCGTGACAGGAACCGAAAGGCACACGACCACGATGTCCTCGATCGACGCACTCTCCCAACACCTCGTTCCTGCGACGCTCGTCGTCGCACGGGTGGGTGGCGTCGCAATTCATGGGCCAATTCTCTCCTCGCCTGCAATTCCGATGCGCATCAAGGGGCTCTTGATCGCAGCGCTCGGGCTCGCGGTGTATCCCTCCGTGGCAAGCACGGCAACCATGCCGAGTGAGATCTCGCTTGGGGCGGCGCTTCCGCTCGTCGTGATTGAAGTTGGGGTTGGCGCCTTCATTGGATTCATGGCATCGCTTCCGCTGCTCGCAGCTCAGTTCGGCGGTCTCGCGATGGGACAACAGATCGGTCTTGGTTTCGCTCGGTTCTACAACCCCGCGATTGGTGAGGAGTCGGACGCGCTCGAGCAGATCCTCTTCTTCCTCACGCTTGCGACCTTCCTTTCACTCGGCGGGCTTGAGTCGATGTTCTCCGCGGTGGTCGGCAGTTTCGCCACGATTCCGGCGGGCGCCGTCCCAGCGATGCTCGCGGGCGAAGGTGGCTCTTCGCCCATTGCCGTCTTTACGGGCGGCATGTCGGCAGCGTTTGAACTTGGGTTGCGTGTGGCGGCGCCTCTACTCGCGATTGTCTGCCTCGAAACCGTGGTGATGGGGTACCTCTCGAAGAGCGTGCCAGCACTCAACGTGATGTCCATCGGGTTTCCGCTCCGCATCATCATCGGGCTCGGCGTGATCGTGGCGTCGCTCGCCGCGATTGATGAGGCACTGGTCGATGGAACGACGGGTGCGATTGAATCGCTCTTGGTTGCGACCACTCCGGAAGCGGCGATGACGGCCGGGGGAGGTGCCTGATGTCAGAAGACCTTGGCGAACGGACCGAAGACGCAACGCCGAAGAAGCGTCGCGAAGCGCGCGAGGAGGGCAACATTGCCCGCTCGACCGACGCGGCGAACGCGATTCTGCTTCTCGGCGCGATCCTCGTCCTCGCGTCCTCGATGAAGCCCTTCCTCGGAACGCTGGCCGCGCTGCTTGAGAAGTCGCTCGCGGGCGATCACATCGGTTCGGGAGTTCGCACCGAAGACGTCGCCCCGTTGGTACTCCCCATGGCCATCGAAGGTGCATGGGCCGCACTTCCCATCCTCGTTGGCGCGACCGCGCTTGCGATCCTCGCCCACCTCTGGCAAGTCGGTTTCCTCATCACGACCAAGACGCTCGAGCCGAAGTTCGAACGGATTGATCCGATCAAAGGATTCGGCCGCCTCTTCGGCGCGCAAGGTGCGATCAAGACGGCGATGGACATTCTCAAGGTTGCCCTTGTCGGTTGGATCGCCTGGAGTTTGGCCGTTGGAGTTCTGCCGCAAATCGTGGCACTTCCTGAGTTTGGCGTGCTCCGTGGATTCGAAGAAATCGGCACGATTGGATTGAATCTCGCGGTGCAAATCGGCGCGGCACTCCTCGTCCTTGGGATCGCGGATTACGCGATTCAGCGCTTCAAGCACGAACGCGACTTGCGCATGACGAAACAGCAGGTCAAGGAAGAATTCAAAGAGTCGGACGGTAACCCGGAAGTGAAGCGCCGTCGCATGCAGATTGCCCGTCAGCTTGCCATGCAGCGACTCCAGACGGTCGTGCCGAAGGCGGATGTGATCGTGACGAACCCTGAGCACATCTCTGTCGCCATCCAGTACGACCCCGCGACGATGCAGGCGCCACGGATTGTTGCGATGGGTGCCGATCACCTCGCGATGCGCATTCGGCAGATCGCAACGAAGCATGGCGTCCCGATCGTCGAGCGCAAGCCGCTCGCCCGGGCGCTCTACGCAAATGCGAAGGTCGGACAAGAGATTCCAGCGGACCACTACAAGGCGGTCGCTGAAATCTTGGCCTACGTCTATCAGCTGAAGGGGAAAGCCGTCGCGTAAGCGCGGCATGGCGGTCGGTGAAATGGCGTGAGTAGGCACGAGAAGGCATGAGGAACCCGCGGCGGAGCCGCGGACAAAGGAACGCGGAGCGAATCATGGCACGAACGAACGCAGCCCCCGCAACAGATGGCATCCCGCCGATCTTCCACATGATCGCGCGGCACAGCCACCTGATCGTTCCGATCTCGTTCCTTGTGCTTGTCGGCGTGCTTGTCGTACCGCTTCCGACGACGGTGCTCGATCTCCTTCTCTGTATCAATATCGCGATCGGGGCGATCGTCTTGATGACGACGATCTACATGCGGAAACCGCTTGATTTCAGCGTGTTTCCTGCGCTTCTTCTCGGCACGACGCTCTTTCGGCTCGTGCTGAACGTCGCGTCGACGCGTCTCATTCTCTCGATCGATTCGAAGGATCCCTCGACCGCAACCGCCGCTGCGGGGCACATGATTCAAGCGTTCGCGAACTTCGTCGCGGGTTCGAACGCGGTCGTCGGCGCGATCATCTTCATCATCCTCGTGATCGTGCAGTTTGTCGTGATTACGAAGGGTGCTACGCGCATGTCGGAAGTTGCCGCGCGTTTCACACTCGACGCAATGCCCGGCAAGCAGATGGCCATCGACGCCGACCTTTCCGCTGGCACGATTGACGAGAAGACCGCCCGCGAGCGACGCGAAGAAGTCTCGCGCGAGGCGGATTTCTACGGCGCGATGGACGGTGCATCGAAGTTCGTGCGCGGCGACGCGATTGCAGGCATCATCATCACGCTCATCAATGTGGTCGGCGGGTTCGCCATCGCGAAGTTCCAACTCGGTTGGACCGCGACCGACGCGATGAAGACCTTCATGCTGCTCGCCATCGGTGACGGCCTGGTGTCGCAGTTGCCAGCATTCCTCGTGGCGATCGCTTCCGGTTTGATCGTCGCGCGCGCAGGCGGCGGCAAGACGGTCGGTGAGGAAATCCCAAGCCAACTTGCCTCGCAACCGATGGCGCTCTATCTGATCGCCGGCTTCCTCTTCATGCTCGCGTTTACGCCGCTCCCGACGGTTCCGCTTGTCGGTGCGGCCCTCGTCCTCGCCGGAACGGCGTACGCCATGCAGTGGATGGTGAAGAAGCGGGGCATTGGTGAGGCGATGCGCGCTCGTGATGAGGCATCTCGGAAGCCGGTGGAGCCGCCCAAGGTCGAGGAACTGCTCTCGGTCGATACGCTCGAACTCGAGGTGGGTTACGGGGTCGTTGGCCTGGTCGACGCCTCGCGCGGGGGCGACCTCCTCGACCGAATCGCCGGAATTCGCCGCCAACTCGCGACCGAACTCGGCCTCGTGATGCCGTCTGTTCGAATCCGCGACAACATGCAACTCGACCCGAACGAGTACCGCGTCAAGATTCGCGGCGCAGTCGTCGCCACGGGCATGGTGTACCCCGAACTCCTGATGGCGATGGATTCAGGTTTCGCCCACGGGCGACTCGAGGGGATTCAGACCAAGGAGCCAGCCTTTGGCCTTGAGGCAACGTGGATTGAGCGTTCGCTCCGCGATCGGGCAGAGAGTTCCAACTGGACCGTTGTGGACGCGACGAGCGTCCTCGCCACGCACCTTGCGGAGATCGTCCGCCTCCACTCCGATGAACTGCTGACCCGCGAGGAAGTCTCGAATCTCATCGCCCAACTCAAGCAGAAGACGCCGAAACTCGTGGAAGACCTGATCCCTGGCGTCGTCAAGCCGAGCGATCTGCAGAAGATCCTTCAAGCGTTGCTCCGGGAGCGGGTTGCGATCCGGGACTTGGAGACCGTCGTCGAAACGCTCGCCGAGTGGATCCCTCACACGAAGGACCACGATGTCCTCGTCGAGTACGTGCGAAACGGGCTTCGCCGGGCGATTTGCGCTCAGTACAGCGAGGTGGATGAGCGCGGTCGTGCTCGGCTCCGATGCGTCACGATGGACCCGGCGCTCGAAGACACGATCTCCGGTTACATCGATCGCAATCCCTCTGGGACGACCTTCACCATTCCGCCGCAATTGGCCAACCGGATCGCCCGAACGGTTGCCGAGACTGCGCGTCCACTCTCGGATGCCGGTCGACGCATCGTTGTGCTTGCGTCGCCGTCGGTGCGCGCGCAGGTTCGGCAGATCCTTGAGCCACACATTGCGGAGTTCGCGGTCCTCGGGTACAACGAAGTGGTTCGAGGAACCGACGTCGAAAGCGTCGGACTCGTTCAGCTCACCGCTGCCACCGTCCCGCAGGCGGCAGGTGCTGCCTGAATGATCCGACTCTGAAGTTGCGTAGTGGTGTTGGTGTGTGCGGTCTCAAGCCCGCACGCATCAATAGGACTGCGCGAAGACGGCGCGAAACTGCCAATGCGCACGCGAATTCTGCGCGTTCGCATGAAACAAAGGTTCCTCTGGCGTGGTTGTGATTGCGTTGCACGGTTCTGATGAGGAATGCGAGCAACGCAGGGTGTGCCGACAGGAGGTCGGACGCTTGCTGACGCGAGGCGAAACGCTTCCGTCGCGTGTGAGCCGCAGCAGGTGCTGCGCATGCCAGGAGGGCAGCTTTGAAGCTCAAGACCTATCAGGCTTGGACCATGTCAGAAGCGCTTGCCTTCGTGAAGAAGGATCTCGGCGCGGACGCGGTCATCCTGCACACCCGAACCTTCGAGCGCGGTGGATTCTTCGGTTTCGGCCGAAAGGCGGTTGTCGAAATCACGGCGGCCCGTGCCGCCGACATGCCGAAAGCAGAGGGATCGCGTGGAGAGGCGGAGAAGAGTCCGCTCGGCCGCGCTGAGGTTGCGACCAGTGAACGGCGCGCGGCTGCAAAGACCTTCAAACCCGCCACATTGACGACCGCGGCCGGCGCTTCGGCCGCAGCGAACGCATCTACTCCTTCGGGAGTTTCTACTCTTTCGGGGCTTGATCGCGCGGCGAAGGGCGAGGCGAAGAGCGAGGCGAAGGGCGAAGTTGTGCAGCTTTCCGCAGCAGCTCGCGCGTACGGAGCGACCAACGCTTCTGGTGGTGTCGGCGCTCAAGTGGGCCGAGGGGAACCGCAGAAGTTGAACCGCGACATGAACCGCGACATGAATCGCGACATGAACCGCGACATGAACCGCGACACGACTCTTGATATGGACGCGGAGCGCGAAAAGACGCGTCGACTGGCGCAGGCGATGGCGATCCAGTTGGAGAAGCAATCGAGTGAGCGCGCAAACGCTGCTCGCAATGAGCGCGCGACGGGAAATGCCGTGCAGGCCGCACAGGCGGCCGCGCGGAACAGCGCGGCCGCGGCGGGTTCGCCCGCGAGTGTTCGTCTGGTGTCCCCGGAAAGTGGTGTGGTGACCACAGAACCAGTAGGTCCCGCGCAGCGGTTCGTGCTCGTTCCCGAAGTGCGCATCATCGGCGCATCGTCTGGCGGGGTTGGCGCAACAGTCGCGCGTCTCCAAACGCTTGCGGTGACGGCTCCGTCGATGCCGATCCCCCAAGTCGAAGCGGTGGCGGTGACTGCCACGGCGATCCCCTCTGCCTCGATCCCGTCTACCGCGACGCACGAAGCAGCCCGTTCACAGCCCATGGATGTAGTTCCATCGCGCGGAGAACCAGTTGCGTCCACCGAGCGCGGCGAACTCGACACGATTTCAGCGTTCGTCGGTCGCTTTCTGCGCGACGCGCACGCAAGCGCGAGTCCTACGGTGAGCGCCGTACGCGCGCAACCTGGCGCGTCGCCCGTGTATTCGCCTTCCATCGCCGAAACGCACGCCGCGGCTCATGCGCGATCGATCACGGAAACGTCGTCGATGCGCGTTTCGCGTCCTGCGACGCTCGAAGTGGCGTACGCGCGGCTCATCGAGCAAGAGGTCGCGCGAGAACTCGCCGACCGGATTCTGGCGAATGTTGAGCAGGAGTTTGCAGCCGCCATCGATGCTGGCGCTTCGCCTTCCGAAGTTGTGGTTCGTGAGGCAATCGAACGGCAGATCGCCAAACTGCTTCCAGAAGATGCGACCGATGGCTTCCGAATGGAGTCGAGTGCGCACGCGAGTCGCGCACCCGGCCGTGAGGGCTGCGCTCGGCGCATCGCGTTCGTCGGCCCAACGGGTGTCGGGAAGACGACAACACTCGCGAAGATTGCCGCGCAACTCTCGTTGAAGCGCGGACTGAAAGTTGGAATCGTTGCCGCAGATACCTACCGCATTGCGGCGGTTGATCAACTGCGCACGTACGCGGAAATCCTCGGCATCGCCGTCGAAGTTGCCTCATCGCCAACCGACGCAGCGCGCGCATGCGAGCGGCTCGGTGATGTGGATGTCATCCTCATCGATACCGCCGGACGCAGCCAAAACGACCGTATGAAGCTCTCAGAGTTGCGTGCGTTCCTCGCGGCGGCTGAACCAGACGAGACGCATCTTGTTCTCTCCGCAACCGCCGGCGCACGTACGCTCGCGCGTGAAGCCGAGAGTTTCGGTGCACTTGGCGTCGATCGACTCGTTCTCACCAAACTCGATGAGGCGGCGTCCTTTGGAACGCTCATCTCGCTCGTCGAGCGACTTGGTACGCGCGTGAGTTTCCTGACGCACGGCCAAGAAGTTCCTGAACACATTGAAACCGCACGGGGGCGCCGACTGGCTTCTCTCGTCATGGGCAGCGAGGTCCGTTGATGGCAGAGCGCGCTTGGAAAGATGACGCCGTGTCCGATGGCTCCGTGCGCGAACGCTCACTGTCCGCCGACCAAGCGGAGAAGTTGAGGCGTTTGGTTGTCGCATCGCGCGGAACAATGGAAGGGCGCCTCGCGGAGTCTTCCGCAGTCACGCCGGCGGTGATTCCGATCACGACGGCGACGTCGTTCGCGCATCAAATCAGTGTTGGGCCGCTCAATGCGGCAGAGCGCACGCGTACGGTCCGGCTTGCGCGAGCGATCGCGATTTCAAGCGGCAAGGGTGGCGTCGGGAAGTCGAACATCGCGGTCAACCTCGCGGTTGCCTGCGCCGAGCGCGGTCAACGGACGGCGCTCCTCGATGCGGATCTTGGACTCGCAAACGCCGACGTTTTGTGCGGCATTACGCCGCGCTCCACACTGGAAGACGTGGTGACGGGTGAGCGCACGCTCGATGAGGTTGCGGTACTCGCGCCGGGTGGTTTCCGCCTCGTCCCAGGCGCGTCCGGTGTTTCGCGCCTTGCCGATATGGGGCAAAGTGCGCGACGCGAAGTGTTCTCTCAGTTGCTTGAACTTGAGCGCTCGGTGGATGTCCTGATCATCGACACGGGTGCCGGCATCGGTGCGAACTCCATGGCATTTGCGGCCGCGGCAGACACCATTCTCATTACAACGACTCCTGAACCGACGGCGATCGCGGATGCCTACGGCGCCATGAAGACGTTGGTTGCCCGCGGTCGTCGCGAGGGCATTCGTCTCGTGGTCAACATGGCATCGAGCGAGGAAGAGGCTCGTGCGGTGCACGCGCGCGTAGAGCGTGTTGCGCGCGCGTTTCTCAATACGACGATCGAGTTCGCGGGGGCAATCCCGCATGATCCAGCGGTTCCGCAGGCAGTTCGTCGGCGCGAGCCCGTTGCGGTCGGCTCGCCGTACGCGCCCGCGTCCCGCGCGATCCGGCAGTTGGCCCGAACCCTTTCCGGCGAAGCGGCACCGCCGCCGACCGAAGTACGACGTGGGTTCCTCGCAAGGCTCGCAGGCTTCCTCTCGCAGGGTTGATCGTCGTTCGCGATCTGGCCATCGGCGGGCATGAAGCCCTCGCGCGCGGCTGGCCCGCACATTGCTCTCCTCACGGACCGCGTCGAGATTCGGCATGAATCGCCGAATCACATGCGCTCTCAAGTGAGGTTGCCATGCCCGGACGATCGTTCCACTCTCAGCACACTTCCTCGCCCTCCAATCGCATCCCGCTTCCGCAGGCGATCGCTGCATGCATCGCCTTCGCGGCATTTTCCGTCTCCATCGCCGTTGGGATTTCTGCAGGAAACCCGGGTGAAACGGTCCTCACACGCGCATTGACCGCGATGGCACTCGCATTCTGCGGTGGATTCGCGGTGGGTCTTGTGTGTGATTGGATGGTGAGTCATGAAACGCGCAAGATCGATCGTGCGATGCGCGCGGATCTTGCCGATCGCGCGGGTGCTGAAGTCGGTTTGGATGGCCTCACCGGCGTTGATGTGATCGAAGAAGCGGACGAATCGTTGGCGTCGCGCGTGGGACAATCGGAAGATCCCTCCGCTTCGTTGAGTTTGCGTGAAAAGAAAGCGGCGTGATCTGAAAGGCACTTGCAGGAGTTGGATTCTCGTTATACTGACGTCGCTTTGCCGGACATGGATGTTCGTGCAATGCGACAAGCGGGCCTTTCAAGGCGTCGACGAGTTCGATCGAAACTTAGGATCGAATCTCATGATCAAAGTCGGCGCGTGCAGAAGGAGGCGCAGTTTCCGCGAGGAAATGCTTGGTTTTCGAGCTTGAGTCGTTCAAGCTTGCCAACCACGCGAGACCAGACGGAAGTCGGGTGAATCGGTGCTCGCACCGCTCATCCAAGGCGAATGGAACTCGCAACGCGTGGTGTCGCTCCTGTTGTAGAACCAACTGTTCTACAGACAATTGCGCTCCGCACCTGTGCCTCCATACACCTTGGCTTGACCGGGAAGCAACGACGACCCTGACAGGGGACGAGATCGTTTGTTCGTCTGGAGAACGAACAAGCGAGTTGGTTTCCCGGGTTCTCTGTGCGTTTTGCGGCGATCCGCATCACACGCACAGCCGCCCGGGGAAAGGTGAGTGGGTCGCTTTCAAGAATGCTGCTTCGCTCGTACGCGCGGCAGGGTTCGATGAAGGTGACTCCAGATCAATGGACGACTGGTCAAGGAGCCGACCGAATGTCCGAGCGAACGAAGTCCGCGTCAAAAACCGTTTCGAAACCCAATTCGAGCACCCGTTCAACCGCTGTTTCTAAAGCTGCTTCGAAGTCCCCGCAGCCTGTCGCCGCGACCCGTGCCCCCAAGGCCGCCGGTAGCAAAACAACGGCGACCCACACCACCACATCGACGGTCACCAAGCGAGCGCGCAACGGCGCGATGTCGCTCCCCGGCGTTGTCGGAGTGACCTCCGAGCGATTCGCGAAGAGCGTCTCGTTGCAGACGGTCGCTGTTGAGATCGAAGCAGTCGCCGTCGTGGAAACGACGCAGCCTGCGCGCACGATTCAAAAGGCGAGTGCCTCGACCGCGGCGGCCACGCGTGCGGCGAAAGAGCCCGCCAAGCCGCTTCCGCTCTCGGAGCGTCCGATCGATCAAGTTTGGCGTGAATATCGCGCGAATCCGACCGAGGAACTTCGCAACTTCCTCATCGCCCGACACCTCGACCTCGTGGCCTACGCCGCAGAGCGCCTTCACAAGCGACTTCCAAGCGAGGTCGAGATCAACGATCTCAAGTCCGCGGGTGCGTTTGGCCTCATGGATGCGGTCGAATCGTTCGATCCTGATCGTGGCGTGAAGTTTGAGACATTCTGCACCCAGCGTATTCGCGGCGCAATGTTCGACGAGTTGCGCTCGATGGACTGGGTTCCGCGTCTCGTACGCAGTCGTACGGCGAAGGTGGACAAGGTCCGCAAGTCGATCGAGATGGAGACAGGTGCTCGTCCGACCGAAGAAGAGGTCGCTGCTCGACTGAATGTTTCCGGCGACGAATTCGAGAAGCTCCAGAAGGACTCCCGCCCGGTGTCCATGGTCAGTCTCACGCGGAAGTGCTTTGAGACCGACAGTTCGAAGGACGTCCGCGAGATCGATGTCGTCGAAGACAATCGCCAGGAGAATCCGCAGCAGGCGGTACAGAAGCAAGATCTTCAGGCGTTGATCACGAAGGGACTTTCGCGCGCAGAGCGACTCATCGTCATCCTCTACTACTACGAGGAAATGACGATGAAGGAAATTGGTGCAACGCTCGACCTCTCTGAGAGTCGCGTCAGCCAAATGCACTCATCGATTCTCGCGCGTTTGAAGGCTCAAATGCAGCACCGCGAGCAGTCGGAAGAGTGATGGACCTCGCAGATGTTGATTCGTTGATCCACAGCGTCCAACATCGCTCAGTAGAACCCCGCTCAATCAACAGGCCCGGCAAAATGCCGGGCCTGTTTCATTCGACGCGCCTACTTTCTTGGAGGTCGTCGCGTTCGCAACGACCTCGCGCCATCGGTTCAGTCGCACGCGCCCCAGTTGCCAAGCAGGATCGCGAGATCCGCGGCGCCGGTGTTTCCGTCACCATCGAGGTCGCCCGCAAGTTCGCCATCGCCCCAACCGCTCAAGATCGCCGCGAGGTCCGCGGCGTCGACGACGCGATCGCCCGTGAGATCGGCGGGGCAGGGTGCGCAGCGAAAGTTGGCGATGGTGAATCGCGTCTCGTTGATGCTGCGTGCGTTGTCGCGCTCATCAGGGAGGCCCGTTGGAGTGCCTTGGTAGAGCACCGCTGGGGAGGAGAAATGCCCGATGCGCGAACCCGGCGCGTATGCCATGACCGTGCGGTACTCCGTGCCGTTGATGCCGAAGAAACGGTGTCCGGTCGAGTAGGGGAAGACTCCGCCGGAGGTGCATCCGCCGCCATCGCCGGGCGCATGGCAGCAGCCCATGTTGTGGCCGAGTTCGTGCGTGAACGTGCGATTCGAGAAGCAGCCCAATGCGGTGACGCTGACGCCGTAGGCGACATCGTCGACCGAACCGCCGACCAAGAATGCGATGCCGCACGCACCACCGCCGTTGGCGCGAACGAGTGATGTGAGATCGGCGCCGCGGGCGGTGGCATTCGCGAGGACCGTATCGAGGACGCCATCGACGGGGTCGCGGAGCGCGTAGAGATCGTTCGCCATCGCGGTCGCGTTCTCGACGTAGCCGGTCGCGCGCTCGGTACCAAGGAGTCGCAGTTCCACCGCGACACCGGAGTTGACGTAAATCGTGTTCGAGTCGCCAACCGCCCAGAGAATCTGGTCGAGCATTTGCGTTTCGCCGCCCGCCTGTGCGACCGCAGCGTCGGTGTACGCGACATACACGTTGATTGTGCTGCCGTCATCGCACCCTGCACCGGCAACGCCACCGCCATGCTGCGACGTCGGCGCGCGATGGTCGTCTGTCATTGCGCAAGGAAGTTCGCTCGCAGGCGAAGCGAGCGTTGCGACCGCGACACCGGATTTTGGTGAGCGGAGTTCCTGTCGCAGCCCAGCCGTGGCAATGAAGCCTGCCACGCGACCTTCGCGCAGGAGGATGGAAGCCTCGCGATCTGGATTCGCGGGATGTTGAAAGTGAAAGTGGATGCCATCGGACGCAACACCCGGCGCATCGACCACTGACTTTCGAACGAGTTGAAGGCCAGGGCCTGCGAGGCGGTCGAAAGTCGACGGCAGAGTTTGCCCTGACTGCAGAGCCATGAAGGTCGCAGGGTCAAAGCGAATCGGTGAGCTGGGCTCGCCGTTCGGTGATGAGAGAAGAAGGGAGGAGGCCGCGAAGGCCATCGTTTGAAGGGCCATCGCGTGGAGGGCAAGCGTGGTGAGGGGCATTGGGTGGGAGTCTCGTTGCTCGAGGGGGAACCGCAAGCATTCGGGGAAAGATTCGGAGCGGTTCCTCCTCGGATGCCAAGATTTCTGAGGTTCCCGGGCGTCGCAGTCCCGATCGGCCCCGATGATGCCCCGTTCGGGTCCTGGATCAGATCCCGGATCAGGTCCAGGATCAGGTCCCGGATCAGATCCCGGATCAGATCCCGGTTCAGGTCCCGGATCAGATCCTTCAGGGGTCCCGATGAGGTCCCCATCAGGCGCGGATTCGACTTCCATGATCGGTCGGTGGCCGAGGATAGTCACTTCTCTTCGAGGAGTAGTCCGGCGTACAGAGTCGAGCGGTTTGCTCAGTCGAGTCGCTGGATCATCACGTTGTAGAACTCGATCGGACAGCCGTGGCTCTGGAGCGCAATCGGGCCTTCTTTCGCAACACCTGGCAACTTCGCATCGATGATCACGTGTTCGCCATTGTTCCACACGTTGAGCACATCGCCGACCATGCGAATTCGGAAACGGTTCCACTGACCAACTGGTGCGTCAGCGTTCTTCTTGGGTGTCACGGCCGCACGCACGTCTGCGGGCATCGACGCGTCGGTGCGATAGCCGTAGACCTCACCCGATCCACAGGGCCATGTCCAAATGTTGACTTGACTCTTCGAACTGCCGCGGAGGTAGATGCCGCTGTCGCGCTCTTCGACTTCCACAGTCTTGTTGCTGCCATCGGGATTCTTCACAGTGCCGCCGTCGGCACCGATGAAGGGGCGCTGCATCTTGCCCTGATGTTCCTTCGTCCAACGCCAGTCGCAGATCATTTCAAAGTCGCCGTAGCTTTCATCGCTCCAAAGGCTCTTGCCCTTGCCGTCGAAGCGCACGACGTTGTTCGAGATCGACCAGTGCGCCGGCTCGCTCTCGCCGCGATCAGCTCCCTCTTTCCAGCCCTTCATCACGAGCGCGTCAAACATCGGCCGCATACCAGCAGCGGCGAGATCCGCGCACATCTCAGGCGGGAGTGCGGGTGTTGCGGCGGGCAGTTCGGTCACCTTGAGGTTCTTGAACCAAATCTCGGTCCCTTCGCTCTCGAGGCAGATGAAACCCTTGCGCGGCTTCACCTCAGAGCAACCTGAGACTTCAGTGCCGTTGATCTCCAATTTGATGACACCGTTGTTGCACGTCACCTTGTAGTGGTTCCATTCGCCGGCGCCTTTGGTTGTGCGCGCGCTTGGAAGGCAGCGCTCCCAACCACCTGGGTGCGGCCGGTCGGGCTTCATGCTCGCGCCCCAGATGGAGAAGATGTCGCCTTGCCCCGTGTACATCGTGCGACCTTCGCCGTCAACGTTGTCGGGTGTCAACATGATCTGTACTTCGATCGAACGCGAGAACGGCACGCCCTTGAAGCAGTATGGGTCGCTCCACACGAAGAGCCCTGCGTTGCCTGGGTACGACAGGTGCTTCCAATCGAATTCAAGCACGAAGTTTTCGTAGGCCTTCTCGGTGCGAAGGATGCCCGTCGGAATGCCTGTGCACTTGATGATCGGCGCGCCGGTTTCATCTTTCGCAACCGTCCACGTTGAAGCAGAAGTGTTGACGTCAACCCAGCCGGAGAGATCCTTGCCGTTGAAGAGGTCGACTTGCGCTTGGGGCGCGCTCAAGGCCAGCGCGTTCGGCGTCGTCGATGCGAAGACGATTGGCGCGATCGCGAGCGCAAGCGATGCGCAGACGGTCGTGGTTGATGAAAGGCAGCGCGATGAAATGCAGGGAGCGATGTGCATTTGCGCAAGGTAGCGGAAAGGTCGTCGCGCATGGCGCGGTGGGGCGGCGCAAGTCGGTCCGCGCCAACCTGAGGTGCAAGCCTTGGGTGAGTGGCGAATGAAGGTTCTATGAAGTCTGGAGATGCGCGGATGGTTTCCTCGAGAGCGAGTCGCGATCACTCGCTGCGCTCATCAAAGGTAAACAGAACCTGCATAAACACGGCGTAGTTTCCCCGCCGTCAGGTTGGCTTCGATGCTTCTTTGTACCCGTGTTTCACGAGCCCCTTCACGAAACACTCGCGCAATCCAAGCATGGAATTTCAGCCTGATCTGAAGTCGTGCCGTAGGTTCGCTGCTCCTCGAAGGTCGGTCCTCTTTCAATGGGGTCGTCCTCAAGAACAGAGTTGCGAAGTTCAGCGGCTTCTGAAGGTCGGACGTGCAAGACCGACCGTGCAAGACCGACCGTGAAATCACAACCGGACAGCGCAATTCCGTCATCTCGACCGTCATGAACTTGGGAGTTCGGAAGGCTCCCAAAACCTCGAACTGGAACGCGAATCCCA
>CAIWCL010000159.1 GCA_903911205.1 uncultured bacterium
CTGAGCGTCTTCATTTCGGCCGAGCAGGCTTTTTCGACGCTGCGGCAGGCCAGCAGGCCGATCCGATCCATCGTGAACTCGTTGTTGCGCGAAAGCATGCAGCCTTCGACCGATTGTGTGTCCGTGCGCACGTTCGATTCCGGCAGCAGGTAGTGGCCGAGCTCGTGGCCGACGACATAGGCGATCTCATCGACGTCCGAGATCTCGACCATGAGTGAATTCAGCGTGACCACCGCCCGCTCGCCGTCGCGCGAACTGTAGGCGTTGATTTCCTGCTGCGGACGGACGTAGACATCGACCATCTCCCGAGGGAAGCCCAGGTTGCGACAGGCCAGCATGACGGCTTCCTCGATGAGCGGCGCGAGTGACGCGTTGATGCGGAGCATCCTGGCCGAGAGGGCTCCGTCGCGCTTGCCCGTGCTCTGAGCGAGCTCACGATTGAGTTCAGGCGCGGGTATGCGGAAGGCCGCGTCCGTGACCCGGCGACGGCAGTCGTTCAGCTGATCGACGGCGGATTCAGGCATACTTCTTGCGTAGGCGGGCGACAGCGTTGAGCAGGTCTTGGTAATAGGCGCGCCGGGAGGCATCTTTCTCGGACTGGAGGCGAGCGTTGTATTTGCCGAACGCGTCGATGAGGGCCTTCTTGATGGCTGATTTCTCGGCCCTGGGGTCGATGCCAATGAGTGACTCGTCGGAGATCTCGGACTTGTCGGTGGCGGTCGCCTTGGCCCCGGCCACATGCTTGTCCGCGATGTTCTGAAGATCCTCGAGTTTAACGCCAAGTTCCTGAGCGAAGGAGCGCAGCATCCTCATCTCGCTCTCCGCGATGACGCCGTCCGCGGCCATGACAAGCGAACTCAGTTCGAGCGCATCATTCACGGCGTTACGCACCTTGCTGGCCTTGAGTCTGGCGAGGCTTTCGTTGACCGTGAGCGTCCCGGCTTCAGCCCGCTCGAAAGAGGCCTTGAGGGCGTCGTTCAACTGGGTACGTGCCTTGGGCTTCGTCTTGTCATCGAACATCTCGAGCTTATTGCGGAGCCAGTCAGAGATGGCCTGTCCTTCACTGCGGTCGAGTTTCCCGTCCCCGTGGGCGATGGCTACGCCAAGGTCGAGGCTGAGGCTGATGGCTTCCATACGCTTTTCGTCGAGTTCGTTGTAGCCAAGCTGACCGATCTCGAAGGTGCCCGTGCACTCCGTGGAAACATAGGTGAGGTCAAGGTTACCCGTGGGCGTCATTGCACAGGTGAACTTGAGCTTTCGTTGACCCGATTTCGGCGCCACAACATGGTCGGGGAGCAGCACGCCGACTTCCACCCAATCCTTGAAGTACTGGTCGGGCTTGAGAAGACCGAATTCGCGCTTGGACAAAAAGGCGTGTGAATTAGGGAACTTGAAATCGCTGAGCGTCGAGATGATCGCCTCGCCGTCGTTTTTGTCGGATACGTCAAACGCGAAGCAGACAAACTGGACGTTCGTCGGTGAATTCACAGAGATTTTCCCGCGTGCTTCAATCGAGACAACGCGCAGGTCGTTGTTGTCTCCTCGCATGACCTCCTTGGTGCGGACCTCGAAGGCTCCCGGTTCGTTGAACTTTGACCAGAGCCACCAGGCCCCCCAAGCCAGCCAGAAGAAGGCAAACCAGCCGTCGCCGGCCTGATATGTTTGAGAATCGCTAAGGGGCATCATAGCAGGAAGTCGTTGACATCTACCTTGCTGTCGGCGCCTTCCTTGGCGCCGCTCGAGGCGGTCAGGCTGGTGTCGACCGTGCGACCGGACATCATATCGACGACCTTGCATTTCATGATGCCGTTCAGGTCGTAGGAATAAGTGATCTGGATTTCGCTTTCCTCGGTGACCTTGGGGAGGTTATCGAGGAAGCCTTCCCAGATGATGTTGACGAACGCCACGTCGTCTTCGTCGCGGGAGCATTGGGTGATCCGGAAAATGAGCTTCTGCTCGTGCCAATGGTTGCGCGAGAAGCTCTTCGTAACAGTGCAAGGCAAAGGCAGGTCCTTGGCGATGAGGGTTTCGTTCATGAGTCGGCCTTTCTCGCGATTGAAGCAAGTGGTGCCGAAGAAGTGCGGAGTCACGTCCTGAACCTTCTTGGCCGCGATCTGTTGCTTCTGGCCGGCGGAAAGCTTATCCTTGTTGCGGATGCCGGCGTAGAGGCAGGCGCCGAGGGCTACCGCCTCATCGACGTTCTTGGCCATGGGCTTGAGGCCCAGTTGACGCTCCAGGCTTTCGGTGAGAGCCGGCACGCGGGTGGAGCCTCCGGCCAGGAATACTCCAGCCAGGTCGGACGGGCTGAGTTTGGCGGCAAGGAGGGCGGAATCGACAGCCATTTCGGCTTGGGCGACCAGGGCGGAGATGGCCTCGTTGAATTCTTCGCGGGAAACCTCCAGTCGGACGATGCCGGTGGCGGTACGGAGTGGGATGCTGACCTTGTCGCGGACGGACAGCGTATGCTTGTATTGTTCGACCTCGTGCTTGTGCAGGTTGCATTCCTTCTCGTCGAATTTCTTGCCGCTGACAGACTCGTATTTGCGCGCGATCAGCTCGGCGAGTTTGTCGTCGAGATCTTTACCGCCGAGACGCTGTACGCCCATACTGGTAATGACTTTGATATCGTCGCCGTCGACCTTGAGGACGGTGGCGTCAAAGGTGCCGCCACCGAAGTCGTAGACCAGGAAGTTACCCACGAGCTTGGTCGGCGAGGTGCCGGCATAGTAGATCGCCGCAGCGGTGGGTTCATTCACCAGGGCGTCATCGCCGAGTTTGAAACCAGCCGCCTCGGCGGCCTTGATGGTATCGGCGCGGGCCTGGTCGGTGAAATTGGCGGGAATGGTGATGATGACGGCGTCCACCTTGCCGTGGACGGACTCGTACTGCTCGCGGATCTGGCGCAGGACGATGGCGCTGAGGTCGCGCGGCAGCAGTTCCTTGTCGAAGACCTTATGGACGATCGATTCTTCGCCCATGTCTCGCTTGAATTCGACGAAGACGTTGTCGGCTACGCCGAC
>CAIWCL010000160.1 GCA_903911205.1 uncultured bacterium
GGCGCCGCTTTCGCGGTCTCTACAACCCAGGCAACCATTTCTGCGAGAGCTTTCGGTTCGAACGTTGTATCGATTTGGCCGTACTCTTCAATCACGCCGGTTGTCGCAGGTTGGAAGAGATGATTGAGGCCTTCGAGTCGACGCGTCGTGATCGGCGCACCCGATGAACGGGCGATGTCCTCCATGATGCCAAGGTTCGTCTCCATGTCGACCTGCGTGTCCTTCGACCCGCACATCGCGAGCGTCGGAATCTCGATTGCCGCAAGCACTCCGCGCGGATCGAACCGAATGAACTCCATCATCCATGGGCTTGAGATCTGCGTCATCGCCGCGTCAAACGTCGGCTTCAGCGTGGCATCATCCGGGATGACCAGACTGCCGATTGCGACCTGCCGACGCACCATTTCCTCGATCAGCGGACGCACTTCGTCCGTTGGCTTTCCTTCCATGACGGCAGCCATCGCAGCCGCATGCGCGGCAAGCGCCGGGCCACTCTTTTCTGCCGGAACACCCGCCGCGTCGTACAGCGCCTTCGACTGACGCGTGAGCAGTTTGCCGCCTTGCTCCGCGGTTCCTGCGAGCAGCACCATGAATGCCAGCGGATTCGTCGGCGCGTCGCCTTCATTTTCCCACCAGGCGACGATCGGCGCGATGAGCCCACCCTCGCTGTGTCCGACAAGACCAATCCGTGATGGGTCGATCGACGGTTGCGTCTTCAGCCAGTCGACTGCGGCTTCGGCGTCGCTTGCGAAATCGGTGCTGGTCGCGGCGTTGAAGTCGCCCGTCGAACGGGCAACACCGCGGTCGTCACATCGAAGTACCGCAACACCCGCGCGCGCGAGCGCATCCGCAATGACGAGGAATGGCCGATGCCCCATCAATGCTTCGTCGCGATCCTGCGGGCCGGAGCCGGTCAAGAGAACGACCGCAGGCGTCCGTCCATCGCGGGCGAGCGCCATGTCCGATGGAATCGTGAGGGTCCCCGAGAGCACGTGTCCTGCGGGGTGCGAGATGCGCACTTCTTCCTCGCGATATGGAAACGGCGCAACGGGGTCTTGTGGCCGTCGCAACGTGCTGAGTCGGACGCCAGGCTCAAGTTGAAATCGGATGGGAGCCTTGAAAGCCCCCTGGGCGAATGTCCCCTCGAGCGCCGTACCTTCTGGGTTCGCGGTCAATTCGAGACTCGCGGTCGTTCCTACAGGAATGGCGATGAGATAACTGGTGCGCCCGTCTTTCACCGATTTCTCGACTTCGACGGCGAAATCGCGCAGCCCTTGCGCTGCGATCTCAAATGCACCCGTTGGACCAAGTTTCCCTTCGGCGAGCGCGAGTCGCATCGCGAGCTTCTGACCAGCCGCGTCGAGCACGCCGCTGTAGACGCGTTGTTCGGCGAGTTCAGAAACGAGTTCGATCTTTCGAAGTTGCAAATCAAGTGGCGGCGGCATGCCTTCGCCCTTGTCGTTGAAAAGCATGCAATTTCCCGCAGCAACAAGGCCGTCCTCGCCAAGCATCGCCGCGAAACGCGCACGAACACTTCCGCCGTCGAGCGTGAAACCAAGTGCGCGACCATCAGCGGCCACATCGATCGCGGGCTTCGCGATGGCGCCCGCTTGAATGACAGTCATCGCGATCAGCGGCGCGTCGGTGGCCTTCGCGGGTGCAGAGACCACGATCGTGATGGGGAGCGCGATCGGCGCGCGGCCATTCAGCCGCGGCGTCGCAGCCTCACCGATCCACGCGCCAATCCACGCGGCGTCGATGGGCGCTCGAGCTTCGGATGTCGCTGCAACGGTGGGCGTGCCTTGGGCCGCATCTTGCGGAATCGCTGTTGCGATCGCGCGGGGTGACGCAACGGTGGTCGACAGCACAACGAAAACGAGCGCGGCGAGAGGACGAATGAGTTGGAGAGAGCAGAGTGGTCGCATGAGAGACTCCGATCATGCGGCGTGACGCCGCGGAGAGGCGAGCGTACGCGATTCTTGTGGCAAAGGCGCACGTTGCGTGGGCGCGTCGCTTGGCGAAGGGGAGTTTGTCGCGTGACGCACGGGGCGGCTCACTCGGAGCGTCGACCTCGCGCCTGCTCGGGGTCTCTGATCCGGCGCTCTGAGGCAGGTCCGTGACGTCAGAGTTCCGACGCAGGCTCTCACGCTGGCTCTCACGCTGGCTCTCACGCTGGCTCTCACGCTGGCTCTTGCCTGGCTCTTGCCTCGGCTCTTACCTCGGCTCTCAGTCCGGGTCGTACTCAAGGAACTGCGCGATCCGATTGTCGGGCGTGCAGAGCACAACCTTTGGCCGATGCTCGCGCATCTCTTCGAGCGAGAGATGGCAGAAACTCATGATGATGACACGGTGACCGACGCCGGAGAGCCTCGCCGCCGCACCATTGATGCCGATGACGCCACTTCCCCGCTCGCCGCGGAAAATGTACGTCTCAAAGCGATTCATGCTGTCGATGTCCGCAACGAGCACCTTCTCGTTGATGCGCATGCCCGTCGCGTCGAGGAGATCGGGATCGATCGTGATCGAGCCCATGTAGTCGGGACTGCAGAGGGTCACCGTGGCGCGGTGAATCTTTGCAAAGAGCGCCTCGCGCAGCATGTCAGCGCTCCGCCTTCCCCAAACCTGCGCGACTCGCGCCACCCGCGCCCTGACGGCCCGGTGGCAACTCGCCTTCTGGACGGTGCCATTCCACGCGCTTGCCGTCGGCGTGCAACAACTCGAGGTCGTAGTAGAGGCGCTGATCGGGTTCAAAGAGGTGCGCGACGATCTCAACAAAGTCGACGACGATCCACGTCGAACTTTGGTCGGCATTGGTGTGGAACGGGTGCTGCCCGCGCGCCTTGCCAATGTCTTCGATGTCTTGCGCAGCTGCGCGCATTTGCCGCTGACTCGTACCAGACGCGATCACAACGTAATCGGTCACTTGGCTTCGCCCTCGAACGTCGAGCAGGACGACATCCGAGCACTTGGAGTCGGCAAGGGTGCGTGCAATATCGATCGCGAATTGTCGCGTCGACTCAGGATCAGACGTGGTGCGTGAACGCATGAAGGAGGCCGGGCCTTTGGCCGGGTTCAGAACCCGCCACCGCTGCCGCCGCGCGGGCCACGTGGACCCTTCGCTTCGCGCTTCGCAGGGCGAGCACCCTGACGATCAGAGCCTGGACGCACTGGACGCGGTTCGTGACGACGGGCGTCGCGACGCTTGCGCTCCGAGGGCTTCTCGTAGTTCTGCTTCTTCTTGACGTCCTTCGTCAAGCCTTCCTTCTCGCAGAGCTTCTTGAAACGACGGAGCATCTGCTCGACGGACTCGCCACTACGTGCCTTGATACGGATCGACATTTGAAATTCTCGTCCTTTTGAGATTCTCGCGCCTGGGTCTCGACCTTGGAGTTTCTACCTTCGTGTCTCGACCCTCTAGTTTCAAACTTGAAGTTTCAAACTTGTAGTTTCAAACTTGAAGTTTCAGTATTGGGTTGGTCGGCCTTCGGGACAGCGCTGGGCCGCCCGGAGCCGAGTCGCCTATTCGACACGATTTTGCCCAAGGGGTCAAGGCGTCTGCATCCGAAGCGCGAAATGGACGGAGCCCGTCGCTCGGGAACGGGAACTGCCCCCCCGCGGAACCAACCATGGCCGGCGGACGGTGGTTTCCTGCAACGTTGCGGGGAGTGTTCGCAGAAGTGAAGATGAGGTACACACCGTGCCACTCATTATCGACACCTACAACGTCCTTCACGTCACCGGTGTGCTCCCGCCAGAGCTCGCCGTCGGTGAACCGGACGGGCTGGCGCGGCTTGTCTCCCAAAGTCGATACGCAACCGACGTGGTGTGGCTTGTCTGTGATGGAGTGCCGCGCGGTGCCAATCGAGTCGGCCGCATCCTGATCGAGGGCGCGGGCCCCGGCCGCAGCGCGGACGACCACATCATGGCCTTCCTCGATCGGACGAGTGCACCGCGGCAGGTCACCGTCGTGACAAGCGACCGAGCTATTCAGCGGCACGCGCGATCACGCGGAGCCGACTGGCTGAGCAGCGAGGAGTTCCTCGCCTCTCTCGCGGGTGATGCGCGACGCGCACGACCGAAGCGACCCGCGCCACCCGATCCCCGCCGGTCGGTGCCTCTTGGCGAACGCGAAGTGACGGGCTGGATGCGCCTCTTCGGAATCACCGCCGAGATCGCAGCGATCAAGCGCGCGGAACCAACACTCGCGAAGAATCAAACGTCGCCTGCGAAGGCCCAATCGTCACCTACCTCGAACACAAAGGACGCGACGCAACCACCACGTTCCTCCCGCACGTCGACCGACGACGCCGCGCTTGAGCGCTACCTTGAAGCGACCAAGGGACTTGCCGATCCTCTCTCCATTCTCGAAGAAAAGCGCGGCGATACGCTGCTCGCTGAACTCGGGGCCATCGATGATGCCACGCTTGAGATGCTGATGAGGGCTCATGAACCGCCTGTCTTGAAGGACGGCGCGCGCATCGGCGGACGAAATCGAACGCGACAAAATCTGCCACGCGATCCACGGTCAACACACCAGAGTGACACATGAGTACAGGACACGGCCCGGCCCCCACCATCAACTTCGATCAACCTCCCTCTGATCCCTTTCCAATTCTGGAACTGTGGATGTCCGAGGC
Organism: uncultured bacterium; assembly: GCA_903911205.1. Classification (GTDB taxonomy): domain Bacteria; phylum Planctomycetota; class Phycisphaerae; order Phycisphaerales; family SM1A02; genus QWPT01. The sequence goes on from CAIWCL010000160.1 coordinate 4,638, forward strand.
GATGCGGCTTCCAACTCCGAATCCGAACGCGATGACACTCGCGACCGTCGATGCCGACGGACAACCGAGCGCGCGGATCGTGTTGTTGCGCGGACTCACGCGCGATGGCGCGCGATTCTTCACCAATCGCGAAAGCCGCAAGGGACGAGCGCTCAGCGCAAACGCGCGCGCAGCGCTCCTTTTTCATTGGGATTCGCTTGATCGCCAAGTGCGCATCGAAGGGCGCGTGTCACTCGCCACCGATGCAGAGAGCGACGAGTATTTTGCGCAGAGGCCCGTCGACAGTCGCGTCAACGCCTGGGCGAGCGCGCAGAGCGAACCCGTCGCGAGTCGCGCCGAACTGGAGCGCCGCGCCGACGAGATGACAGCGCGTTTTGCTGGCCAAGATGTGCCCCGCCCTCCACATTGGGGCGGCTACCGCGTGAGTCTTGATCGACTCGAGTTCTGGCAGGGCGACAAGTACCGACTTCATGACCGCATCGTGTAC
>CAIWCL010000161.1 GCA_903911205.1 uncultured bacterium
CAGCGTGATTTGACGCGTCGGCCAGTGCTTGTCGCGGTCGACGCGGAAGGCGTCTGCGCGTGGGGCGCGTTCACAAACTTCAAAGACCGCGCGGCGTATGCGCCGACTGCGGAGATTTCGGTGTATGTCGCCGATCGCGCGGCAGGACGCGGTGTTGGTCGCGGGATGCTTGATGCGCTGTTGGAACGTGCACCGGCGTGCGGCATTGATCGCATTCTCGCGATTTGTTTCGCGCACAACGAGCCAAGTTTGCGGCTCTTTCGCTCGCGCGGTTTTATCGAGTGGGGAGCGTTCCCCGACGCGTGCATCATGGACGGCGTGCGGCGAAGTGTGGTGATTCTTGGCTGGGCGCGCGTTTGAGCGCTCGCAACCTGCTTCGCAACTTGCTCGCTCTGGCACGCCTCGCGGCGAGTGAATCGCCGCGGGCTGTCGTAAAACCAATGGTCGCCGCTGCGGCGGCGACCTTTGGCGGGATCGCGCTCAAATGACCACTGCGATCGCCTTCACTTCAACAGCGATTGGTGTTGGGAGCGCGGTGATCGCAAGCGTGGTGCGCGTTGGGTTTGGATTTCCAGGCCCTGCGAAATACTCGGCGTAGATGCGGTTGTAGATCGGGAAGTCGTTCTTCATGTCGGTGAGGAATACAGTGACATCGACGAGATTCTCCCACGGCACACCGGCGTCCTCCATCACCGCTTTCACATTGTCGAAACATGAGCGGCACTGCGCTTCGATGTCCTTCGCAATGAGGCGACCGTCGGTGCCAAGTGTGACTCCAGGAATTTCCTTTGAGCCACGTTTGCGAGGACCAACGCCGGAAAGAAACAACAAGTTTCCGGCGCGTTTTGCGTGCGGATACGCACCGACGGGTTCGGGGGCACGGGAGGAGACAACAGTGCCGTGCGTGCTGTGAGTGCTGTTGGTGCCGTCGCTCTGGCTCATACGAGAGAGCGTAACACAGCGCGCACAGGGCTTGCGTCGAAGCCGACGAGTGGCAGCGGGAGCGCGATGAGTTCGTAGGCACCGCTTGCGACGTGATCGAGCCGAAGTCCTTCGAGGATCGCGACGTCGCGCGCGAGAAATCGCTTGTGCGCCGCGAGATCCTTCGATTCCTGCACATCAACGCTCGGAGTGTCGACGCCAATCAACTCAACACCCCGATCCGCGAGCGCATCAACGAGTGCTGGCTCAAGCGCCGCGAAATCGCTGTTCCATTGGGCGAAGTCGGGGAATGTCCCGGTGTGGATGAGAACGCGCGGATGACGAATCGCGGCAAGTGGCAACTCGAGATGCGCCACGCCGACCCGCATGCCGCCCGGGCAGCGGTCGGCGCGTGCGCGGACAACCTGGCACGGGCCGACATAACGGTGCAGTGGCATCGCATGGATGGCCTTCGCGCCAGCGCCGTAGTGGTTGGCGCCGTCAGCGTGCGCTCCGAGGTGGACGGTCGAACGCAGCGTCGAGAGCGTGACGGTTGCACCGTGCTCAATGTCGCAAAGGACTTCGCGCGAAACCGGTGTATCGCCTGGCCAGACCGCGATGTTGGGCGTGATCGGCGGTGTGATATCGATGAGTGCGCGTGGTGTGTCTGTCATCTGCGCTCCTCTGGTGCGCGGCGGAGTTCTTCTTCGATGGCATCCCGTCCACGGCCTGCGAGTGCTGCTGGGAGCAGGGCAATGATGGCGATCACGAGCGCGATCGCCAACGTCCACGCGATGCCGTAGTGGATCTGAGGGCCACCACCACTTGGGCCGATCAACCACTTGAATTCGTCGAAAAAGGCTTGCGTCGCGGCGTCAGGTGGTGCGCGCAGCGTCCACGTATGTACACCCTTTGCTTCAGCGCCACGTGCGAGCCAACCGATCGCGAGTCCGCCTTGCGCGACGAGGCCGATCGCGCCACCACCGTGTGCGAGAAGGCCAACAGCAAATCCGCCGACCGCGCTTCCAAGCCACGCAACCGCTCCGCCGCCGAACGCAGCGAATGTTCCGATGGAAAGTCCACCAAAGGTCACGCCGCCGATCGAGAGTCCGCCGAACGCCACAAGCCCGCGCGCCATTCCGCCGAAAGCGAAGACGCCCGTTGCGATATCGCCGAATGCGAAGTAGCCCTTCGCATGCCCCATCTTTCCGGTGTCATCAGGGCCGTATGCGATCGAGACGAGCGGCATGCCGAAGAGCCGACGTTCTGACGTGTAGCGGCGTGACGGTCGCCCATACGCGCCGTAACCGCGGCCACCATGACCACCACGACCAGCGGGCACGCGCGTGAGTACTTCGACAAGTGGCTTGCCGCATTCAGGGCACGCACTCGCTGTGACAGCGCCGGTGAGGTCGTGTCCGCACGCCGAGCAGTACGGCTTTGGCAAAAGCGTGCCAGTTGGGTCGGGCGTTCTCATCACGATGCTCCAAGTCCAAGCGCGAATCGCGCAAGGATCACACCGAAGAGCGCGACCGCGCCGATCGCCGCGATCACAAAGAGCAGGATCGCCGTGCTCACAGCGCGCACGTTCGCCGCGCCGCGCGCCTTCGCTTCGGTGTACGGCACGGTTGAGAAACTCACGAGGTCGTAGAGCGGCGTGAAGCGCTCGGGCGCGATGCGATGCAGGAAATGCTCGACTTTCTTTCGGCGTTGAAAGGCGGGGCGCCCGGCGAGATCGCGCATTTCGATGAAGTTGTATTTCGCCATGTCGGCGATGGCGTTCGCGTTGGCGATGCGTTCGCGTTGGTATCGCACGAGCGCTGCGTCGATCGAAGCTTCCTGCGTGAGCGCATCAACAAGCGCTTCACAATCTTCGAAACTGCAATTCGCGCCTTGTCCGTAGAACGGAACGATCGCGTGCGCAGCGTCGCCGAGGAGCGCAACACGGCCGCGTACCCATGGATTGCAACGCACCGTGACCATCGTGCCGACAGGGTTCTTCGCGAAATCCTCGCCAAGCGTTGGCATGAGCGGCAGCGCGTCGGGATAGACCTCGCGGAAGTGCGCTTGCGCGTCGGCCGCGGTGCGAATCGCGGCGAAACTCGATCCTTCGCCATCGTGACGCCAGAAGAGCGTGCAGGTGAACGAGCCGTCGGGGTTTGGTAGCGCAATCATCATCGACTCGCCGCGCGGCCAGATGTGCAGCGCGTTCGGTTCCATCGCGAATGGCGCGTGCGGTCCTGAAGTGACCGGCGGAATCGTGAGTTCCTTGTAGCCATGTCCGAGGAAATCTTGCGAATAGTCGAAGCGCTCGGTCTTCTGCAGCGCCGCGCGCACCGCGGAATACGCGCCATCGGTACCGACGATGAGATCGGCGGTGACAGTGCGCGTGACGCCGGTTGAGTCGTTCACGAACGTCGCTTCGTTGCGCGCAAAATCGACGTGGGAACAGCGTTCTTCGAACGCGAGCGTGACGTTCGCTTCGGCCGCCGCCGCATCGAGGAGCGTGAGATTGAGCGCACTGCGCGAGACCGAATTGATCGCGAGGGTTGGATCGCTCGAGTAGGCGTGGTAGTGCGATGCGCCAGCGACCGGGTGAATCATTCGGCCGCCCATGCGGATCGCATCCTTGAGGACGGTTTCCTCAAGCCCCGCGCGCCGCAGTGCTTTCAAGCCGCGTGCGCTGATCGCGAGGTTGATCGAGCGACCCGCGATGTGGCGTCGCGCCCGCGGATCGCCGCGCCGCTCGACGAGTTCAACCTGCCAACCTGCACGGGCGAGGTAGACTGCGAGCAGGCTTCCGGCGAGTCCGGCGCCGACCACAAGTACGCGCCCCGGTTGAATCCCTTTCGACTGCATGGGCGCATCCTAACGGTACGCGATCGCACTATGCCTGCAACTCTTGCTCGTACGTCTCCCGATCCGGCCCGCGCCATTCCGGCGCTGTTCCGTGAGTTCGGACCTCGCACCTACGCGCTCGCGTTGCGGGTGACGGGATCTGCGTCTGAGGCAGAGGATGTCGTGCAGGAGACATTCATGCAGGCGTTTCGACGGTGGGAAACCTTCGAGGGCCGAGCCGATCCGGGAACTTGGCTTTACGCCATCGCGGCGCGTGCGGCGAAACGGCGATTTCGGCGCCGCAAGGACGGCACGACGAAGCGATCGGCGATGAAGAGTTTCAGTGATCTTTCGCCCATGCGCGACTCGGGGTCGATCGATCTGGCGATCGATCGAAAGCAGCCGGCAGATCCGTTGATGCGAAGAGAAGCGCGCGAAATCGTGCAGGCGGGAATTCTGCGATTGCCGCCGCAGTATCGCGTGCCACTGGTCATGAAGGACATCCTCGAGATGCCGCTTGAAGAGTGCGCGACGGCGCTCGGGCTCAAGCTTGATTCGGTGAAGACGCGCATCCATCGCGCTCGGCTTGCGTTGCGGAAACTGCTGAACGACGGATTGCCGACGCGGAAAGCGCCGGCGCCCGACTATGACCGACAGCTCTGTTTCGACTTGTTGCAGGCGAAGTTGGCGGCGATGGATCAGGGACGCGGGTTTCCGATTGGCCGCGATGTGATGTGCGAGCGGTGTCGATTGGTGTTTGCGGAGCTTGATCTGGGGCAGAACGCGTGCGCGGAACTCGATGACCGCATGCCCACGGTGGCGCGGAAGCGCATCGAGCAGGCGATCCGGGACGCAGTGGGATGACCCCTCTCATTGGTGCACGTGCCGTGCACCAAAGAGGAGTCGGCGGGTAGGCTCCGCACATGACCGTGAGTTCCGCCACTTCCGCCTCCGTGCCCGCACTTCCTCCGCAACCACTCACCGCCGCCGATCTCTCGCACGACCGAGACTTCGCGCGCGCACTCGACGCGTCTGACGCGCTCTCGTCGCTCCGCGAGCGTTTCGAACTCCCCGCGCTCCGGTCGGATCTCGTGTATTTCGTCGGCAACTCGCTCGGCCCCATGCCGCATGCCGTGCGCGCGCTCATGCAAGAGGAACTCGACGATTGGGCGCGGTTTGGCGTTGCTGGGCACATGAACGCGCGGCGTCCGTGGTTCAGTTACCACGAGCAACTTCGTGCTCCGCTCGCGCGATTGGTCGGGGCGCTCGAACACGAAGTCGTCGCGATGAACACACTGACGGTCAATTTGCACCTGATGCTGACCACCTTCTATCGCCCCGAAGGTCGTCGCACGAAATTGCTCGTCGAGAAGGGCGCGTTTCCGAGTGACACGTATGCCGTCATGACACATGTCGCGGCGCGCGGACTTGACCCGGACGTCGAAGTCATCGAACTCGCACCGCGTGATGGTGAGTGGACCTTGCGCGAAGAGGATGTTGAAGCGCGGATCGCGGCGCTTGGCGACACGCTCGCGCTTGCGATGCTCCCGGGTGTTCAATACCGAACTGGCCAAGCGTTCGACATTGCGCGACTCACGCGCGCTGTGCATGCGGTTGGCGCACGCTGTGGTTGGGATCTCGCGCACGCGGCGGGCAACATCGACGTCGCGCTGCACGCATCCAACGCGGATTTCGCGGTCTGGTGTTCGTACAAGTATCTGAACTCAGGGCCAGGCGCGGTCGCAGGTGCGTTCATCCACGATCGCAATGTGCGGGACCTCGACCTTCCGCGTCACGGCGGTTGGTGGGGAAATGATCCAGAAACGCGCTTCCGTATGGAGCCGCGCTTCACACCGGTCGCACGCGCCGATGCGTGGAGCCTGTCGAACCCGCCAATTCTCTCGACACTTCCGCTCATCGCGAGCCTTGCGGAATTTGATCGCGCGGGTATCGCCCATTTGCGCGCGAAAAGCATGCGCATGACGGCATTGCTGGAGTTCCGATTGCGCGAGATTCCGGGTGTTGAAATCATCACACCGACGGCGTCGTGGCAACGCGGCGCGCAGTTGTCGTTGCTCATCGCCACCAATGCACATGCACGCTACGAAGCGTTCAAGGCTGCGGGGTTGATGTGCGACTATCGCGAGTCGGGGCGCGGCGTACCCGGTGAAGGCATCGTGCGCCTCGCACCTGCACCACTCTTCAATACCTTCGATGAAGTTTGGCGTGCGGCAGAGATTGTGCGCAGCGTGTGTGTTTGACGGTACTCAGCGCAGATCCCCGCCGACGGTCGTTCCCCAGTTGCCGAGGAAGATCGTGAGGTCTTCAGGTCCAACGATGCCGTCGCTGTCGAGATCGGTGGGGAGTGCATCGGTCGCGCCCCAGTCACCGAGGAAGATGGTGAGATCTTCCGGTCCAACGACGCCGTCGAGGTTGAAATCTCCGCGCGCGAGTTCGCATGCGTCAGGTACCGAATTCTCATTCGTGTCCGCTCGACCCGTCGCGATGTCACACGAGTCGATGATGCCGTTGGCGTTGCAGTCAGGCTCGAGCCCTTCTGCGATCTCGTAGGCATCCGGCACTCCGTTCGCATTGCAGTCGGGCTTGCACTCGTCGGGAACGCCGTTGCTGTCGATGTCCGCGGAGAACTCGCTGGAGATGTCGCAAGTATCAGGAACGCCGTTGCTGTTGCAATCGACTGCGCCGCTCGCGATCTCGCAGGCGTCACCAATGCCGTCCTCATTGCAATCACTCTGTGACGGATTGGCAATCGTCGGGCAATTGTCGTCGCAATCGATAACGCGGTCGAGATCGAGATCGACATCGCTGACGCCGCAGCCGCAGGTGCCGGGCGCGATCTTCGCGGGGTCATTCGGGCAGCCGTCGGTGCAGTCAGGCGTGCCGTCGGAGTCGGTGTCGACATCGCTGACGCCGCAGCCGCAGGTGCCGGGCGCGATCTTCGCGGGGTCATTCGGGCAACCGTCGTTGCAATCCGGCGTGCCGTCGGAGTCGGTGTCGACGTCGCTGACGCCGCATCCGCAGGTGCCGGGCGCGATCTTCGCGGGGTCATTCGGGCATCCGTCGGTGCAATCCGGCGTGCCGTCGTTGTCGGTGTCGACGTCGCTGACGCCGCAACCGCAGGTGCCGGGCGCGATCTTCGCCGGGTCATTCGGGCAACCGTCGTTGCAATCCGGCGTGCCGTCGGAGTCGGTGTCGACATCGCTGACGCC
>CAIWCL010000162.1 GCA_903911205.1 uncultured bacterium
ACAATCTCACTCGCGCGCAGCGGTGGATACACAGGCGGAAGGCCGCGACCGTTCGCCTGGTGACAACTCATGCAATTGGAGTAGAGGCGCTTTCCAAACTCAGCAAATGACATCTCTGCGCCGCGCTTCAATTTCGGTGCAATGAACGCGACATCTTCACGACCCGGCCAGAAGACGTTGCGATCAATCGGTGTCGCGATCAAGAGTTCGCTCGGTGGCTTCGAAAGCATCGCAAACCAACCCTCTGGTTCCGCAGATGCAATGAGTTGCACAGGATCTTTCGAAGTCAGTCGCTGCCGTGCGGCAACGCGCTCAAGTATCGCCTTTGCAAGCCATGGTCGTTCGTATGCGACGACGGATGCGGTCGAGAGCACAAGCGAAATCGCTTCAGGCGACGGCGTGCCGCTGTCGTCATCCAGAAGTGTGTCGGTCAGTTCAGCAGCAAACGTGCGCGGACCAACGCCGTCTTCCGAGAGAACGCGAGCATCCGCGATCGCACGGAGTACGTCCATCTCGGCTCCACCAATCGCCGAGAGCACCGCACTCCGCATCGCACGCGACCCGACGTCGCGACGCAACGCGGACTCAAGAATCGCAACACGGAGCGGCGCGTCCAACGTGCCTGACGACAGGACCGCCTGCACCCGCACATCGCTTGATTCGTCTTCGATCGCCTTTCCAAGAAGGCTTGCAAGTGTGACACTGTCTGCCACACGTTCCGCCGTCCGCATCGCATGCACACGAACCGTGGCGTCATTGTCATTGGCGATCCGCGCAAGCATCGGCTCGTTCATGGCGCCGAGCCCGGCGAGCGCCCAGATGGATTCCAGTCGCACTTCGAGCGGTTGCATCGGTGATGTAAGTTCAACGATGGACGCGACAAGCGCTTGATCTCGACGATCTGCAGGAAGTTCCATGATGCGTTGTCGCGCCATCGAACGTACCGATTTTTCCTGGTTCGTAAGCAGACCGACAAGTTCCAGGGGCGTCGCTTTCGTGAGATCGCGTGGAGCAACTGGCTTCGCTCCCTTCGGCACAATTCGCCAAAGACGACCCGCATCAAGTGGCTGCTCAAGCCCACGCTCTTCGACCTGCTTGCGGAGGAAGCTGGTCATAAACATGCGATGTTGAACCACACCCCGATACATGTCGGCGAGGTAGATCGCACCATCAGGACCAGCTGCCGCAAAGACCGGGCGGAATCGCTCGTCGGTCGAGGTGAGGAAGGATCGATCTCCATCCGCGGGTATCGCAACAACACGACCGTCTTTCTCGGAGAGGCGATAGCGGTGCACAAGATTTCCGACGGGCTCACAAATCAATGCACAGCCTTGCATATCCGCGCCCATTGCAACGCCCTCATGGACGTGTGGACTACATGCGCCTGTGAAGTTTGCGAGTCGGCCATCCTTGAGAACACCCTTTTGGTAGCCGCGATTGACGCCAGGTGTGAGATGCGATGGAAAGACTCGCATGTCCGTCGCTGCACGCGCCGGCACGCCATCGAAGTTTTTTTGCGAACTATTCCGAGCCGCGTAGTGCTTGGGAATCAGATCGACGAGCACTGGATCTGAGTTCGGCGAGTAGTAGAGGCGACCCGCGCTATCTTCAGAAATTCCCCATTGGCCATGCGCAGGAACACGCTCCTCACGCAACACGTCGCCTTCTGGCAGGAAGCGCACAGGATGTTGCGAACACGTGAATGTGTTGTCGAGCGTCCAGAGCAGGCCATTGCCCGCGTGCTCTGGGTTCCCGTTTCCTGCGAACCCACTCGCCACAACTTGCGTTTGATCGGCAGCGCCATCACCGTTGGTGTCACGCGCGAAGAGAAGGTGTGGCGGCTCAATCACGAGCAAACCGTCCCGCCAGTGCGCGATTCCGCGCGGCATCACCAGACCATCGAGAAACACTGTTGCGCGGTCCATACGACCATCGCCATCGGTGTCGTCCAACACCTTGATGCGACCAAGCGGTTGATCCTCGCCTGCGCCATTTGCATCGCGCATATAGCCGCGCATCTCGACCACCCAAAGTCGGCCGTCGGGCCCAAATCGAAAGGCGACTGGCGCTTCGACAAGAGGCTCTGTGGCAACGAGTTCAATGTCGTAGCCGTCGACGATCGAGAATGTCGCACGCTCCGCCGCTGCGTCGAGCGCTGGCGACGCAGGCACGCGCCAATCCTTCGGAAGTTCTGGTTGCTCTTCGCCCGCGCGGTCGCCATTTTGAGCGGTGGCCGCATGTCCGAGCGAAAGAAAGGAGATCAATGCGACGTGTGTAAGCGCGGGCTGAAGGAAGCGCATCGACGCACTGTATCGCAACGCACATGCAGACCAAAGTCGAGAACAGCACCGCCGTCACGAATCACGGGCGTTCCTTCAATTTCGCGAACTCCACATGCGCTTGTTCGGGCGCCAGAACCTTCTGTCCAAGGCTTCCGATGATGTCTTGGCCATCCTCTGAAACAAGGAATCGAAGGAACTGTATTGCCGCAGGATTCGGTCGCTTCGAATCGACCACGAAGTAGATTCTCATGGAGCGCGCGAGTGGATAACGCCCAGATCGAATTGCCTCTTCGGTCGGAGCGACAAATCCTGAGCCGTCGAGCGCTTCGATCTCAAGTTGTCGCACCCGAGTCGCTTCAAAGTAGGCACTGCAATATCCAATGGCCTGTGCGTCCGTCGCAATCGCTTGCACCACACTCGAGGCAACAGGCTCCTCGTTCACGGTTGTGCGAAATGGGCCCCCTTGCAGCACGACCTCCGAAACAATCCCATTCGACCCAGTGCCGGAGCCCATTCCATAGAGTTCGATTTTGCTCGAAGAAAGAGCGGTATCCCGCACTCCTACGTCGCCCCAAACGACGACTGGTCCGCCACCGCGTCGACGTTCCCGCCCGAATACGCGGTCAAGATCTTTCATTGAGATCCGTGTCAACGGATTTGCGCGATTGACACAGATTGCGATCGCGTCCACCGCAATGTCCACGTATTGCACTTTCGCGTCGCGAGCCTTCTCAATCTCCTCGATCTCTGATGGCTTCATTGCGCGGCTCATTGGAGCGAGATCCGCTGTGCCAGCCGCGAGTGCTTTCGGTGCCGCACTTGAACCAGAACTCTCCACAACGAGATCAATCTCTGGCTGCGCTTCTCGAAAACCAGCTCGTACGGTGTTCAAGATCAAACCAACCGACGAACTTCCAACACACCTCAGCGTGCCCTTGATCGACAGATCTTCGATGAATCGCGGATACGGACTCGCGTCCACATCTTTCGAGTCATTCGTAACGTCTTCCGAGGATGAAGACTGCGTCGCCTGCGGCTCGCTTCTGGCTTCCTGCTGAGGCATGGAAGTCATCGTTTGCGCAAAGGTCAGGCCGAGAAGAACAACAAACATCGACACGTTCACTTCGCACCTCCACTCAACGATTGTGCTGATCGCGTTGCCGTCGCGCGATAGGCGAAGAGCAACGCGAAGGTGAGTACCACAATGCCGGCCGCAATCACACCGATGATGTACATCACGCGCGTGATCATTTGCTCCAGGCTTTGAATACGCTGCTCTGTCGCGTGTGTCACTTCATCGATGAGTCCTTTGATGGACTTCGATCCCGCGAGTGAATCAGCATTTTCAAGCAGCGTGTTCGCTTCACCAAGCGCAATCGTGGCATCCCCAAGCATCTTCTGGTAATCCGCAATGTCAAACGGTTTTGCGGGAGGCGCATTCGGGTCTGGTGGCGTCGGCGGGCCCTTCAACTCTGCGACCTTGCCGAGAAGTCGCTCAGACGTCTCCGCGAGTTTTTGCACCGCGGCCAGTGTGGGTTGTGCGGCATCCAACGTCTTTTGCGCATCCGTCAACATCGGCGAGACGCCGTCGGCGATCGCGCGCGCGTCGGAAGCGGCTTTTGCTGCCTCACCTGCGATGGCATTCACTTGAGTCAGTGCCGTGTCGATGTCTTTCTGTCGACGATCGATCTCATGGAAGATCGCTGCTCGCTCATCGGCAACAAGCTTTGGTACATCGGTCGCGAGCTTCGTCACCGTCGCGCCCAGCGACTCCACTGACTTCGAGACGCCATCGAGATTTGCCAACGCGCGTTTGGTTTCATCTTTCGCGAGAACCTCATCGGCAAGCGCCTGCGTCTGCCAATTCGCGAGTGTCGGCATACGTTTCGCAAGATAGAAGACACGCTCACCAAGTTTGCGATATGCAACAGATTCATCGATTGCCTTGTTGAGGGGCTCGAAAAGTCCGCCGCCAGAGGCAACGTCGCGGATGAGCGACTCGCCGCGTTGCTCCGCGAAGTCATCGAAACGAACAAAGCTGGTGTCTTCAACCCCACGATTTTCGCGACGCCACGAGGCAATCATGAAGTCGAGCGCCGCGAGTTGGTCCGCGAGGAACACCCGTGCCGCGATGCGCCAAATCTCCTCACGTGCCTGACGAAGTGCAATGATGAGTGGTTCAGCGCGGTCAGCTCCAAACTCGCGGGTCGCACGATCGTCATCAATCCACACTTGGCTCGTCAGCGTCACCATGATGGTGAGATCGAGCACCTGAGAGAATGGGTCGCCGTTGGTGGCGATGTCATACGCACTGGTCGTCGATTCGACGAGGAATCGCTGCGCGGTTGCACGCGCGCGTGCATCAGGGTTGTTCTTTGTGATCTCCGCGATCGCGTCTTCCATGAGCGTGCGATAGCGATCGGCGTACGCGTTTGTCAGCTCTTCGAGTTCATCGAAGCTGATTTTCTCACCAGTGGCAGCCCTGTTGAAATCGGTCGAACCCGTCACAGGCTTGTCACGACGCGGTGCGCTACGGGCTGGCGCAACACATGCGGAAAGCGAAAGAACACCAATCGCAAGTGCGGTTGTTGAAGCGGTTTGACGCAGCAATTGCGTGGAAGAATTTCGGTCTCGATGCATTTCAACTCACAGTGTTTTTAGAACGTGAACTGCAACTGCGTGCGGACGACCCACTCGCCACCGAGGGTCTCTCCGTCTGCCTCGGTGTAGGCCGGAAGCCAATCTGCGCCGCTCGCGGCAAAGTCGACGATGGGTGTAAACGCATAGCCAAAGTCGCCGCTGATCTTGATGCGATTCTTCACCCCTGCAGGCCACCAGTTCGCACCCACAGTCAGAATGCTGAGTTCTTCAGCCTGCGCTTCATCCACGGTTGCTTGGGCGCGATACTTGTCGGTGTCGCTGTTTCCGACTTCGTAGCGGATGAACGCTTCGATGTCGTCGGTCACGAAGTACCCGCCCTGTGCAACCGCGCCCCATTGCTGAAGATCGTCGGCGTCGCCGCCTCCACGCGTTGGCTGTGCTTCTTGCAGCGAAATATCGCGATAGACGCCGTAGATGAAAATGCTCGAGCCACCGAAATCGACGCGTATATCTGCGGTGGTGCTCCACATCACATCTGGAGTTGCGCCGTTGGTTCCAGAGATTGGCGCAACCTGTTGCATGTAGCCCGCGAGGCCAAAGAGTGCAGCTGCCGCTTCACCGCGGTAACTCTGCATGTCTTTGAACTGCTTCCAATCGCCACCTGTCTTCGCTTCGACTCGTCCAATGAACGCGTAGTCGGTTTGTACCGCGTTGAAACCCGTGTTTTGCGAACCCGGAATACCAAGCGCGGAGCCTGCATTCAGTTCTGTCGCCGACCCATTCACGATGCTGTACGGCGCACTTCCGGCAGCGGCAAGTTCGCTGCCATAGAAGCCCTCGACACGCACGACATCGGACTCCCACGCCAGTCGCAAACCTTGCGCGCGACCCGCGGTGAAGAACGTGTCGACGAGTGATCTTTCGACCGCAAGAAGTCCGGTCGCTGAATCGATCGATTCGCGGAGAAACGGTGTCTTGAACTGACCTGCGCGGAGATTGAATCCTCCGTCGAACCTCTTCTCGAGGAACGCATCTTCGAGAATCGCAGCACCACCAGAACGCGCAAATCCAAGTTTCACCTCGTAGTACCACGAAGGATCAACGACCGTACCGAAAAACGTCAAGCGCGCACGACGAACTTCGAAGCCCCATGCATCCTCGTCGGATGATGATGAAGGCGAGCCTTGTGCCGCGCTTGATGAACCGATGTCGCGTGATTCGAAGGCCCAACGGAACTGTGTTTCACCTTTCATCGACAAGGTGTAATTGCCGTCCGCGCTTGCGAGAAAGAAGCCTTTCTTCGCGTCATATCCACCTGTGCCACCATCCGCGAGATTGTTTCGTGTCGTCGCATCAGCCAAGACGTCAGTCACAATCGCGCGAATCTCGTTGGCGCGCTGTTCGGTCAGCCACGTCGCATTGTCTCCTTGGACGACTTTCTCCTCGAGCACACCGACCTTTTCAGCAAGCGCCGCATTCGATTGCTTGAGTCGCTCAATCTCCTCAAGCGCACGTCGGAGGTCGTCTGCATCTTGTGGGACGGCCGCGATCACGGCAGTTGTCAGAGGAAGTGCTGCGAGAACTGGCATCGTCGTCTCTCCAATCTCTTGTCACGGGACACTTCGTTGCGACTTCTCGCGCGCTCCGCACACTGTCTCGCGCACGATGTATGGCCTGACGCCACCGATCGCATTGTTTGCGTCGCTCAAGAGCTCAAGCACAAAGCCCATGGCAAGGAAGAAGAGCGCGGCGAGGAAGAACATGATCGCGATGAGAAACGGCGGCCGGGTACCCATCGGTACCGATTCACCCATTCCAAACACGTCGCGAAACTTCTCCCAGAGGAGCCATGGCATCACGATGCAGTCGACGAGAAGGAGCATCACGCCGATACGTCCAAAGAGATACAGCGGACGCGCTTTGAAACTGGACTGAAAGCCGAGCATCAAGATGTCGAAGATCACATCAAATGTTCGACCGATTCCATAATGACTCTTGCCTGCAAAGCGCGGCTGACACTCAATCGTAAGTTCGCTCGTCGCGCCGCCGCGCATATGCACGAGCGCCGGAAGCAAGCGATGATGACCGGGCCGTAAGCGCAGTGAGCGCGCGATAGTGCCATCAAGTGCCTTAAAGCCGCCCATATCGCGGATCTCACAACCTGTAACGCGTCGCAAGAGCCAGTTCGCGATTCGGCTTGGAATCAGTTTGAGAACCTTGGATTCAGAGCGATTCGCGCGTGCGCCCGACACAAGTTGGTAACCCTGCTCAAGCCGCGTGACGAGCAGATGAATGTCTTCTGGTCGATGCTGAAGGTCGCCGTCCGTCACAATGACGATGCGGCCCATGCTTGCTTGGATTCCCGCGTACAACGCGCTGCATTGACCAACGTTTCGCGCAAGCAACACAGCCTTGAGTGCGGGATATCGATGCGCTCCGTCGCGAAGAAGCGCCTCTGTGCGATCGGTTGATCCATCCGAGACCACGACGATCTCATACGGTCTCGCCAACGCTTGCAACGCTGCGTCCGTCCGGCGCAAAAACTCCTCAACGCAAAGCTCCTCGTTGTACACAGGAGCGACGACAGAAATGTGGATGTCAGCGTCTTGCGCGGAATGCATTCGAAGGTCGACTTCTTCGCTTCAGCTCAATTGAGCCGGTCGAACCCTATGAGTGTCCATCCTTGATCCATCGCGACCTTTCGCCATGGATCTTCGAGCAGACTGCGGAGCTCGGGTTCCCAAAGCGCCGCGACGCGCATCCTACCGAAGCCGTCGGGCAACGCGGGATCGCCGCGATGCACACGACCAGGATGGCACACGATTTCAATGGTTGCCCCTTCGACTCCCACCAGCGCGCGCGCACAGGCATCACTACTGAATCGAGCTCCTTGCTCTGCAATGCCCCAGACAGCGTCTGTGCATCGACGGCCCTGACGAGGTTGCGCGTGATCACACATCGCCCTCAAAAGTGCTCGTCGAAGCCACGGCGCCCCAAGTGTGAAGTTCCCATAGACCTCGGCACTTCTTCGTACCCAAGGAATTCCGGCGTCGGCTGCAACTTCACATGCGACATCGAAGAGTCCTGGGAGGCAATGGGTGTGCTTTTCGCCATCGACGTGCGAGAGTTCAAGCCCGTGACTCTGGAGTTTCGCAATCTGTCGCGACCATTCCAATCGCAACTCGTCCTGCCGAATCACGCCACGCAGCACGCGGGCTGCAAACCGGCCAAAACTTCCAAGAAACAAGCCGTTTGAACCAACAAGCGAGCGCACCTCGTGGAGTGGAGAGAGCGGCTTTCCGCGCAACACGTTGAGGTGCGCACCCATCGAAACACCACGAATCGGC
>CAIWCL010000163.1 GCA_903911205.1 uncultured bacterium
CAGCCAAGAGCGGCCCCACCGCAATGAGTGAGAGGCGAATGAACGGGAGGCTTCCCGCGATGATGGAATAGGTGGCATGACGCGCGACCGCGCTTGCGACCACGCTTGTAAAGAACCAGACCAAGGCGATCGAAACGAGCGCCGTTGCGGAGAGGCCCTGCCAGGTGATGCGCGACGCGTCACCGAACCCCTCGAACGCCACAAGGACAAGCGCGAAGACCACCACGCGTCCGACCGTGCGAAAGAGCGCGACCGCGTGCGAGGCTTCGTGGAGGCGATCAAGCACCCACCGACCTTCGGCCAGTCGCCCACGTCCCTCGAGTTCGTCTTCGAGCCCCGATCGACTCGCTTGCACCATCGCGAGGTTCAATGCCGAGAAGTACCCCGTGGCACCGACCGTGGCGGAGATGGCGAGCAAGAGGTAAGGATTCACGCTTTCGAAGGCTCCGAGGCTTATCTCGCCGACGCGTTCGGCTCGCACGCCGTGCAGCGCGCGTCAGCCATGTCGAGCATCCGACGCTCCGTCGGCCGATTCCCGAGCATACACGCTCCCGTAGCCGCCTGCGGAAAGGACACGATCCTCCTCCGCGTGGATGAGCGCTGCCGTGGCCTCGGTATCGTCGCGGAAGCCACAGGCGTGCAGCGTTCCGTGCACCGCGTACAAGAGGATTTCACGCTCGATGGCGTGGCCCCGTGCGAGCGCCTCGCGCCGCGCAACGTCCGTGCAGACGTAGAGATCCGCCTCCACACCGGCGTGCGGGTCGGCCTCATCATGCGCCGGGAAACTCATCACATCGGTCGTGCCCGAGATGTTCATGAATCGCTGGTGCGCGGCATCCATAGCGGCGTCGCCAACAAGCAATACATCAACGCGCGCGACGCGCTTGGGGAAATGGCCAAGGAGCACCGCGAAACTCCGCGCGAGCAGCGCGCGATCGAGCGACGCATCACAGCCTTCGCCTGCGTGAAAGGCAACTTCCGGCGTTGGCGAACCGACGGCGTCCTCGTGGCGGCTCACCGTAAGACCGAGAGTTGAACGCCTGCCGATACGCCGACCGACGACACCGCAACCGAGTACGGCTTCACGCGCGCTTCAAACTCACCGCGGAACTTGTTGACGATCGTGCGGATCGCCCAATTGTTGCCGTCCGAGAGACCGCAGATCGTGGTGCCAGGGATGATGCCCATCGAACCCGCGATCTCGAGGAGGAGATCAAGGTCCTTGGTCGTCGCGTCGCCGCGTTCAATGCGGCTGATGATCTTGTAGATCCAACCCGCGCCTTCGCGACACGGCGTGCACTGGCCGCACGATTCGTTCTTAAAGAAGCGCGCGATGTTGCGCGCGACGGCGACCATGTCGGTGTCCTCGTCGAAGATCGTTGGGCACGCGGTGCCGAGGCCCATCACGTCGAACTTGCGACCGATGTCGAAATCCATCGGCGCATCGAACTGATCGGTGCCGAGGATGCCCATCGAGACCCCACCCGCGATCGCGCCCTTGAACTTCTTGCCGCCGCGCATCCCGCCGCAGTAGTCTTCGACGAGTTTGCGCAGCGGAATGCCGAGATCACACTCGAAGACGCCTGGTCGGTTCACGTGACCTGAAACACCCATCAGCTTCGGACCGTAACTTGGCGCGCCACCGATCGAGCTTTCGCATCCGAGCGACTTCCACCACGCAACGCCCTTGTCGACGATCGGGCCGACCGCCGCGAGTGTTTCAACGTTGTTGATGATGGTCGGGCGACCGAAGAGACCCTTGACCGCCGGGAACGGCGGCTTCAGGCGCGGCCAACCGCGACGACCTTCGACTGCTTCAAGAAGGCCGGTTTCTTCGCCGCAGATGTATGCACCAGCCCCACGATGGAGGTAGCAGTCCACCGCGAACTTCACCTTGCCGTTCATCAGGCCTTGCTTGCCAAAGATTCCCTTCGCGTAGGCCTCTTGAATCGCCTTCTCGACGACCTTCGCTTGGTGGTGATATTCGCCGCGGATGAAGAAGTACGCGGTATCGAGTTGGCACGCCCAACAGGCGATCGCAATGCCTTCCATGATCAGGTGCGGGTCGTAATCGCACAGGAGGCGGTCCTTGAAGGTGCCGGGCTCGGCTTCGTCGCAGTTGATGCAGAGGTAGCGACGGCCACCATCCGGTGGCGCGAGGAACGACCACTTGAGGCCGCACGGGAAGCCTGCGCCGCCGCGGCCGCGCAAGTTCGCGTCCTTGACGAGGTTCACCAAGTCGGCGGGCGTGATGTCGAGCGCCTTCTCAAGCGACTTGTAACCGCCGGTAGCGATGAAATCATCGACGCCGACGGTGCGACGGTTCTTCGGGTCGCCCCAAGGGGCGGTCGGTATGCGCTTCGTCAGGACGGGTTCAGTGACTGGCATGGCTACCTTCGCTTCCGTCGCGCGGGCGAGCATCGCCGCGCATTGTGTCGTTTGGGGCTTCATCCGCTGCGCCCTCAGGCGGGCGGATCACTTCATCAATCGTTGTTCGACGCAGGATGTACGGGCCGTGCCGCGCTTCCTGAATCTCGCGCCGGACTTCGAGCGTGTCGCTCGGGTCCGGCGCCCGGTTCTCACTGCTCTCACTGTTCTCCGCTGCACGCGCCTCAGGGGAGGTTGGCGCAGTCGGATCCTCGTTGATGGCCTGCACGATGTGCCCGAAGAAGGCACCGAGATTTCGCATGAGCGAGGGTTCGGGCTCCTTCGCAGCCATCAGTGGTGGCCACTCCCTCCATCTGCACGCGACGCCTCATCAATCAAACGATCAACCGTTTCGATCGTGAGTTTTTCGTGGAGGGTTTCGTTGAAGAGCGCAACAGGCGCCGTATCGCACGAGCCGAGGCATTCGAGCGCGAGCAGCGTGAACTTGCCGTCGTCGGTCGTCTCATGCGGCTCGATACCAAGGCGATTGCGCACATGATCGAGCAACTTCTGGTGCCCGCAGACTTCGCAGGCGATCGATTGGCAGATGCCAATGACGCACTTGCCAACGGGCTCCGTGTGGAACTCTTCGTAGAACGTGACGGTATCCATCACGTCGGCCGGCTTGATCGAGAGAAAGGACGCGATCTCGACCATCGCCTGGTACGGGATGTGGCGGTACGCGTGCTGAATCTCGTGCAGGATCGGGAGGAGGGCACCCTGCTTCGTCGCGTAGCGCGGCAAGAGTTCCTTCGTCCAACGATCCTTCATGGCCTGCGTGCAGTACGGCTCGGCGCGCGTAGGGATCTTGGTCGTGGCAGATGGTTTGGTCGTCCAGCTCATATGGTCCCTATCTTCACTTCACGTCCTAGCACCAGAGGGAGCTGCCGCAGCAGCGACCGCTCAAAACTCGCAGCGACCGCTCAAACTAACGATCAAGTTCAGCAGCGATGATGTTCAGCGAGCCCAACACGGCAACGATGTCCGCGAGTTGATGGCCTTCGATCATCTTCGGGAAGATCTGATAGTTGATGAAGCACGGCGGTCGCGTGCGCGCACGGAACGGATACTTCGAACCATCCGCGACGATGTAGTAGCCGAGTTCGCCATTCGGGCTCTCGATCGCGCCGTAGCCTTCGCCGACGGGCGTGTCGAAGCCGCGGTTATTCATGTAGAGCTCGAACAACTGGATCACGCCCTCGATCGAGCCGTACACATCGGCCTTGTTGGGAACGCCGATCTTTCCGTCGGCGACCGCGTTGATCGAGCCGCCCGGCAACTTGTCGATGAGTTGATCGATGATCTTCGCCGATTGCTTGATTTCCTCGAGACGCACGAGGTAGCGCGACA
>CAIWCL010000164.1 GCA_903911205.1 uncultured bacterium
CTCTCCGGAGCCCGCGCGCGAGCGAGTCGTGAACTCGTTGAGTTTGCGCTCTCGGCATACTGCGGTCTGTTGAAAGCGAACTCGGTTGTTTCAGAACTCATCAAGCGAAAGATCCTGCTCCATCGCAAACACTCGAACGAGTTGTCGGTGTGGCATGGCACGGACGCGGACCTTCGCGGCAGACTCGAAACCGAAATGTCTCGACGTAGCGAACCACTCAACGTGGTCGCTGCTTTGAACAGTGAGTTACCCGCTCCGGTCTGGAAGCCCATTCGATACAACGACGATTTCAAGATCTCTCGGTATTACCGTTCCGAGTATCGCCGAGTCGCTGAGTTTGCGAGCGCGATCGACATACACCGCGCCTCGGATGCCCCGTTCGCCGATGGCCATGTCGTGTATCTGATTCCCGAGTCCGAGGCGGAATGCGTGCGGGCGCGCGAGGTCGCGGCTTCTCTCACGAAGCAGGTTTCGAATCTTGTGGTTGTATTTCCCGTGAAGCCCTTGAGGCTCGTACTGCCGCTCGGCGAGATCGATGCGATCCACGCACTCCAGCGCGATCGTGAACTTGTGGACTCCGATCCACTTGTCACGAGCGAACTCCAGCAGATGCTCGAGGATTCGCGCGCCCACGTTCAGCGAACGATGGACTCCGTGCTCGTCCCCGATGGCAAATCGACGGTCTGGTATGCGGGCGGTAAGGAGCGGATGCTTGGCGGGGCTGCCGCGTTGCGTGAGTTGCTCTCGCGGCAGATGGACAAGCGCTTCTCGAAGGCGCCGCGCATCGCGAACGAGCTCATAGTCCGAAAGAAGCCAACCGCAGTGGTTGTCAACGCGCGTAAGAAACTCGTGCTGGCGATCATGGAGCGCTCGGGGAAGGACTCTTTGGGTATCGAGGGCAGGAGCGCAGACCACTCGATGTTCCGATGCCTGCTCCTCAATACGGGTATCTACCGTCGCCAAACTGAGGAAGCCTGGCGGTACGCCAGCCCGGAAGAGATTCCCGACGAGGGTCTCCGTACGGTCTGGGTGGAGTTGAAGAGCTTTGTCTCGACGCCCGAGCCGGAAGCGAAGTCTTTGGCACGGTTCTTCGCATTGCTGCAGCAGCCGCCATTTGGTGTTCGTGACGGGTTGATTCCAATTCTCTTTGCGGCCGCCCTAAAGGCGTTCCCCGCGCCCGTCACGCTCAGTCGGCGAGGTGAGTATGTCGGAGACATCCTTCCCTCGACGATCGAGGATCTCTTCCGGAATCCTGAGGACTTCCGATTCACGGTGCTCGACCTCGGCGAGAAGGAGTGCGCGTATCTCCGCCGCGTGCACCAGCTATTTTCGGGTACCGAAGGCACTTCGCCCGCGGAGGGCGATTTGGTCCGGCTTGCTTTCGAGTCAGTCGAGGCCTGGAAGCGACAGCTGCCCCCGGCATCGCTGAAGACCTATCGAATCAGTCCGGAAGCAAAGCGCCTTCGTGATGTGGTGCATCAGCCCGCTGATGCTCTCGTCCTGCTACTGAACGCAATGCCCCGGGCAGTTGGACAACCGAATGATCTTACCGAAGCGTACCGGGCGCTCAGCGAAGCGAAGGCCAAGCTCGAGAAGGTGCCGGAGCAGTTCGAGATGGCTGCGTCGGAAGCCGTTCGTCGATCACTCGGAGTTGCCGACATCGTTGACCGCGGATTGCGTGGCGTCTGCGATGTCTGGATCTCTGCGATTCCTCAGTCCATACGTGAACGGCTGAAAGCCAATCGCGATGATCCTCGACCTGGCGCACTCATTGAGCGCATGATGATTCGGTATGAGACCGATGACCAGTTACTGCAGTCGTTGTGCTCGCTGGTCTCGGACACGCGACCTGCACGATGGGAAGACACAACACCCGCGGTTTTCGCGCGGACATTCGACGATACGGTGCGGCGAATTGAAGCGGCAGCGGTTGAGGCCGCGATTGAAGCGACGCTGTCGGATGACGAGAAAGACTCCATGGCACGACTGGGGCAGGCGCGTCTCAGGGCGATCCTCGGTATGCTCTCGGACGTGGTCGGTCGGACCAGAGCGGCAAGCCTTGCCCAGCAGACGATCGACGAACTAGGGAAACGAGTCCGAGCATGAACCCAACGCATGCGTCGATGAAGGATGCGCTCGCCACGATCGGAGATGGCAAGACGCGTCACATCGTCGCTGTTTCTGGTGGTAAAGATTCCGCCGCACTCGCGGTGTACATGAAGCAGCGCTATCCAGAATTACCTGTTGAGTATGTGTTCTGCGACACCGAGTGCGA
>CAIWCL010000165.1 GCA_903911205.1 uncultured bacterium
ACCGGCGAGCGCATTCTGCGTATCCCGCTGCCCGGTACGGTCGGCGATCTCCGATTCACGAGCGACGGAAGACAACTCGTGATCGGATGTACGAACGGACGCGTGCTTGTTCTCGGCGAAACAAGCGCGTTCGGAGGTTTGTGACCGCTCGGCTCGGCGCAAACGACGAACGGGGAAGAAGAGGAAAGGCCATGACCAAATCGGCGGATGATCGAGCGAGCTCTCTCCAACAGTGCATCGAAGATCTCTTTGAAGACGTACGCGGATTGCCACCAAATGAGCGTGAAGCGCGGATGGCGGCGGCGCCCGTCACGGAAGAGGTGCGCGCGGAGGTGCGTTCGCTTCTCGCCTTTGATGGCGAAACCGTGCACATCGCGTCTTCAAGCCACGCACGCATGGCACCGTTCGATGCAACATCGTGCCTTGGTGTTTCGGTCGACGGCTTCACGATCCGTGCGGTCATCGGATCGGGCGGTATGGGCACGGTCTTTGAAGCAGCGCAAGAGAGGCCGCAACGATTGGTCGCACTCAAAGTGCTGAGCACGATGGGTACGCGACAAAACGCGGCTCGGCGATTTCTTCGAGAGTCAGACTTCCTCGCGCGTCTCGATCACCCCAACATCGCGCGCGTGATTGCGGCGGGCATCCTGCGCAGCGCGGACGGCAGCGAACGTCCGTACTTTGCGATGGAACTCGTGGAAAGCGGCCGAGCCATCACGAGATGGATGAAGGAAACGAACCCGTCACGCGAGGTCGTTTTGGCAAAGTTTGCAGAAGCGTGCGACGCGGTTGGTGCTGGACATCGTGCGGGTATCGCGCATCTCGACTTGAAGCCGAGCAATTTGTTGATTGGTGCGGATGGTCGCGTGCGCGTGATCGATTACGGCATCGCGCGTTCGCTTGAGCGTGTCGATCAATCTGTTGCTCCGCTTTCAAGTGAATCGCTCGAACAGGGACTGGTCGGGACGCCGCAGTACATGAGTCCTGAGCAATTCTCGCGCGATCATCGCACGGTCGACTCGCGCGCCGACGTTTACGCGCTCGGGCTCATGCTCTACGAGCTCACGACCGGTCGTCTTCCCTACGAAACGCGCGGGATGAGTTTCCAAGCGATCGCGCGGCTCGTTCGTGACGCGCAACCCATCGCGCCTCGATTGGTCGATGCGCATGTGCCGCGTCCACTTGATGCGATCATTCGACGCGCGATCGCAAAGGACCCCGCGCTGCGCTACAGCACAGCCTCGGAATTGGCCGACGAACTCCGTCGATTCCTCGCGGACGAACCCGTGGTCGCCGAGCCAATGACGCGCGTCGAGTCGATCACGCGCGTCATTCGAAAGAACAAAGCGTTTGCTTCCTTGGCGGTACTCGCATTCGTTGCATCACTTGTGGCTGCTGTTGTTGCATGGAACGCCGCGTCGGACGCAGAGCACGCATCGACGCGTTCCGCGCGCTTGGCTTCACTCGCGAATCTCCGTGCCGCAACCGCAGCGATGCGTGAAGATGACCCAGCGGAAGCGGCGAAACTCCTTGATCGCGTGCGCATGGAAGATCGTGGCTGGGAAGCACGCCATCTCCTGGCATCGATCGCGCGACACGAGTTGTATGCGCCGATCTACAGCGAGATTCTGCACGTCGCCGTCGCCGGCGACACGGGCGAAGTTGCGTGCGGCGTGTCGAGTGGCTTCGTGGTCATCGTCGATCCGAAGAAGCCCGAGCCATATGAAATCCACGATCTACGCGCAGAATTCGGCGACTTCGCGAACAAGTTCTTCCCGACGATGGCCATCTCTTCCGACGGGCGACGCATCCTCGCACCGCTTGGCAGCGGCCGATTGATGGAACTCAAACGTGACCGCGGCTCGTGGAGTGAGTTTCCTGTGGCGGGTCCTTGGTGCGCCGATGCAGACGGCGCGACGGTTGTTGCGGATATGGGCGCGATCATGTTCGTACCGCGCGACAAGGTGCAGCCCTCGGCGCGCGTGGCGTTCGAGGGAACACCGATCAGCGTGAGCATCGCGCGAGGCGGACGCTTCGCGGCGGCACTTCTCGCCGATGGCACGGTCGTTTTCTACGAGATCGACCGCGCGGCTGGAGCAATCTCTGAACGTTGGCGCACGAAGAATGTGTTTCGTCAGCCACGCGCACTTGCAGTTGCCGATGATGGCGCGACGGTGATCGCGGTCTCGCGCGATCCCGAGTTGGCGCGTCTCGATGGTCAGGATGGTTCCATCACACGGCGTGCGGCGCTTGCGGGCGGCGCGGTCTTTGAACTGTCGTTCGCCCGTGGGGCCGGCGTGATCGCGGCAAGCAGTTGGGCGAACACGATTCGCGTGATCGACGCGAACACGCTCGAAATCCGCGAGTTTGTCGGCGGAACGCTTGGTCACGTCTGGGGCATCGATTACTCACCCGACGATTCGCGCATCATCGGGCGTGTGATTGTTCCGGTCCCCGACCCGACAGGTGATCGAGTCAGTATGGAGTGGCTCGGCGGGTACCGCATCGGAACTCCCGGCGGAACGCGCGATTTCGACATTGGACGCGATGTTCTTGCGGCATATGCCGAGATGAGCGAAGGCAAGATCTATCTCGTCGATATCGATGGGCAACTCGGCGTCTTGCGCACAGACGATGGCGTGCTCGAGCCAATCGGCAATGTTGGCGTTGATGCGCGTGTGTTGCGACGCGTCGCTCGTTGGACGGAGAATGAAGCGGATAGAGTCGATTCGTTCTACGTCGGCATGTCGACGGGCGTCGTCGTGCGCTTCGATCGCGCGCTCGACGGCAGCATCGTGGAGCGATGGCGAAGGCAAGTTTTCGGTTCAGGCATCACAGCGCTCGAAATCTCACCCGATCAAGCCTCGGTAGCGTGCGGAGCGCGGGAGCGCACTTGCGTTGTGCTCGAAGGCGAGAGCGGTGATGCACGGTGGCGCACCGCGTTGCCCGTGGGAGTCTCGGGTTCTGAGCGTCAGCGGGTTTCCGGCTTCGCATTCATCGATGCCGAGCAAGCGCTCGTGCCAATCTCCGTCGACTCGTTGTGTCATGTACCGGTGTTGTCGATGCGTGATGGGCGAGAGATCCGCGCATTCAGCGAGGACTGCGTCGAGCTTGAGAGCTTCGTCTCCGCGTCGCACGAGACCCTTCTCGGCGTCGGAGTGACTGGCTCGATGCACTCCTATCGCGAGGGTACGTCAACGGGCGCTGCGAAGGTCGCACGCAACGGCGGCATCATCAGCGCGTTTCCAAACGACGACCGGTTTGTCCTCGCCGCGCGTGACGGTTTGCTCCGCATACTTTCGATCGAACCCGATGCCGAATCGGATGGGCAAAATCTCCTTCAGGGTGTCGAAGATTTGATTCGCTTGGATCTCCCCGCGGGCATCGCGATTGCGGTGGGGTTCAACCCCACCCGCGATGAAGTTGCGGTGCTTTCGAATCGCGGTCGATTGCGTGTTTGGTCGGGCCGTGTCGATCCAGCTTCGGTTCCGCGCCCAGGTGTTGGTCAACTGGAAGCGTTGCAGCGCGCGGAGGCGAGTCGGAATATCGCAAGCGCGAGAGCGCAGTGACAACGCAGTGACATGACGGGGATATTGGGGAACACCGACACGCAACCACGAAACCTGTCGTCGCGCGTAGACTCGCCCTCTTCATGGGTAACGACAGTGACAATTCTGAAGCGAAGAGCGATGCTGCTGCGTCGCCTCAAGCGCAACCATCGGTTCGCGCAGGTCTCGCCGCGATTTGGAAGTTCGCGCAGGGCGAGCATGTGAACTTCGCGCTTGCAACGGGCGCGCTCGTGGTTTCAGCGGTTGCGCTCTACATCGCGCCACTCGTGCCGCAATCAGTCTTCGACACAGTCGTTGGCAACCCTGAGAACGCATCGCGTATCTCACACGCGGTCATCGATGCACTTGGTGGCATCGACCGCGTGCGTACATCGCTGTGGATTCCAGCCGCCGCGATGATCGGTATCACGATCATTTCGGGTGTTGCGATTCATCTCAAGACGCGCTTTGCAGCTGGCGCCGCAGAACGCATCGCACGACGTTTGCGCGATCGCATGTATGACCACGTGCAGCGACTTCCGCCTGCAACGCTTGACGCGTTGCCATCCGGCGACATCGTGCAGCGTTGCACGTCGGACATCGAAACGACGCGAACATTTTGCGCCAACCAAGCGCCAGAAATTGGCCGCGCAGTACTGATGCTATTGGTGCCGCTTCCGATCATGCTCTTGCTTGATTGGCGGATGGCGCTTGCGTCGATTGTCTGTGTTCCTGCCATGCTCGCGTTTACGGCAGTGCACTTCCGAAGAATGGCACCGTCGTTCGCGGCGAAGGAAGCCGCGGAAGGCGCGATGACCACCAATGTCACAGAGAATCTCACGGGTATCCGCACCGTGCGAGCGTTCGGTCGTGCGGCGCATGAGAATGCGCGCTTTGCGAAGAGTTCGGCAGCGTTTCGCGACGCCGACGCGCGGCTCTTCCGGTTGTTTGCGGGCTTCTGGGCAAAGTCTGATTTGATCTGCTTCTTGCAGCAAGTCGTCGTGGTTGGATTAGGCGCGTGGCTTCTGTCGCGCGGCGCACTTGAACTTGGTGCATACTTCTATTTTCTCACGGTTGTTGCCATGTTCATTTGGCCAGTGCGCATGCTCGGCCGCATGGTGGTCGAAGCGGGAAAGGCTCTCGCAGCGGTTTCACGACTCGAGGAAATCCTCGCGCGAGTCGAGGAGCGCGACCTCGACCCAAGCGCTGAGACGGCCGAACCACTCGAACAGGTGGCGAGCGGTCTTGCACTACGGTTTGACGATGTGCGCTTCGCGTATCGCGACGGCCCGCTCGTTCTTGATGGAATCTCGTTTGAGCTCGCAGCTGGACAGACGCTTGGTCTTGTTGGACCTTCAGGTGCGGGGAAGACCACGATCGTGCAACTCTTGCTTCGGTTCTATGAGCCAGATTCGGGTGCGATCGAAGTCGATGGGAGACCACTCAAGCACATACCGCGCGCGTCTATTCGCAGCGTCGTTGGAACAGTCTTGCAGCAGCCCTTTCTTTACTCGCAGAAGTTGCGCGACAATATCCGCGCGGGAGTTCGCGCAGCACACGCGGGCGATGAAGCGGTGATCGCGAGCGCTTGTGTCGCGTGTGTTCATGACGCCATCCAAGGATTTCCGGAGGGGTATGACACGGTTGTCGGAGAGAAAGGGATGACGCTGTCTGGGGGCCAGCGGCAGCGCGTGGCGATCGCGCGCGCGTTGATTGCAGAACCGCGGTTGTTGGTGCTCGACGACGCGTTGAGCGCGGTGGATGCCGATACCGAAACTTCGATTCTGTCGGCGTTGCGCGCACGAAAGTCGACACAGACAAAGATCATCGTTGCGCACCGATTGAGTGCGGTCATGGATGCTGATCTCATTTTGGTACTTGATGAAGGACGCATTCTTGAGCGTGGTACGCACACAGAGCTCATCGCCCATACTGGGCTCTATCGAACGCTCTGGGAGATTCAGAGTCATGGAGATGCCGAGTTGAACAAGGCATTGGAGGAATCCGATGTCTGAAGTCGAGCGCCAAGACGATGCGCGTACTCGGTTTACCCTGCGCGTGTGGAAGCCGATTGTGCAGCGCGCCTTTACCGAGCGGCGCGGTATCGCCATGCTTGTCGGTGGAGGCATTGTTGTTGCTGCGATTGAAACAATGCTGCCACTCTTGGTTGGGCGCATTGTGGATGAAGCGCGTCGAGGCTCGGATGCGGTGCTGCTCTGGCCGATCGCGTTCTACGCCGCAGTTTTCATTGTCTTCGCGATCGGCGTGTGGACGTTTATTGCTGGCGCCGGAATCGTCGCCACGAAAACGGCAGATCGCCTTCGTCGAGATTGTTTTGCAAAATTGCAGACCCTTGAACCTGCGTACTTTGATGTGCGACCAACGGGTTGGCTTGTCTCGCGACTCACAAGC
>CAIWCL010000166.1 GCA_903911205.1 uncultured bacterium
CGCGAGCGCTCAAGCACATCGCATCTCAGCCCGCCGCGATTCACTCGCGGCGAGGCGTGCCAGAGCGAGCGAAAGCGAAGCGAGTCGCGAGCGCTCAAATCACGACACGCGTGAGCCGGCCTTGACTGGCTTTCCGACGGTCAGGACCACCACATCGCGCTCGTCCGCGCCGGGCTTGGCTTCGCCGGATGGCGCCGCGCCTTCCGCGAGCGGCTTCAAATCGCTCGCCGCGAGGATCATGCCTTGGCTGACTTCGCCGCGCAGCTGCCGCGGCTCCAGGTTCGCAACAATGATGACCTGCTTGCCAACCAGAGTCGCCGGGTCATACCACGCACGAATGCCCGCACAGACCTGACGACCTTCAGGCGTGCCATCGTCGAGTCGGATCTTCAGCAGTTTGTCCGCGTTCGGATGCGGCTCAGCGGCGAGCACGGTCGCGACACGAAGGTCGAGCTTGGCGAAGTCTTCGAACTTGATGTTGGGAAGGGCAGGCGTAGCAGTCTCGGTGGACATCGTTGTCTCGTCTTGAGGATTTGTCTTTGCGGAGTATTAAGAAGACCGCCCGCGAGTGAGCGGGACGGTCTTGTGGTTTGGCGAGCCCGAAGCAGCGCCCGTGAATTAGCTGTTGACTTCGGCGACTTCTTCCGCGATCGCCGCGTCTTCGTCTGACTCGAGCCGAGACGGCTTGAAGTCATAGCGCTTTGCAAGCGCGTCGTAACCGAAGAGATCCATTGGATTGATGCCGACCTTCGGATCCATGACGACTCCGACCGATTGCGGATTCGCCGCGATGGTCTCGAAGACTTCCTTCGTCAAGGGAGAGAGTTCGGCGACCTGCATCACGACGAGCGAAAGACGATCGGGTGCTGCGACCACGAACGTGCGGTCCGCGAGCGGAATCTTGGAGAGGTCTTCGGTAAACGGCAGTTTTGCGGCCTTCAGGACGAGCGCTTGAATGGCGCTCGGGTCGGCGCCGAGTCCCGGGATCTGACCCGGCACGCGGAAGCCATATTGCAAGAATTGCGGATTCGCCTCGCGAATATCCTTTGCAAACTCCACCTGGGAGCCGAAACGCGTTGCGACAGCCGTCAGCCCTTCGTCGATGGCTTGCTTGGTGATCGACTCTTGGTTCTTCTCGAGCCATTCGAAGCGCGCGAGTGACGCGACATCGGCCGCGACCGCATCACGCACGTCGGCGAGTGCCGCCGCCGCACGCGAGGGCTCCGCCGCAATCAGTCGAACGAAGACGATGTCGCCTTCAGCAGACTTGAACGGCGGGCTGGCGATGTTCAGTTGGAACGGTGCGGTCGCGCTCGGGCTCGAAAGTTCCTTTGCGCCTTGAATGAGCGCGGACAAGGTCACCGGTTGACCGAAGCGGTCGGTCGAGAGGAAACCAAGTTGGAGTTTCGTGTCGACGTCTCCCGCAACGAGCCACTCTTCACCGCTCGAGGCGTAACTTGGCGCGGCGATCGAGAACTCGCTTGCGATCGACTGTGCGAGTTGGTCGAGCGCCGGCATCTGGGTAGACCAGTCCGCGGGCAGCGCGAAGTAAGTTCCGTCGCGCTTGAGCGTGCGCTGCGCGAGTGCAAGTTGGTCGGTCGCGAACTTCGAGATCGCGTCCAATTGTGCTTGGGCCAACTCTTCGATGGTCTTCGCACGGACGGTCGCTTCGTACGTTGCGAACGCGGCCGATCCGTCGGCCGGTGCGCCGTACTTCGCAGGGTTCTGCGCGAAGCGCTTTTTCAGGGAGAGGGTCGAAAGTTCCGGGGAGTTCGCGATCGTTGCGTCGACCGAAGACTTCGGGATTCGCATCCATTCGATCTTGAACCGATCGGGAATGCGGTAACCGAAATTGTCGCGCCCAACGGTGCCAGCCGCGGGAGCGGCCTTGTCAGCGAACTTTGCAAAGTGCGCTTGCAGTGCCGCATCATCGGAGGTCGCTGTTTCGATCGACGTCGACTTGCGCGCATCGATGATGGTGACGCTGCCACTCACGCCGAGCGACGCAAGCGCAAGCGAATTCTCGAACCGGCGGTCGCTGACGCGATCGACGTTTGAAGCGAGGTTGACAAGACGATTGACGCCTTGCAACTTCGCGAGTGCACCGAGCACCAGTTCACGACTCGCGCGAGACTCGCGAACGAGCAGTGAGAGCATCTGATCCGGCGTGGTGCCGACGACGTTTGGATTCGTCTTCGCCTGTTCCGCGCGTTGGGCTGCGATGGCGGCAACCAATGCTTCGCCGTCACCAAGGTCGCCGACGAGACCCGACAACTTGGCCTCATGGGCGAGGAGCCACCAGTGCGCGGGCTCGCGATCGGCACCGATCTGCGTAATCATGTTGTTGCCGACCAACTCGACGACGCGAATCTCCTGTCGCGCATTTTCGAGGTCGGCTCCGGTAATGGTTTTCCCACCGGAGTAGGTCGCCCAAACAGCTCCCGAAACGGCGCTTTGCTGGGCGCAGCTTTGGATCGCGGTCGGCATGAGGAAGGTGATCAGGAGGAGGGTTCCGCCGACCACGAGGATCCACTGGTTGTACTGACGAAGAAACTTAAGCATGGCTAGGGGGAGGGTATCGGAAAGATCGTGCCGTGAGTTCTGCGAACACGTTGAGGTCCGGAAAGGAAATCGGGATTCCGCGTCACGTACTGCAAAAAACGACGAGGCCGGAGCAGGTGCTCCGGCCTCGGAAAACTCAATACGAAACCGGTAGAGATGCGGGCTGCCAAAAGGCGGCCCAGATCGACGCGGCTTTAGCGATAGAACTCGACGATCAGGTTGGTATTGACGTCGAAGGGGATCTGGTCAGAGGTCGGATTCGCGACGCACTTCGCAGAGAGCTCAGCCGGATTGACGGCAATCCAACCCGGAACTTGGTGGCCCGGGATCGATTCCATCTGCTCGCGGCAGAGCTTCTGGGCCTTGTCCTTCACGGTGACGACGTCGCCAACCGAGAGCGAGAACGACGGCCGGTCGACCTTCTCGCCGTTGATCTTGACGTGACCGTGGACGACGAGCTGGCGAGCGCCCCAAATGGTGCGCGAGAAGCCGGCGCGACGGAGCACGTTGTCGAGACGGAGCTCAAGGAGCTGAAGGAGCACTTCGCCGGTGGTGCCCTGACGACGGCCTGCTTCAACGAGGTAGCGACGGAATTGCCGCTCGAGCACGTTGTAGTGGAAGCGAACCTTCTGCTTCTCGTCCTTGCGGATGCCGTACGCCTTTTGACGACGGCCGCGCGCGCCGTGCACGCCAGGAACGACGAGCTGACGCTTGGTGGTGTGCTTCGGGGTGTCCGCGATTGGGACGCCGACCTTGCGCGAGAGCTTCACCTTCGGACCGAGATAGCGCGACATATTTGAGAGCTTCCGTTGAAAAGTTTCGTTCGATTTCGTTCGTACGTACAGAGCCGAGAGCAAGCAGCGAAGCGAAACTGAGACGCTGCGTACTTCCCCGAGGCCGCAGGGCGACTCTTTGGGGGAAGGGGAGAGTAGAGCGGAAACGCCCGTCTCCGTCAAGGGATCGCAGGGTGGAGATGGCGCGTTGGAGTGACTCGCCGATGCCGACGGACGTTGGGCGTGCGTCTGGCAACACGCGTGGCGAAGTGCGGAGAGCTGCTGCGAGAGATGCTCGGGCTCGGCAATTTCATCAACTCAGTAGGCCCGAGCGCCATCGCGACCGCGCCGCCAGTTGAGATATGCCGTGTTCAGGACCCGATAACCGCCTGGGGTTGGGTAGTTCCCGGTGAAGTACCAGTCGCCCGTGTGTTCAGGCATCGCGGAACGGAGGCCTTCGACGGTCTGGTAGAGAACGCTGATCTCGCCACGCCAGGTGAGCGACTTCGATCGGATGAGGTCGGCAACCTTCCGCTCTATTTGCTCGTGGGTGAAGAGGCTGTAGAGCAGCGCCACATGGTTCTTCATCAATTCCGGCGAACGCCCAGCCTGTTCTTCGCACTTCGCTTCAATCTCGCTGAGCACGGCTTCGGCTCCATGCTCTCGCGCGAGCGACACAGCGGCCTCGAACGCGATAAAGCGGCCGAGTTGGCTCATGTCGATTCCGTAGCAATCGGGATACATGATCGGCGGGCTTGCGCTTGCGACCACCATCGCCTTGGGATTGAGCCGCGCGAGCATCGTGATGATCGACTCGCGCAAGGTGGTCCCGCGGACGATGGAGTCATCGACCACGACGAGCGTGTCGTCGGGGAACACCGTGCCGCGTGTGATGTCGTAGATGTGATTGACGAGGTCCTTGCGCGCGGCATCGTGCGTGATGAACGTGCGGAGTCGCTGGTCTTTGTGCGCGATTTTCTCGCCGCGTACTCGGCCCGTCAGCGCGGCGTGGATCGACTCGCGCGTCGCGGTGCCAGACTCCACCATGCGCCAAATGCGTTCTGCGGCGACGCGCTGTCGCGTCTCGCCGAGTTCTTCGAGGAGACCGAGATACGACGTTTCCGAGGTGTTCGGAATGAAGCCGAAAACCGCGCGTTCGAGATCGCCCTTCAAGAGCGACATCACGCGGGGCGCGAGATTTCGCCCGAGTTGCTTGCGTTCGCGGTAGATCGATGGATCGTTGCCGCGTGAGAAGTAAATGCGTTCGAACGTGCATTGCCGCAAAGGCAGCGGCTCCGCGAAGCGTTCGAGCGCAAAGGTTCCGTCACGTTTCGCGATCAACGCATGCCCAGGCGGGATCGGCTCGATTTCACGCGGATCCGTGTCGAAGACGGTCGAAATCGCCGCGCGCTCACTCGCAACGACGATGCAGTCTTCGCGGACAAGAAAGAACCCCGGGCGAATCCCGGCAGGATCGCGGCAGACGAAGCTGTCGCCGTTTCCGAGCAGTCCGCCGAAGACATAGCCGCCGTCGAAATACTGTGTGGCGCGCCGCAAAACACGTGCGAGATCGAGTTGCCGCGAAACCTCGCGCGCGAGTTCGGCGCCATCAAGATTGGTAAACGAACCGGGCCCAATCGTTGCCTCAAGGTGCGCATGCTCGCGATCGACGAAATACCCGACTTTCTCAAGCACGACACCGGTATCGCTATCACCGACAGGGTGGAGTCCATACTCGACGAGTTTTGCGAAGAGTTCTGGTGAGTTTGTCAGGTTGAAGTTGCCCGCCATCGCGATCGAGCGCGACTCGGAATTGGTCCGGCGCACGTACGGGTGGCACATCGAACTCGTACGACCGCTATGCGTGCCGTACCGAAGGTGCCCCAGCATGACCTCGCCCAAAAGCGGGAAGCGTTTCTTCAGTTTCGTCTCATCCAGCGAAAGCAGTTCTTGTTCGCTCATCTCGCGCGCAGGCGAGAGCGCCTCATCAAAAAGGCGTTCGATCGGGTTGCGCTTCGCGGTGCGTTCACGCTCGAGAAACGGGTCGCCCGGCGGCATATCGAACTTGACGCACGCGAGGCCTGCGCCGTCCTGCCCGCGATTGTGTTGCTTCTCCATCAGGAGATAGAGCTTGCGCAGGCCCCAAAGCGGGTCGCCAAATTCCGATTGAAACCACGACAGCGGTTTGCGCAGGCGGACGTAGGCGAGGCCACACTCATGGGTCAGCGCGTCAGACATCGAGCGGCGGAGAGTAGCGGAGGCGGGGGGCGTTTGGAGCGCGAAAATGACCCGAAGACACGCAACTCACAGAACCCACATTTCGTCGTGCACTCAGGCCGTCGCGAGGGGGCCTTCGACGGGGATTTGGGCTCGACCGGCAAGCGCCGCGCGCTGCATGGTGAGCCAATCGTTTCGGGTGTGAAGAAATCGTCCGATTGTGGCGCCGTCGAGGAGGATGGGAACCAACAGCGGCAGTCCGGGAAGGAGGTCATCGGTGATCGGCGCGATGGTGTCCTTCGTGAAGCGGCCCCGTTCGTCGAGTTCACGGTAGACCTGCAGTGGAGGGAGGTTGCGTCGATGAAGGAGCGTTGGGGCCGCGGATGCGGAATCACCTTCGGATCCGAGTGGTCGCGGCGTTTGCGCCATGCACCCCGCGCGGACAACTTCAGCTTCGTCCATCACGACGACGGGCGCCTCGCGTCCACACCACCAACAGATCGGCTCCCCGGGCATCGCGATGGTCCCCGGCGGCATGACGGCAAGGGTGCCTCGCCTTGCGTGAGGTGTCGCGTGCGCGCCAGCGTCTGCGACTGGCGTTTCCAGGGCCGCGCCGCCATCGAGGTGCAAATCGAAGGTTGGAACCTCGATGGGACTGGCTCCGCCAACGATCAAGGTTTCAAGCCCTGCGTAGATCGAAAGGCGAAGTGCGCGCTCTGCCGCTTCGCACGCGTCGAGGAACTCGCTCGGCCACTCCTCGCCACGCCAAAGTTGATCGAGTTCGGTTGCGGCGCGGCGGATTGAGATCTCTGCGATCGTCCGAGCATGGGGTCGCTCTCTCTCGGGTACCTGCGCGAGTTCGCCGAGCGCCGCGGTCGTCGCTTCGATCGCAATCAAATGTGCAATCGAGTCACGAAGGCGCGTGTCCGCAGCGGGAATCGCGCGACTTGCGCGGGCGAGTTCCGTCCACCGCGCGACGAGCGCGATCCACGCGATGGGTTCAAGCGGAGTGGTCATGCCTCAAGCTCATGCAACGGTTCAAACAGCGTGGCCACTGCGAAAAAGTGGCATTTCACACGAGGAAATTGGCACAAGTTCTCCACCGCGCAGTCGAATCGGGGTGATGGGTGTCCGTGCCTCCGACAGTGTCAGTCGTGTCGCGAGCGAGGGAAGTTCGGTTTCCCACGCACGGCGCACAAGCTCGGGCGCGTTGCACTCGCGCGACAGGTGGAGCAGCACCACGTGTGCGGGTTCATCGGGCCACGCGATCGCGCGCACGGCGGCGACACACTCGTGATTCGAGAGGTGACCCTTGCCGCCCATGATGCGATCCTTCAAGATGCGAGGACGGCTCGAAGCTTCTTGTAATTGTGGGTCGTAGTTGGACTCGATCGCAAGGATTTCAACCCCGCGCATGGTGTCGATGAGTTGTTCAGAAACGCGCCCAATGTCGGTCGCGAATCCGAGCGTTCCTGCGGCGGTTTCAAAGCGAAACGCCACGGTTCCGCCGTCATCGTGCGGATTTTCGCAAGGATGCACATCGACCGGCCCGAGCGAAAAACCCGAACTACGCGCATCGAATGTATCGATGTTGACGTCGGGATAGCCGCGCGCGAGCGCATCGCGGACGTGTCGACGAGAGCATCGCAATCGAAGGCCCGTCTCCATGGCAACACGGGCCCAACCCGATTGCGCGTGGTCGTTGTCGAAATGGGTGAAGAGAATTTCGTGCGTTTCCGCGAGGTCGAATCCGAGGACAGAAAGTTGTCCTCGCACCATGCGAGGTGAAAGTCCTGCGTCGATCAAGATCTGGCGACGGCTTTCCGGTGTGGTCACGCGAAGAAGTGAGGCATTCCCCGACGAGCCCGAACCGAGTACGACAAACTCAAGCAGCGCGTCGCGGCTGCGCACGCGGCGGATTGAGGAAAACAGTGGTCCGAGTGCGGCGTGGGTCATCGTGCGACTCACTCAGCAGCATCAGCGCCAAGAACGCCCGTATCACGAGCGCTTGTGATACGACCATGTCGCGTCGCGACACCCTTTTTCGACGCGTCGATGAACGCAAGGATTTCATCCGCGATGGGATGTCCCGCGAACGCGCGCACCGCGTCAAGACGGCGCGCATAGACGTCGCGGCTGCGAACAAGGGCGCCGTAGATCGCTTTCACCATGTCGAGATCCGACGGTTGAAATCCTGCGCGGCGCATGCCGACTCGGTTGTAGCTGCCGATGTAATTGAAGCTCGTCGCGGTAAAGAACGGGCAGATGTCCTTCGTCATGCCGACGAGTCCGCCGAGCATTGCGCAGCGGCCGACGCGCGTGAATTGCTGAATCGCCGCGCCGCCACCCGACACTACTCGATCGCCGACTTCGACGTGTCCGGCGAACAGTGTGTTGTTGGCGAACGTGCAATCGTTCCCAATCTGGACATCGTGCGCCGCGTGCGAGCAGGTCATGAAAAAGTTCCGACTTCCGACGCGCGTTGGGCGATCATCGCGCGTCGCGCGGTGTATCGTCACATGCTCGCGAAACGTATTGCCATCACCGATGACGGTGCCAGAGCCCGCCTTTTCGTGGTGGAATCCTCGATCTTGCGGCGCGAAGCCGAGTGCAACACCGGGGTAAAACGCGTTTCCGCTGCCCGCGGTGAGTGGGCCGTGCAGGTGCACGTTCTGAATCAACACGCAGCCTGCGCCGAGCGTGATCGCGCCGCGCAGGACGCAGTAGGGGCCGATCTCGACGTCGTCTGCCAACTGGATGTCGCCGTCGAGGATCGCGGTTGGGTGAATCTTGGGCACGCGCCGATTGTACGGAAACGGCCTCGGAACGTACGCTCTCGCGCGCGATGGAGAAACTCGCTGGCAACGCTTCTGTCGAAGTCTTCGACCTCGGCCGCATCGGCTACACCGATGCGCTGTCGTTGCAACGCGAGGCGCATGCGCGGGTTGTTGAAGCGCGTGTTGTCGAAGCGGGTGGTGATCTCGAACCATCTGATGCGATCGCACCGATGCCCGTGTTTCTCCTCGAGCACGCGCCGGCGGTCGTGACGGTGACCCGTCGACCGGAAGCTGCAAGTCATGTCCTCGCGAGCGATGCACTTCTCGCCTCGCACGGGATTGAGCGTGTCGAAACCGATCGCGGCGGCGACGTCACTTATCACGGCCCTGGGCAACTTGTTGCGTATCCGATTCTCGACATCGAGAGGCTCGGGTTGCGGGTCCATCCCTACGTGCGATTTCTCGAACAGTGCATCATCGACGTTCTCGCAGAAGATGGGCTTCTCGGTCTGCGCGACACGTCCGCGACCGGCGTTTGGGTGGGCCACGATGGCGCGCCAGAGCGCAAGATTGCGGCGATTGGTGTTCGTCTCTCACGGTTTGTATCGCTGCACGGCTTCGCGCTGAACGTCGCTCCTGATCTGTCGCACTTTGGGCTCATTGTTCCTTGTGGACTGACTCGGCCGGTGACGAGCATGCAGGCCGAACTGGGTGGGAGGGCGCCGTCCGTTGCCGAGGTGAAGCGGCGTGTGGCAGCGTGGTTTGTGCGCGAGGTCGAACGACGAGATGCGAAGCGTGAGTGAGTACACTCGAGGCATGAAGCGTTTGCACACGTTTGCTTTGGCACTCTCCGTCGCACTCTCTGCAGCTGCGTTCCTTGTCGCACTCTCTGTCGCGTTTGGCGAGCGGCCTGGATCCGTCGCCTACGCAGCGTGGACGCCATCGAGTGATCTTGGTCCGACCGACGGCGTCATTTTCGCGACGGAGCCCGGCAAGGATCCGGTGCGCGTTGCAGTGAAAGACGGTCGTATCGCATGGGGCGATCGTTCGACGAGCCGTGTGTGGAGCGTGGCATCCGTCGATATCGATCGCGTGATGAAGAAGATCTTCGAGGGTGCGAGTTACGCGGAGCGACGTCGCGAAGCGCAAGAGACGGCCAAGTCGGAAGAGGCTGATTTCAACAAACGTGCCGAAGATCTTCGTGCGAAATATCAAGGCGTCGAGGCATCGGGCGGCGCGGTTCCGCCGGAAGCACAGCGTGAGATGGCCATGCTGCGTCAGGAGTACGACAAGTGGCTCGATGGTGTCCGCATGCGTGATGAGAAGATTGCGTCGGAGCAGTTCGAGCAGGCCTATCGCGAACTGGTCGCGGCAGTCGAAGCAGTCTCGGAGAAGGAGTCGATCGATCTCGTCTTCCGCTTCTTCCCGACCAATGAGCCATTCAAAGCGACCCGTGCTGGCGAAGCACTTGCGCAGATTCAGGCGCGAACGTTCTTGAAGTATCCCGCGGCGATGGACATCACGCCCGAGGTTCTCAAAGCGCTCAATCTGAGTGAGTGAGCGGGCTTGTTGTCGCGGTCGCCGCTGCGGCGGCGACCTTTGGCGTCATGCACGCCAAAGCGAGCGAAAGCGAAGCGAGTCGCGAGCGCTCAAATCACGACTCCACCTCAGCCCGCGGCGATTCACTCGCCGCGAGGCTGGCAAAAGCGAGCAAGTTGCGAAGCAGGTTTCGAGCGCTCAAACAACGTGCTGTCGCGGTCGCCGCTGCGGCGGCAACCTCTGGCGTCATGCACGCCAAAGCGAGCAAGTTGCGAAGCAGGTTGC
The DNA here is from genome assembly GCA_903911205.1 of uncultured bacterium. Classification (GTDB taxonomy): domain Bacteria; phylum Planctomycetota; class Phycisphaerae; order Phycisphaerales; family SM1A02; genus QWPT01. The sequence continues at coordinate 10,154 of CAIWCL010000166.1, forward strand.
GAGCGCTCAAACACGCGAGCGCTCAAAAACGAAACGCGTTTTCCGCGTCACGAAGCCGCTTCGACATCAACGCGACCGTGGTGCGATCTTCCTGCGCCAATCGTTCCACTGTTGCCGGCGCGTAGCCGCACCAACCGTATCGGCGTGCGAGCAATTTCGCCTGTGGCGCACGTGGACCTTTCGCCGCAGACTCCGCTGCGACATCCGCCGCGTGATGCGCAAAGGGATCGACGATCCCCTGCCACTGCGCGACTTCACCTAGCAACCGAACATCAATGGCTGTCAGATGGCGCGCAGCTGCCCGCGCATGCCGGCGCGCGTTCACCAACTTCGCCAGCGCGAAGTCCGCCGCAAGGGCAATCGCTCGGTCAAAGCGCTGTCGTGAAGGATCGAACACGTGCACGACATCCCGCACCGCTTGCGCGATTGCGCGGGCGAGCGAACGCAGTTCGTCGGTCGGTAACCGCTCCGGTCCACCATGGCAGTATTGATCCGCACGTCCGAGCGCGATGACCAATCCACGCTCGACAAGCATCGCGCGCAAGCGAAGTGCCGTACGCAGATCGGTCTCAATTTGATCAATTCGCGCACGTTCTGGCCACTTCGGCAACGCGTCAATCGCACGCGATGCGCGGCGCAAAAGGAAGTGCATCGCCGCGGCGCGCGCTTCGTCACGTTCGATCGACGCACGCGCATCCTTCGGAAATCCCGACTGGATGCGCCGCGCCGACGCGATCGACGCGATCACATCGCCGTCGACGAGTCCGAGCACGGTCAACTTGCGGACGGCGGGTGCCGCCGGAATCGTCTCATCCGCACCTGGAAGGTCGAATGTGGGCAATTCGACCCAGGACGGCTGCACACTGCGAAGAAGTTCGGCGCGTCGACGATCGACCAACGTCCGCACAAGCGATTCGCTCTTTCCAAGTCGTCGTGCGATTTTCGCGGGATCGACGCCCAGTCGCCAAGCGCGCTCCGCGATTCGACCGGCGCGTTCACCAACATTCCGCTTTGGTGTGCGACCCACGCCAAGAACGCGCAGGAAGAGTAAGCGCACCCCCTCATGCGAGCGACCATAGCGCGAGGCGAGTTCCTTGGCCGCAAGGTTCAGCGTGCGACCGCTTGCGATCAGCGCGCGCCCCTCTTCGATCATGCGTGAGCGCTCACCCTCATCGAATCGGCGGAACGCGCAGGCGCGCGCAAACTCGGTGGGATGCGAGACCCGGAACGCCTCCAGTGACGCGCGGTAAATCGCGACGCGCGGCTTTCCCTGCTCGACAATCCAATGCGCACAGAGGCCATTGCGGCGCCAACGCTGCAACGTCTTCGATGCGACACCAATCTCGCGTGCAAGTTCTTCCGGAGTCGCCGCACCGCCATGGCGCTCCGAACCATCGAGCGTCAACTGTTCGGAGAGATCAAGGACGAGCGTCACGAGATCCGCGCGCAAGATCGAACCGGCGACGGGTGCACCGTCCGACGAGAGCGATGTGCCCACAATCCGTTCGAGCGTGACGCCCAATGCGTAGGACACCGACGGATCGATCGATGGGATGATCGCCTCTGCGGCGCGCATCTGCTGTTCGATGGTTTCGCGCGACGAAGCCACCATGCGCGCGGGAAGCGCTTCCATGGTTGGGAGGGTGTAACTCGCCTTTCGCGGCATATGGCTCAGCCCTCATCGACCCAACGAACCAACGACCCAACGACCCAACGAACCTCGCGGACGTTGCCGGGCAGATTCTCCATACGCACCGAATCTTTGGGGCTCCCTAAAAAAGTCGGAGATCGCGGAGGAAACTTCTGCGGCTTTCCGGACGGTCTTGGTGATCCTGACGCTCACGCGAACTCTACCGGAAACCAATCACCGGACGACCTGAGAACCTCTCCCCATCGAGATCACCGTTCGAGGCGGATGTCTCCGCGGAGGATCGGCGAGGACGGACTTCGAGGGCGAGGTCGAGGCTGAGGTTGAGGCTGAGGTCGAGGCTGAGGTCGAGGCTGAGGTTGAGGCTGAGGTCGAGGTTAAGGCTGACGTCCGCGCCAAAGTCGAGTCACCAGCGCCGTCAGCCCGCCGCAGAATTCAACCGAAAGGACGCCCCGCCAACCTCGACCGACGCGCGGGCCGCTGCCAGTACTTCGACCGCCGTCGCGCCGAGGCTCACCGTGCGAGGAACGCGCGGATTGAGGCGCGTCAGGAATTCATGCACGATGACGCCCGACTGCGCTGCCAGCCGCGGGAGGTGATTTGGCGCATAAAGGTCGCGCGACACAAGTTCAACTTCTCGGCCGATCCAGTCATGTGCATCACCCGCGTGAAGCCCGGTGACATCCACCGTGATCTGATCCATGTTCACCGCGCCAACGACGGGCACATGCACGAAATGCCCATCGGGCGCAACGATGCCAACGAACTGCGTCCCAGCTCCCGCATGTCGCGGCGCGGGCCAACCATCGGCATAACCCACCGGAACGAGCGCGATTGTCGAGTCACGCTCCGCGGTCCAGCGGCCGCCATATCCAACACTCGCGCCAGCCGGAATCGACTTCGCCTGCACGATCGAGCTCGTCCAACGCACGACGCTGCGAAGATCTTGCCGACGAAGCACAGGCGCGTCCGCCTCGAGTTCATCGATGCCGTAGCCGAGCCACGCGAGTCCAAATCGCACCATCGAGCGGTGATAGTCCGAAGAGCGCGCCATGGCGTAGGTGCTCGCAACATGCTCGAGCACTCCCTCAGGAATGTATCGACGATGTTCGTGCATCACGCGCTGATAGGTGTCGTGCTGTGTACGCGTGCGCGATTCGTCGAAACGAGAATGCGTGAAATGCGCGTAAATTCCGCGGAGTTCGAGCGATGGACTCACGTGGACCGCGCGGAGAATGCGCCCTGCGTCTTCCGCCCGCACGCCGCCTCGACTCATGCCGACATCGATTTCAAGATGCACAGGAATCCGCGCGCCGAGTGTGCGTGCGGAAAGTTCCAACGCATGCAGATTCGCTTCGTCGTGAATAGTGACGTGAAGTTGACCACTCAGCAGTAGTCGAAGAAGTTCGTCGTCGCGATCGAACTCGTGCACCGGCATCAGTACGAGAACCGGCACCGCCGCGTTCATCGCCGCCGAAGTTTCGATTGCTTGACGAAGCGAGTAGACCGCGAGCATTTCGGCACCGGCTGCGACGAGTCGTCGCGCCACGCGTCCAACACCCAATCCGTACGCGTCTGCTTTCACGATCGGACAAAGCGCACACGACTCACCAACCGCACGACGCACCGCGGCCATGTTGTGGTCGATGGCCGAGAGGTCGATGTCAATGGCGCTCGTGTCCTGCATGGCGTCATGCCTCGCGATTACCGCGCTCTGCCGCGATTCGTTACCGATCGTTGCCGTCCGCTCTCGCGAGTCGCACGACCGACGCACACAGCCTTCCTGGCTGCAGTGTCCGGTATGTGCATTTGTATCGACTTCTGAAAGGCCCTACCATCACCCCCTACGAAACAATCAGGCCGACGCCCGATGCGCCGCGCAGAAAGACCCGGATTCGTCACATTCGTCGTGACTCTGAAACACCGGGCAACGGACTCCACGATGGACCAAGCTTCCCCCGACACGTTCGACATCACAAAGACCTTCGCCGACCTCGGCCTCAAGCCCGCGGTCCTCGAAGGCCTGACCCAACGGGGGTTCAAGCACCCGACCAAAATCCAGGCGGCGCTCATCCCAGTCGCGCTCACGGGCAAGGATGTCCTGGGCCAAGCGAAGACCGGCACCGGCAAAACCGCGGCCTTTGGTCTGCCGCTCCTTCAGATGCTCGACACGGAGGCTGCGTTCGGTGCACTCGTCCTCGTTCCGACCCGTGAGCTTGCCATTCAAGTGGCGAAGGAACTGCAGGAACTCGGGGCGTTTGCCAAGGTGCAAACCGTCGCGGTCTACGGCGGGCAGCCAATCGATAAGCAAGTTCCGCAACTCAAGAAGGGCCCGCCGATCATCGTGGGCACTCCAGGGCGCGTCATGGATCTCGCCGAGCGCGGCATCCTGCCGTTTGAGCATTTCCGCTTCGCCATCCTCGACGAAGTCGACCGGATGCTCGACATCGGCTTCCGCGACGACATTCGCAAGATCCTCGGAAAGCTCCGCAAGACCCCGCAGACAATGTTCGTCTCCGCCACGATTTCGCCCGAAATCGAGAAGCTCGCGCGCAGCTACATGAAGGATCCCGAAAAGATCGTGACCTTCGAGAAGAGCCTCACCGTCGCGCAAGTGAAGCAGAGTTACTTCACCGTCGAACGCTGGGATAAGAAGCGACTGCTCCTTCACCTCCTGAAGAAGGAAACCCCGCATTTGACCGTGGTTTTCTGCCGCACGAAGCGTGCAGTCGATGATGTGACCGAGTTCCTCGGCCGCAACAAGATCGACGCGCACGCCATGCACGGCGACATGTATCAGAAGAAGCGCGACAAGGTCATGGACAAGTTGCGCGAGGGCGATCTCTCCGTGCTCGTTGCGAGCGATCTCGCCGCACGCGGACTCGATGTCGACGACATCACGCACGTCGTGAATTACGACATGCCGGAGGACCCTGAGGTCTACATCCACCGCATCGGCCGTACGGCGCGCGCGGGCCGAAGCGGCGTTGCGTGGAGTTTCGTGTCGCCTGATC
>CAIWCL010000167.1 GCA_903911205.1 uncultured bacterium
CGTCGCGTGCGCCGCGATGACGGTCTTCGCACCCTTGCCGGTGTAGCCGCCGAAAATGCCGTTGACATCACACGTCGGGCGCGACCATGTGCGCTCAAGCGTTGAGCGGCCAGTCTCGCCAATGCCTTGCGAAAGCCCGATATCGCCGAGGAACTCCGCATCGCTGAAACCAAGCGACTCCCACTGGTGTTTGGTCGCGGCTGGCAGTTCGCCCACGCCGTCGTAGAACCCCGGGATGGTGACGCGGCGATCGGCGTCGTGGAGTTCGGACACAATCCGCGCGAGGACGTTCGCGGGGTTCGGCACCGCACCGCCGTACATGCCGCTGTGAAGATCACGCGTTGGGCCGTGAATCGTGACTTCCATGTACACAAGGCCGCGCAGGCGAGTGGTGATCGCGGGTGTCGTGATGTCCCACATACCCGTGTCCGAAACGACGCAGACATCGGCGGTGAGCCTTGCTTTCGCATCGTGCATGAACGGCTCCAGGCTCTTACTCCCGGACTCTTCCTCGCCCTCGATCATCAGGGTGACCGGGCACGGCGGCCCACCCCCGAGCGCATGCCACGCTCGGAGGGCTTCGACGATGCCCATGACTTGTCCCTTGTCGTCGACCGCACCGCGAGCGACGATGCGCTTTCCGCGCGGTCCCTCGACGATCACTGGTTCAAACGGCGGACTCGTCCAAAGTTCCAGAGGGTCTGCGGGCTGTACGTCGTAGTGGCCGTAGTAGAGGATGCGTGGGCGTGTGGTGGCCTCCGCTCCGACGCCTGGATGGTGCGCCACGACCATCGGATGGCCGATCGTCTTTGCAGCTTCCGCTGTAAAGCCAAGTGCGCGCAATTCGGCAACAAGCCAGTCCGCGCAGCGTCGCGTCTCCCCATCGAACGCCGGATCCGTGCTCACACTCGGAATACGGAGGAAGTCTGAAAGTCGAGTCGTCGACTGCGCGAAGCCGCGATCGACCTCGGCGATGAGTTCGGCGGCGGACGGAAGAGAGCGAGCGGTGTTCGAAGTCGCGGCAGAGGAGTTCGACATAGAGCCGCGAGTGTACGGATCTCGCGCCGCGATTGCCGCCAATGGCGCGTCAACAGCGGCCACACGTTCGAAGAACGACACCAGGATCGTGCGAATCCGGCAAGGCTTGGGGCATCGCGTGGGAGCGCGCGTCAAACCCATGGAAGTGCGGCATACCCATGGAAGTGCGGCATACCCGTGGAAGTTCGGCATGCCCGTGGAAGCGTGTGAAAGCCCGAGATGGTCAGCGGAGGCCCATTATCGCACGACGAACGCTGCGAAACCAAGCACAAGCACCGAGAACGCGACGACTGCAACGCCGCAAAGGAAAACCGCCCACCGCGAAATCATTCGCCAATCGCGCTGCTCCGGCTCGAGATACGCCGCTCTTTGGCGGCGGGTCGTCGCGAGATCGACATCCTCAAGCCCTTCCATTTCGGCGTAACTGCGAGGCGGACGGGCGGAAAAGTCGCAGGTGCATCGAGGGCAGTGCGTTTGCCCAGGCCGGTCCACAAATCGCCCGGCATAGCCACAGGCGACGCACTGTCGCCGATGGAGCCTCGAGACGTCGCGGCTGCGGATCAGCATGCGCCGAGCATAGCACCGGACCCCCGTCCTCCAAACAGGAAGTGTGATTTCGCGGGTGCTTCCCCAACGCGCCCCCGATGGGATATGCGAACCGTCGTGACCCTCCCGAGCGCGGCGGCGCGGTCGATTGGAGGCGCGTCGCGCATCGGACCACCAACCGCACTCGAAACTGCCATGATGCCGACTTCAGCAGGGCGGGCCGCGCGCAAGACACCCAAACCCGCTTTGTTCGCGCGGTGCGTTCGCGCGTCTCGGCACTCGCATCATCAATCGAAATACGGACAACATGCGTCGCGACCAGTGGATTCAACTTCTCGAGCATCACGCGGCGGAGCGCACTTCGGCCGCCGCGGCCGACGAACGAGCCGCTTCTTCGACGGCCATCGCGCCCTTGCCGCCCGACCGCACGCTTCTCTCCGGGGGCCGCAGCGAGCAGCAACTTTGGCGGGCCTGCGCGGGCGAATCGCTCGATCCTTGGGCGGCGATTCGTCGCGAACCCGGCTCCTTGCTCGCCCCTGACCAGTTTCTCGCGATCGAAGTGTGGGCCGAATGCGAACTCTCCGCCGTGCATGCGCTGCACCGACTCGTTCGGGAACAAACCGCGCGCGGAGTCGATGCCCAGCCGCTTGCGCTCCGACTCGCCGACGCCGTGCGTTGGCATCTTGAACATACGCAACCGGACAACTCCACACATCGGCCGTGGGCGCTGCATGTCTTCCTTTTGGCTGACGATGGCTCAGGCGAGGCGGCGCTTTACGCGGAGACGCTCCTTCACAACGTCCTCGCGACCCACGCGCGGAGCGAACCGCTCTCACGTTGGATTCTCGCGGATTCCGCGCGCGAACTTCGCATCGCAACGCAGTCTTGATTGCAGCAACGATTCCGCGCGAGCGTACTCCCGCAAACTCTTCAAGAAGCCGTCGTCCACTCCGCGCGACTCTCGGCGGAGTTATTCCGTAGTATCCGCACCCATGGATCCGACCACGTCAAACGACGGCCGTCCGGTGACCGGGCTCGCACGCATCCTGTCGCTTTTCGGCGCAGTGACCAGCGCGATGCAGCCGGCACGCATGCCGCTCGCGCTGCTCGCCGCGCTCTTCATCGCCGCACTCACGCCGATCGTAGATCTCGCCGGCGGCGTTTCGTTCGGCGAACGTGGATTCGCAGGAAGTCCCGTGTCGCCGAGCCAAGAGGAATTGCTCTACCAACGCGCGCGCAACGAGGCGGCGCGCATCGCGACGCTTGAAATCTCGCGACTTGAGCGCGAGGGCGCGGACGACAGCGACGATCCTGAAAGCGATGGGGCGAGTCTCGCACCACGACTCTCTTTGGCTGAATTACGCGGGGCTGTTCGCGATGCGACGCGCGTGCGCATCGAGGAGCGCGCTGCGAGCAACGAGGGAATCTCGCAAGCCGAAGAACGTGATCTCCGTCGTCGCGCGGCTGCCGCCATCGAAGTGATCGATGCCGCCGAACCGCGCGGAGTTGCAAGTGTCTTCATCCAAGGCGAGCGGAATGCAGCCAAGCAAGTGCTGAACGGGCTCGTGCGACTTGATCCGGAAATGTTCCTCGCGGGAGTTCTCGGCGCGATCTTCACAGTTCCTGCCGCAGCCGTCCGCGCGAGTCCCTGGGTCTTTCCGCTTGGGCTCTTCGTGCTTCTCGCCGGCCTCTCATTCATCGGCGGAGCGCTTTGTCGCATGGCCGCGGTTCATGCCGGACGAGGCGGTCGCCTCGGTGCACGAGAAGCCGCGTGGTTCGCCCGCGACCGCGCGCTCAATCTCCTCGCGCTTCCACTTCTGCCAACGCTCGTACTCGCTGGCCTCTCACTCGTTGTCTTGATCTTCGCGCTGCTGTTGCGCGTCCCGGTTTTGAATTTGATTTCGGCGATCCTCTTTGTCGTCCCGCTTGCGATCTCGCTGCTTGCGGCGCTGCTTGCACTGATTTCGATCGTGAGCTTTCCGCTGATGCCTGCCGCCGTCGCGGTTGAGGATTGCGATGCAGGTGACGCGATCACGCGGGCCGCGGCGCTCGTGATCGCCCGGCCGCTCGTCTGGCTGCTTGTGCTCGCGGTTTCCGTGACGGTGCTCATCATCGGCGCACTCGTCGTCAACGGCACTCTTGGGTTTGCGTCGACGACGGTTGCCGCGTTGCTCGATACGCTCGGCGGCGAGACTGGGCGTGCACTCGCCTCAGGAGAAGAGAGCCAGATTTCCGCGCTTTTTGGCGCGGATCGTCTCGTCGCGGGTACGGCGAGTTTGTGGTTGCGTCTCTTCGGTTATCTCAGTGGTGCGTATCTCTTCTCGCTTGCCTGCGACCTCGCGGCACGCGGATATCTCTTGATGCGCGCGCGGATCGATGGCGAGCACCCGTCGACGATTTCGGGCTTTGGTATTCGCTGAAACCGAGAGAACGAAGCCGGCACGCAACAAGACCACGCAACAAGAGCACGACGGACACGCGGAACTCAGGAAACTCCGAGCGACGCACGGAGTTCGTGGATGGCTCGTTCGAGTTCAGCGACGCGCGATTCAAGTGCAGCGATTCGCTCATCGCAGTGGTCAGGCGCTGATTCCACGGACGAATGGATGGGTGTGTGCGTGTCGGCGGATGGCCAGACGCCCGCCGCGAGTGGATGCAAGTCCGGGCAAAGAAGTTGCGCCCAACGCGGTGCGCGACTGCCGGGAAGCGGGGGATACTCCTTCACAAGCGGCTCTTCGCGGCCTGCCAATCCGGCAAGGACCGCCTCCACCGCTTCAAGCGAATCAAATGGTTGCATGCGGCTCGCCCGTCCGCGCAGCTCCCCGACGGTTTGAGGTCCGCGCAGCAAGAGTTCCGCAAGAATCGCGAGTTCCGGCGCCCGCGCGTCAAGCTTTTCACCGGCCGTGTGGCGGTACTTCTCCACACGAGAGCCGGTGAAATTCACATCTCGAGCGAAGCCCTTGCTCCGCAAGCCGTCGACCGCGCGCAGGGTTCGATCTTCATCAATCTCGACAACCGGATCACGGTTCGACTTCTGATTGATACCCGTGAGAAGCGAGTTCAACGAGAGGGGATATTGCCCGGGAACCGTCATCGCCTTTTCGATGAGCGTCCCAAGCGCGCGGCATTCATCCGGTCGGAGGTGGTCCATCCCAACAGCGTACACTCGCCGCATGGCTTCGAAGCGGTATGGCCGATCTCGAGACGAAGGAAGCGACCCAACGCGCTCGGAGATCGCCCGACGGGCGGTGGAGCGGTTGGCAGACGGTCGGGAGCGCCCGACGAGCGAGTCGATCAGCGATGCCTTGGACAACGCCCGACGGGAACTGCGTCTTCCTGAAGGCACTCGACATCCGAAGCGATCTGAGCTCCGCGCGCATGCACAGGCGCACGAGGAATCGCTTGGCCCCGAGGTGCGCGTGCGCAGGATCCGCGCAACCTACGAGGAGATCCTCGAGATTCTTGCCGCGCTCGAAGCGCTTGTGCTTCAACAAGATCGTGACGGCATCAGTCGCCCTTCCCCAGAGGTCTATGGTCGGGCGGCGGTCGGCGAACTTGATCTCGATCCTGTCGTCCACATCCGAGTCACGACCATGCTGCCAATTGCAGCGATCGCCAACGTGCTCGTCACGATCGGATTGGCGGAACCGTCGTTTACAACCCTGGAGTCGCGCGTCGGTCGCCTTGACCGGATCGACACAGCAAGCACACTCGCGGAGTATCGCGTCCTCCGATTGCCTCCAAGAGTTCCCGTTGATCCTGAACTCGATCTCGTGCGCGGAGTGCGTGTGCCTCACGCCAGATTTGAGGAGATTTCCCGAAGAATCTCCTGATCCGGGACACTTTGATCCGTGATTCGGGGTAGGTCGTTTCCCCGTTCCCGGCGGCGTTGTGAAGTTCAGTGAATCCAACACCGATGTCGCATCGGGCCTGCGTCGTAGGCCTCAGCGTCGGTGCGCCGGTGCTGCACAAAGTGCTCGGCGACATGTCTGACGAAATGTCCGACGAAATGTCCGACGAGAAGTTGAGAGTTCCACGCTCGGGAGGTCTTCATGTTCGCTTGGATCAAGAATCGCTCACTCTCATCGCGCATCATCGCGCTTACGACGTTTCTCGTGATCGCGGCGGTGGCGGTCAACTACGTTGTCTTCGTCAGTCGGTTCCGCGAGAGTGCGGAGCACGCGATGGTCGAAAAAGCCGCGGCCTTTACTGCGGTCGCTGATGAAGCAAAGAACCATGCGAGCGAACTGTTTCTCTCAAAGTCCATCGCGACCGAAGAGCTTATGAAGGAACTGGAAGCGAATCTGGCGAAGGGTGACGATTACACCGAGAGCCGATTCTTTCAGACTATCCCTGTCGTCGTGGGTTGGTATACCGCGGAAGCCGCTGCGAAAAAGGAAGGCATTGACTTTAAAGTCGCGGCCTTTGACGCGCGCAATAAGAAGAATGAACCAGATCCGGGTTCTTTCCGCGCAGAACTGCTCACTAGGCTTGAGAAGCAGGTCTCGTCGGGGGGCGAATCAGGCGCATTCGCGGTGAACGAGAGCACGAACACACTGCACTACATGCGCGCCATCGCACTCGACGCGAGCTGCATGGTTTGCCATGGCGATCCGCGCGGTGAGTTCGATACCGACAAGGACGGCAAAGATCCACTTGGATTCCCAATGGAAGGATGGAAGGTCGGAGGCACCCACGGCGCCTACGAGGTTGCGATCCCACTCTCGACAGTGGACGAGCAGGTCGCGGGCTTCATCTCGAGTGGTCTTGTTTGGACCGGGCCGATGCTCGTCGTCGGCGCCTTCGGTTTCGCGTTTCTCTTGAAACTCACGTTCGGACGCCCGATGCAGGCGATGATTGATCGCGTGCGCGACATCGCAGAAGGCGAGGGCGATTTGACCAAACGGCTTGATGACTCATCGCGCGATGAACTCGGCACGATGGCGACGTGGTTCAATAAATTCGTCGGGAAACTCGAGGGAATCCTCGGCGACATTCGCAAGGGCGCATCTGAAATCGATGCTGGAAGTTCCCAGGTTTCTTCGACAAGCCAGTCGGTCGCAAGCGGCGCTAGTCAACAGGCTGCGAGCCTTGAGGAGATCAGCGCGAGCCTCGAGGAGATGAATGCGATGACGGAGCGCAATGCGCAGAACGCGACGACCGCCGTGAACCGCTCGGATGACGCGCGCGTGCGTGCCGATCAGTGCAAAGAGCAGATGGTGCGGATGAGTGAGGCGATGGGCGCGATCAAGCAATCGAGTGACTCCATCGCGAAGGTTCTCAAGGTGATCGACGAGATCGCATTCCAGACCAATCTGCTTGCACTCAACGCGGCGGTCGAAGCCGCAAGGGCCGGGGAAGCAGGAAAGGGCTTCGCCGTGGTCGCGGAAGAAGTTCGAAATCTCGCCGGCCGCTCGGCGCAAGCCGCGCGAGAAACAGCGGCGATGATCGAGCAATCAACCGCGCGAGCCGAACGTGCTGTCTCGATTTGTGACGAGGTCGACACCTCGTTGCGAACGATCGTCGACGGAACGCGTGAGGTGAACGAACTCCTCGCGCAGATCGCCAACGCGAGCCGCGAGCAAGCGCAGGGAATTGGGCAGATCAACACGGGTGTTGCCGAACTGGACAAGGTGACGCAGCAGAATGCGGGCAACTCGGAAGAACTCGCCGCCGCAAGCGAGCAGACGGCCGCACAGGTTGCGAGTCTCAAGCAAGTGGTGGGGCAGTTCAAAGTCGGGAACTAACGTGCGAAAGCGCGACGGAACGTCGTCCATCGCGCTTCGGAATTTCTCTGCGAACAAAAGCACACAGGCGCCACGACCGGTGGCGCCTGTGTGCTTTTTATCGTTTTGCCGCGGGATTGCAGCAGATCTCGCGGGAGATCAGCTCAAGCCACCCTTCAGTTCCTTGCCGTCGCCCCACGCTGCGCGGAGACGCTTGAGTGCGTTGTCTTCCGCACGAGCAACCACGGGGGAGTCGTCGCGACCACGCTTGCGACCAAACACGGCGCCGAAGCCTGCATCCGCCTTCGTGCCCTGTCGCTCGCCGCCAGTTCCAGCGACGTTCTGTGCAGGTTCCGGACGCTCTGGCGGCTCGACGAGCGCCTTGATCGAGAGGCTGATTCGCTTCTTACCCACATCGATCGATAGGACCTTGCACGTGACAACTTCGTTCGCGCGAAGCGCCTTGTCGACGCTTGGGATCCGCTCGTGGCTGATCTCCGAGATGTGCACGAGGCCTTCGATGCCAGGAGCGATCTCGATGAATGCGCCGAACGGCATGATCTTGGTGACGCGGCCGGTGACAGTTCCACCCGCCTCAAGCGTCTGCATTGCGGTCACGCCAGGATCAGCCACCAGTTGCTTGAGACCGAGGCCAATCTTCGGCGGAGTTGCCGCAAGATCCAACTTGATGACCTTCACCGTCACCACATCGCCAACCTTGACGACGTCCGCTGGGCTCTTCACGCGCTCGTGAGACAGGTCGGAGACGTGAATGAGGCCATCAACGCCGCCGATATCAGCAAACGCGCCGTAGCTCTGCACACTGGTAATCGTCGCTTGGCGGGTTTGGCCAAGTTCGAGCACTGCGAGCAGCTTTTCACGCTGTTCGGCGCGCTCGGACGCAACCACGGCCTTGCGGCTCACCACGAGGCGGTTCTTGTCCTTGTTGAGTTCAACGATCTGAACAGGGAACTTCTCGCCGATGAAGACCGAGATATCTGCCACGTGGCGAACGTCGACCTGACCCGCGGGCATAAAGCCCTTGTGGTGCGCGATCTCCATCTCAAGGCCGCCCTTGTTCATGCCGGTGCAGCGCGCCTCGACGATCTGGCCGATCTCAAGGGTGCCCCAGTCGGCCTTCTGAACCGCGCCTTCGAGGCTCAGGATCGACAAGCCCTCAAATGGATCGAAGCGCTCGACAATGAAGCCGCGCTCGCTGCCAACCACCGGTGGTTGTTGGTCGCCAGCAGCGAGGAACTGCGCGAGCGGGCAAACGCCTTGCGATCGCGGCCCGAACTCGACAAACACATCACCCGAGTGCACACGAATGATCGTGCCTTGGCGAACTTGTCGTCCACGCTGTGAGGCGCGGGGAGTTGCGCTTTGGTTTTCGATTTCCTCAATCGACATGCCGCCGAGCGCGGCCTCGATTTCTCGTTCGAGCTCGGCATCGAAGCCGGAGGAGCGGGAGGCGGGACGGGACGAATTCGTATTGGTTGGATCGCTAGACATTGGTGGATCGACTCGAGTCGCGCAGCGTACCTTCTCTCGCGTGTCATGACCAATCATGGATTGGCAAGAACTTGTGCAAGATTGCGAGACGCGAACTTTGTGATCCGCATGCATCATCCGTGCGTGAACCGCGCGGGCCGAGTGGACCGCGCGGTTTGTTTCTGCGGCGAGGGCGAGCAAGGGGCGACTCGGGTGTGAGAGCCGGAGCGTCGCGTTCGAGTCGGTCAGAGGCGGATGAGCAACACAGGCTCGTCCACGCATTCATGACGTCCGAAAACCAATTGACGGCAGTCCGGCGCCACAGCGTCCGAGAACAAGTGAAATCGTCACGACCCATTGCTGCATGGGTCGTTATCATCCGCCCTCCCCGTCGCCGGGGACAGAACTGGAGAGACCGACATGGCAAGTGCGAAGACCGCCTGGGGCATTGAGATCGGCCAGTACGAAGTGAAGGCTATTCAGCTCGAAGTGGCTGGTGATGGCGTTCGCGTGCGCGACTTCTGGGTGCAGAAGCATGACATCGTGTTGACGAATCCCGAACTACGCGCCGACGGCGCGGATGGCGCGATCAGTAAGGCGCGCGTCGTTCTCGAAATGACGCTTTCTCAACTCGCGACTCAAAAGAAACTTGAGGGCTCGCCGGTCGTCGTCAGTTTTAGTTGGATGCAGAATCGCGGCTTCGCTCGATTCTCGAAGCTTCCGCCGGTTGAAAGCCAAAAGCAGGTGGAGAGCCTTGTCCGCTACGAGGCAGAACAACAGATTCCATTCCCGCTCGAAGAGGTCGAATGGGATTTCCATGCATTTACAAGCGAGGATTCGCCCGACGTCGACGTTGGTATTTTCGCGATCCAACGCGAGCCACTCGAGGATTTCCTTGCACTGGTGAGCGACAAACTCGGCATCGCGCCTGCGGCCGTCACGCTCTCGCCAGTGGCCCTCTACAACGCCATGGCGTTTGACCGGGATCTTGCGGAACGCAATGAATCTTTGGTTCTTGTCGACATCGGTACGTCGGCAACCGACCTCATTGTGGCCGACGGCCGACGATGCTGGATGCGTACGTTCCCGCTCGGTGGCCACGATTTCACCGAAGCGATCACCAACGAGCAGAAGTTCAGTTACAAGCAAGCTGATGACCTGAAGCAAAAGAGCGCGACAAGCGAGCATGCGAAGGTCATCATGGGCCTGATGCGGCCGGTCCTCATCGACCTTGTCGGTGACGTCCAGAAGTCGCTGAACTTCTATTCGCAGCAGAACAAAGACGCTCGGCTGAAGAATGTGCTCGGGCTTGGTTCCACGCTGAAGATCCCTGGTCTCCGAAAGTTCCTCGGCCTTCAACTCAATCTCGAAGTTGAACGCCTCGACGGTTTCCGAAAGCTCACGATCGATGGCATCACGCCATCGACGCCGAAGTCGAAGAAGGGGGCAGAGGCCTCGGAGCCCGCAAACCCGAGTCTCGCGGCTGCGGACTTCGCTGAGTACACGCTCAATTTCGCAGTTGCGTACGGCCTCGCGTTGCAAGGTCTCGGTATCGCCGCGGTCGATGTCAACTTGCTTCCGCTGAACCGGATGCGCAATCAGATTTGGCAGAAGAAGCAGCGTTGGTTCGCAGCGGCTGCTGCGGTTGCGGTCGCTGCGGGTGGCTTGATGTTCGCTCGAGGGATCCTCGACAACGCTGCTCTCGGTGATGTGTCTGCCAAGGCCGCGGCTGAGCAGCAGGTCAGCCGTGCGAAGCGGTATCAAAGCGACATCGCCAGCGTTTCGAGCGATGTCGGGGCGCGCGCGAAGAACATGCTCGCGCTCCTTGAAGATCGCGAAGTTTGGCCCTTCATCGTGAACGATGCGGTGCGCGCAGTTGCTGCGGGAAATAACGCATCTTCGCTGTCGGACAGCGTCGACCTTACAAAGGCAGATGACGCGCGTCGTCAGACGTTCCTGCGCGACTTGTCGGGGACCTACAAGTTCAACGGCGGAAAGCGCGTCATTGAGGTGACCCTCAATGTCGAGGCGAACGCTGGTGACTCCCCAGCGGAGCACTTTGCGGGAACCGTCGGTCAGTGGCTGCAGGAAAACTCAAAGCGTGATGGAGTTCCATACACCATCGACAACGTGAAGTGGACCTACACCAAGATGAAGGTCGGTACGGACGGCACACTCGCCGCAGAAGCGTCGTCTTCGACAACCGCAAGCGGAGCGCCCGAAGCGCCGACAGGAATTGAAGGCGGAAATTTCTCTGCCCCTGGTGGATCCTTCACCGCGGGCGGAACTGAGGGAGGCAACAACTTTGGTGGCCTCTCAGGAAAGCGAACCGCTGGACAGGGTGGAACATTGAATCGTCCCGGTGGTGTCCTCGGCGGGGCAGGGGCCGGTGGCGGATTTACTGCCCCCGGTGGCAACGACAACGCGTCCGCGGCTGGCGGCGGGGATCCTAAGTTCAACCGGCGTTCTGGCGAAGGTCAGGATGCCGCACCGGCGGATCTCGACAAACTCGCTCCGATTCCGAATCGCCCCGGCGTGTTCGTGAAGGACAGCACCATTTACGTTGGCAAGATCACCTTTGAAGTGAAACTCGCGGGCGAGATCGCCGCAGCGGCTCCGGCCGAGACGCCGGTGGAGGGTCAGTGATGGCGAAGCAACTTCCGAAGCAAGTTCAGGTCGCGGTTGATTGGGCAAAATCCAATTCGTTGATCGCACTGTTTGGCGCAATGGTTGTCGCAGTTCCGGTTGGTTGCTACTTCGCTGCTGACTGGTTCGGTGAGAGCGTTCGAAACGAAACGGATGGCAAGGCGAAGGCCTACACATCGGTCTCGTCCGCACTAAACGCATCGGCTGATCTTCCGATCCCGGGAGGAGAGTCTGTGCGCCTCGAAGGTCTTCCGAATGAGAAGACCGTTGAGGAGTTTCGGAAAATCCTCGATGGCGCGAAGACGGACTCGGCCGGCGTCTACAACACGGCGCTCGCCCGAAACAAGGGCACGCCGACGCACGAGCCGTTGGTCGCGAGTTCGATTTTCCCCAACTACCCGCGCAATTTCGGCGATGCAGACCGTGTACGGACTGCATTTGTTCGAGCGCTGAACAAGCGTTACGAAGAACTCCTGAAGGAAGTCAACGCGGGCTCCCCGCCGGCTGGCAGTTTTGTTGCCGAGCGCGTGTCTGCCGTTGAGAAGGCCTTCATCGCGAGCGCCGGCGTCGAATCGCTTGACAAGATCAAGGATGAGGCCGAACGGCAGAAGCAGAAGGAGATCCTCGCGAAGGATCTTCTCAATACCCGTTTGGGTATCTGCAACGAGGTGGCTCTCAACATTTCCATGTATGGATCGCTCGCAGCTTTCACTGTTCCGAGCGAGGACGATCCTGCAATCACAGGCCTCTTCAAGGACATGAAGGATGCCGATGCGCAGGACCGGTTGCTCTTCGATCTGCAGTGGCAGTACTGGATTGCGGCGGATGTACTGCGTGCGTTTGAAGCGGCAAATGGCGGCACGGAGAACTCTGTGCTTCGCAATCCTGTGAAGCGCTTGGTTTCGTTGCGCGTTTTGCCCATGGAACTCGTATCTGCTGCGCCTGCGGCCGGAGAAGCGTCAACAATGGGTGGGGGCGAAGTGCCCGCA
>CAIWCL010000168.1 GCA_903911205.1 uncultured bacterium
CCACGCGAAGCGGTTCCATCCCCACGCGAAGCGGTTCCATCCCCACGCGAAGCGGTTCCCAACGACTTTTGGTTCATGCATCTCCCGATCGAGGCAAGGCCGACCCGGCCCCGCCCAACCTCGGAAGAACACAGGCGGGTGCAGAGAGTTCCGGAAAAAGGGGGCGTTCCCCTTGTGGGTCATTGAAACTCGGGTTACTTTCCAGAAATCACCGCCGACATCGGATCGATGGCGGCATGAGTTTCGCTCCTCGCAAGTTCGCGGCAAGGCTAAGGCAAGGCTAAGGCAACGTCACGAGCTCGCGAGGAACCTCGACCAAGTCTCGATATCAGGCGCCAAACATGACTCGACTTCTCCCTCTTTCGTTCGCTGCGCTCACCGTCGCTGTTGCTGGGATTGCGAACGCCGACAAGCTCGGCCTTGGCAAAGCCTCGACGGCGGAAAAGGGCGCGCTGATCACGGCCAAGGCGCATTCCGAGAACAGCGCTATTCGCCGTGAAATGCCGAAGAACGACGATTACCAATCGATCATGCGTCGCGCTGGTGGCGGTGGCTCTTCGCCCTCGTGCTGCCCGGCCGACTTCGACTGCAACGGCATCGTTGATGCCTCCGATCTCGCGACCTTGCTCAGCTCTTGGGGCCCTTGCTCTGGCTGCCAGGCCGACATCAACCAAGATGGACAGGTAGACGCGAGCGACCTCGCAACCCTGCTTGGGTCGTGGGGTGTTTGCGTCGGTTGACGCGAGCCAATCCCGCGGGCCTCCCGCCTTGCGCGCGAACGAATCACCCGCATCAGCGTGAGCGTCACCGGACTTCCGAAACGCTTCGAAAAACGAGCATCGCATCGGTCTCAATCTTGAGCCCGCATCTCTCCGAACCCGGCCACTCGGCCGGGTTTCTCTTTGTCCGCTGCAAAGTTCTGACATTCTGCGTACCGCGTACGCAGCGAACGCCCAAAGGCGCGGTTCTAATGCCCACATGCGTCCAATCGCGTTCCGACGTTGCCTACTCGCCGTCTTTCTTCCTGCGCTTCTGCTCGCGCCCGCCCGCGCGTCGTTGGCGCAATCGGCGAAGCCCGCCAGCATTCCCGACGAGTGGTTCTTTGACGGCGCGAATCGTCCCGCGCCATTGAAGGAACTGGAAGGGAAGCCGGCACCCGAGCTCGAAGTGAATTCGTGGATCGGCGACTCGTTCAAGCTCGCAGAACAACGCGGCAAAGTGGTCGTGGTTGACTTCTGGGCGACGTGGTGCGGCCCGTGCATGGCAGCGATTCCTGAGAACGTCGCACTGATGGAGAAACACAAGAACGATGGTCTTGTGTTCGTCGGCGTGCACGACACCAACGCAGGCTTCGAGAAGGCCGCGCAAGTCGTCAAAGAGAAGAAGATCAATTACCCCGTCGCGAAAGATGTTTCCGGCGGTAAGAGTGCTGCGGCGTTTCGCGTGCAATTCTGGCCGACGTACGTCGTCATCGATCGCGAAGGCATCGTGCGCGCCGCGGGATTGATGCCGAACAACGTCGAAAAGGTTGTGGAGATGTTGCTCAAAGAAAGCGCGCCTGAGGGCGCGTCAGCAACCGGACTTCCCTCGGAGAGCTATCTCGGTGGAACCAAGCGACCAGCGTCACTGCGCGCGATCGAAGGACAGCGTGCACCGAAGTTAGGCGCACAGTCGTGGATTGGCACAGCGCCCGCGCCGAATTGGCGCGACACGTGGAAGAACAGCGTCGTTGTTCTTCACTTCACGCAACCTTCGGGCGACCTCGCCTCGAAGGAATTCGAGCGATTCTCGAGGCTTGCTGATGAGTTCTCCACGCAAGGCGTTGTGTTCGCTGCCATCGGCGATCCGCACGCAGATCCAAAGTCGCTCACCGCAATGGCGGAACTCGCGAAGGCGAGCATGCCATTCGCCGTGGACATCGCATCAGAAGCCGCCGCTCCAACGCCGGGATCCAAACCCGCACCGAAGACCGTCGGAGTCACAGCCTCCGCGTACGGCGTGAGTTTCATGCCTGCGACGATTGTGATTGATCGTGCAGGCAACGTTCGCGCCGCAGGCGTGCGCCTCGATCGCGCCAAACCACTGCTCGAAATGCTGCTTGCAGAAGCCGCGCCCGCGAGTGATGCAGCATCGGCCGCGACAAAGAACTGATACGGAAGAATGCAGCCGACAGATTCGACCACGCCATTCATACGACGACTCGACCCGACGGACGCCCCACCATGACGATCGCTACGCAAAGTCACGCCGCCCACATCACGGGCCGCTCGCCCTTCATTGATCACGTGCGCACGCAGGTCGCCCGAACGGTCGTTGGACAAGATGCGGTCGTCGAACGCGTTCTCATCGCGCTGCTGACCGGCGGACATCTCCTCCTCGAAGGCGTACCCGGCATCGCAAAAACGTTGCTCGTCCAGTCGGTCGCCAAGGCCATCGACCTCAAGTTTGCGCGCGTTCAATTCACGATCGATCTTCTGCCGAGCGACATCGTGGGCAGTGAGATTCTCGATCAAAAATCTGGCGAGTTCCGAATTCACAAGGGACCGATCTTTACGAACCTTCTCCTCGCCGACGAAATCAACCGCGCAAGCCCAAAGGTGCAATCGGCGCTCCTCGAAGCCATGCAAGAGCGACGCGTTTCGATCGGCGACACCACGCACGATCTTCCAGCACCGTTCCTCGTGATTGCAACGCAAAACCCCGTTGAACAAGCAGGAACCTTCGAGTTGCCTGAAGCACAACTCGATCGCTTCATGCTGCGTCATCGGCTCTCCTATCCGAAACCAGCGGACGAAGCGGAAGTCGTCCGCCGAAGCCTCGGCCTTCGACTCAAGAAGCAAGGCGAGGGTGCTGTTCCGATGTCTGCCTTCGACGCGATCGACGGTTCGCAACGCATGCATGTACGCGACCTGACCGACGCCATGACCGCCGTACAGAGTGTGCACGTCAGCGATGTCTTCGTGCGCGATGTCGTAGAACTCGTCAACCTCACGCGACGCCACCCAGATATCGAACTCGGTTGTAGCCCGCGCGCCGCACTCGCGCTCGTGCACGCATCGCGTGCGCGCGCGTTCATTCACGGCCGCGACTACACGATCCCTGAAGACATCTTCGCTCTCGCCGAAGACGTGATCCTGCACCGCATGCGCCTTCGTTATGAAGCGCTTGCCGAAGGACGCACATCGACCGACGTCTTGGCAAGTCTCCTTTCAACGATGGCGTGATATGACGGCGATGAAGGCGAACAATTCCAACACCAGCAACGCGCGAGACAGCGCCGACGGCGATCTTGCGCTGCCTCCACCCGAGCAACTGGCTCGCGGCGATTTCGATCTCGTTGTGCGCCGTCTTGCGGATGACATCGCGTTCGGCAGCGACAATTCTCGCCTTCTTGGCAGCGGACTCGAATACGCAAGTTCACGGCCGTACGTGCCAGGAGACTCCGTTCGACTTCTCAACTGGCGACTCTCCGCGCGAACGAACAAGCCCTATGTACGCGAGTATGAAGCGCTCAAACGAACGAGCATCTACATCGTGCTCGACACTTCTACGTCGATGTCGATCACGTCGGTCGCCCGCTCAAAGCACGCGCTTGCATTGTGGATTGCCTCCGCCCTCGGTCTCGTTGCGCAGCGACGCATGAGCCCTGTTGCAATCGTCGGTGGCGGCGAGCGGAACATGCCAGTCGTTCCCAGCCTTTCGCGCAACGATCTGCAGCGTTCGCTCGAGCCACTGCGTCTCGCACAGGAGCGAGAATCAACACACGTTGGCGAGCGCGTTGCCGATATCGCGCTCCGTGCGACGCGCGCAAGCGTGCTCGTCATCCTCTCCGATCTACATGATCCGCTCGCGATTCCCGCGATTCGCAACGCCGCGCAGAAGCACGACTGCCTCGTGGTGCACACGGTTGATCCGAGCGAAATCGCGCCGCTCCGCGCAGGATTCGTTCGAGCACGTGAAGCGGAATCAGACCACACGTTTACCGCGACAGGCCGTTCCATCTTTACACGCGCCAATGATGCCCGCGCGGAACTCCTTCGCGCAGGGGCAGACTACCTGCGCCTCGCAACCGACGAACAATTCATCCCGCCCTTGCGCCGATTCCTAGCCACCCGAGGTTCACTTGTGAGGGGGCGCGGATGAAACACCTTCCACTCCTCCGCTGCTGCATCCTCGTTGCGAGCGCAAGCCTGCTCACCGGACCATCGAGCGCTTCCGCTGCATCCAGGCAGTCGCAGAACGCGACGTACAACGTGACCGTACCCGTACTCTCGCGCGCCGCGCGCGGCACGACGGGCACACTGGAGATTTCCTACGACGCCGCGCCCTTGCGCGCAAAAGCGACGAGCGATCTCACCGCGCCGTTACTCGTTCGTGTGTCCGAACTCACGCCGACGCGCTATCGCATCGAATACATGGGACTTGTGAGCGGCGCGTATGACCTCGCACCCCATCTCGAGCAAATCGACGGACGCGCGGCGAAGTTCGCCACACCACTGACGGTCGAGATTTTCACCCAACTACCGCCAAATCACGGCACCGATGTCTTTGGCCTCTCCGCGCCATCATTCGGAATTCGCGGTTCCTACCGCACGCTTCTTCTCGCGGCCGGCGCGATCTGGGTGCTCGTTCCGATCGCCGTGTTTGCCGTGCGTTTCGCGCGACGCACGCCGTCGCCGACACCATCGCCTGTGCTGCGCGAACCATCGCTGTCCGAGCGACTTTTCGTGATCGTCGATGAGGCTCGCACGCGCGAACTGACCGTCGATGAACGCGGACAGCTCGAACTCTTACTCTTACAAACATTGCGAAACGCGACGGGAAACACCCTCGCGTCTCCGGCGGCGCTCGCGGAGGCAACCGCGTCTCTGCGACGCGACCCAACCCATGGCCCAGTGCTGCAAGCGGTCGAGCGGTGGCTGCATGCGGAGAATGCAGGCGAAGCGCAACGCGCGCTGGCCTCGCTCGACGCGTTGCGCGCAACACAAGCAGGCCGTGATGCCGTGCTACAACAAGACGCGAGCCCATCATCGGAGCGAACCCGATGACGTTCACGTATCCGTGGGTCTTGCTCCTTCTCGCGATTCCCGTCGTTCTTTTTTGGACGATTCTCGCAAGACCATCTGGCGCCGTCGTACCTGCCGACAATCTTGCTGCACGTAAAGAAGATCGTGCGCTCCGAATGATGCTCGGCTTCTTCGAGTGCGTGCCGCTCGCTTTACTCGGAGTCGTCATTGTCATCCTCGCCGGCCCACAAACGCTGCAACAACCAAAGCGCGAACGATCACTGACCAATATCACGATCTGTCTCGACGTTTCAGGCAGCATGAGTGGCCGCAACTATCAGCTGGCATCGAAGGCCGTCGAGGATTTCACGAAGGCACGTGAAGGCGATGCCTTCGGACTCACGCTCTTCGGCGTGCGACAGATTCGCTGGCTTCCGCTCACCAAAGATCTCCAAGCGATCCGCAACGCGCTTCCGTTCGCGAACCCGGACAATCAACCGAGTCACATGGGCGGCACCGCGATTGGCGCCGCACTTCGCTTCTGCGGCGACAACATCGTCGCCGAAGCGCCGTCTGGCGATCGAATGATCATCCTTGTGTCCGACGGTATGAGCTTTGACCTCGGCGATGGCGTGTCACAGGAAATCGGTGAGGAGTTGAAGGCCGACAGCATCACCGTCTATCACATTCATATCGATGAGTCAGAAGTGCCGAGCGATGTACTCGAGCTCGTCGAACTCACCGGTGGCCAGAGTTTTGCCGCGACCGATCAGTCGAGTTTGAAGGCCATTTTTACGCACATCGATCGCATGAAGCCAGCGACGTTTACAACGCCGGGAACCGTGCCGCTCGATCGATTCGCCCCGCTTGCGATGATTGCACTCGCGCTGTGTGCGCTCCACGCACTTGGCTTACTTGGCGCGAGGTGGACGCCATGGTGAGTTCGAGCACACCACTTTCTCTCGAGCAAGTGCTCGTCTTCGCGATCGGAGCGGGACTTGCGGCTGGCGCGCTTGCAGCGATCGCAGAGTGGATCCACGCGCGACGCATCGCGCGCATCGCACGACTTGCCTTCGGGGGCGACGGCCGTCCAGCAGCGTGGACGCATCTCGCGCCCTTTGTACGCATCATCGGACTTGCGCTTGCTGCATTCGGGGCAACGCTCCTTTTCCTTCACGATCCGGTCGAAGCGGACGAAACACCGAATCCCCGCGCGTCACGACAGGTCCTGGTGGTGCTCGACGTCAGTCCGAGTATGAACATCGCCGACGCAGGACCGAACGTCGAGAAAGAGATGCGAGGCGTCTGGGCAGGCAAGGTCTTGCGCGGAATCCTCGATCGACTCGATATGAAGGACACGCGCATCTCGCTGATCGCGTTCTATACGAAGGCGCTCCCCGTCCTTCAAGACACGAGCGACAAGAATCTCATCGCGGGACTCATGGATGGCCTGCCGCTCTACACGGCGTTCAAAGCGGGTGACACCGATATGCAGGCTGGCCTCGACGCCGCCTTTGCAATGGCGAAGCCTTGGCCGCGCGGGTCAACCACGCTCGTTGTGATCGGTGATGGCGACCTGACGAAGCCTGTGGTGCCCCGCAACATGCCTCCATCGATTGCGGACGCGATCGTGATCGGCGTCGGCGATCCCATCCGTCCCACCATTCTCTCCGGGCACTCTTCAAAGCAAGACTCGTGGATGCTCAAGGGACTTGCCGCGAAACTCGGCGGCATCTATCACGACGGAAACACAAGGCAACTCCCAACGGACATCGTGGAGCGCCTTGCCTCGGTCGCGCCACGAATTGGTGATGGCGTTTCGCTTCGTGAACTCGGGCTCGTGACGATCGCGAGCGGCGCGTTTTTCGTCGCATTGATTGGCCCCGCACTTCTTCTCTTTGGTCATCGCGCCGCGACGACTTCAAGAGCACACGCGACGTCGCACACAACCGCACGCCGCATTGAAAACCCAGCACTTTCTCGCACTTCTCTCGGAGGTTCTCCCTCATGAACTCGACCGCCAATACCAAAGCCTCTCGATCCCGCACCATGTTCGCCCGCTTCGGTTGGACGCTCTGGGCGCTCGTTCCGGTCGGGGTTGTTGCCTACCACTTCGGACCTGGGCAGTCGGCGTATCGCGCGTCACTTGCCGCGGAGATCGTCGCGAAAGCAGATCGCGCACAAGGCGAGGCCATGCTGTTGCAAGACGTGGCCTACGAGGCGCATCTCGCGGCTGTCGCCGCACGCGCCGAAGCATTTGGCAAAGATGACGCCGAACTCGTCGCCAAGGTCAAACTTGCAAACGACGCGGAAGATGCCGCGTACGCGAAGGCCGCGGATGCATGGAAAAACACCGCGACACTCCTCGGCGAAGCACAGGAACTGATGGCGGATGACCCAGGATTCGCGCCGAAACAGATTCGTCTCGCTCGTGCGCGTGCAGTTGTGCGTACCGGCGACATCGCGGCCGGCACCAGCGATCTCGAAGCACTTCTGGAGTCCATCTCTGATGACTCGTCGAATGCCTCGTCAAATTCCTCGTCGAGTTTCTCGTCTGGCGCAGACACTTCTCGCACTGCAGCACTCGCACTGGAAGCGCGCGAAGAACTCGCCACCGCGTACTACTACGGCGCGCGACTGATGCGCATGGCAGGAAAGCCCGCGAGCGAATGGCGCGAAGTTTCGAGCATGGCTCGACAGAATTTCCGCTACCTCGCTGAGGAAGCGCGCGCGGCAGGCGCCGACGCGGAAACCATTGCAAATCACGAGAAAAATGGCGAGCTCGTCCTTGATCTCGAACAGAGCTCTGTCGAAGGCCTCTTCCTCAAGCCAAAGCCAAAGGACTGTCCGAACGGTCAATGCAACGGACTCGGCAAGAAGCCTGGCCAAGGGAAGCGTCCCGGCAAGGGAACCAAGCCTTCGAAGGGCGCAGGCATGGATGGCGATATCGGCGATGGTTGGTGAGTGCGTTCAGGCGCAGTCCTCCGATGGCCACGTGCATGACGCCAACTCACGAGTACACGACGCACGATTGACGAGCGCAAATCCTCATTCGACGCGATGACAGGATCGATTTATGCAGCGACGCTTTGACGGCAACTTCATCATGAACGCCTCTCTTGCAGCAAGTGCCACACTGGTGGCATGTGTTGCTGCCGCGCACGGACAAGTTCCCGCCGTGCGCATGGTTCCGGCGACGCGAGCATCCGCGACTGGCCAGATTGCGCCCGCGCAGATCATGCCCGCAGGCACCATCGAGGCCAATGCCGTGGAAGGCGCAACGCAAGACGGATCAACGCGCATCGACGCTGCTGCGATGCCACCTGCGACTCTGCTTGAGGGGCCGCCAGCCGTCGCGACACAGGGCGGCTCACCGCCATTCACGACTGAAGCCCTTGCGGAACTTCGAATCATCTTCGACGCGCTTGAGGAGCCCGAGCAACTCGCGATGCGCGCGTACTTCGCGGATCTCGGCGCAGATCTCGATGGGCTCTTCGGTCTCTCCGCAGCGAAGTCGCAGCAAGAAGGTCGTGGCCAAATGGTCGCCATGATGCTGCGCGACATGGACTTCACGCGCACGCCAGCCGCTGTGCTCTCGGCGCGCGCAACACTCGGCTTTGGACAAGTCCCGTACCCCAATTCCGACACTGCACAACCGATGGAGGTGGCGCGTTGGTTGCAGCTCCACATCATGGCGGGCGAATGGAAAACGTTCAGTGACTACCTCGCAACGCGCAACCCACTCGAGGCGGAGCCGATCTACGCCGCCGTTTTGCAAGCAATGAATCGCGGCGAGACGGGACTCCTTCCAGAGGAGGTACTCGCCATCGCCGACGCAACTCCGAGCGATTTGAAGCCGTGGCAATTGGCTTCGCTCGGCCGAATGCTCGGAGAGAGTGGAAAGAAGTATTCCACCAGCGCCGCGATGGAGCTCTTACGCGCCGGCACGCGTAACTTCGGGCAGGCCGACGAGGCCAAGCGCCGTCGTACGATCGACCTGCTCGCTGCGGCGGGCCTTGTCGCGGAGGCGTACGAATTTTTGCCCCCGCTTGCCGAGGCGCGTGCGGCTGCCGACGGCGCCCTCCTCATTGTGCACGCCCGATACAAGCTCGACCTCGCGAAGAAGGTTGGCGATTCGCCCGACGGGGAGCGCCTCACGCTTGAAGCATTCGAACTGCTCGCGGAGGCTTCGCTGCTCAACGCGTCCTCGATTGAGATCCGTCGCGACGCACTCAAGCGCGCGATTGCACTTTTGAACGTCGTGCCCCGGCCACAGGTTTCTCCGTGGTTGACCGAGGTCTTCGCAAATGCGGCACTCGGTCCAGCCGCGCTTGAAGCGATGGCGCTCACTGCGTCATCGCTCGGCGATCGCAACCTCGCGGTCGAGCAACGTGCCAAAGAGATCCTTGGACTGAAAGAGTCGGTCGACATTCTGCTTGCGCGTGAAGACATCGATTCCGCAGCACTCCGCGTTCCACTTCGCATGCTCACGACCGCGCTCGTGACCGAAATGGAACAAGCGGTCGCAGAGAAAGGCATGCAGCGCTTTGTGGCGCGCGAGTCGCAGATTCTTCTTCGTGCAATTCCAAGCGAGAAATGGATGCGCGCACTTGAGCCAAGTCTTGCAACGCGTGCGCGACGCGCCACCATTGCCCTCGCGACCGTTTCGGACGAGACCGATCTCGCAACCGCGCTCCTTGATGATGCGCTGCGCGCGACACCGCAAGAAGCGGCCGCGTTCGCCGACGATTTCCTCGCAAAGTGGACGCTTCGCTTGCAACCCCAGAGCGAGTATCCCGAGGAAATGATGATGTTCTTTAGTTTCTACCGCGATGCGATGCCCATGGCGCCGCTGACGCGCGGTCGGCAGCGACGGAACCTCGAACGTCTCGACACACTCGTTGCGAAATTGCGCGATGCGGGTGTTGAAGCGCGTGCACTTCCGAGCATCGTCCCCGCGTTCAAAGCCTGCCACGCACGCACCGAGGTCTATGACCGCGCCAATATCGTGCGCGTCTTCGGTGAACCTCGCGAGATGCCCGTCCAAACTGCCGCAGGACTCGCCATGTCGATGGGCGCGAGTCTCAACGGAGATTGGCGTAGTCGCGACGCGCAGAAGGCAACAGGCACGAAGCGGTCGGATAGTGAAGTCGCTGCACTCGTCGAGAAGGGCTACGCGCTTGCGCTTGAATTGATGGAGTCAGCGGTCGCGCAGCGACCCGACGCATGGAACCTCGCGATTCTCGATGCCGCGCTGAGTTACGACCGATTGCAGTTCAAGCAGTCGCTGCAAACGGCACAAGATCCGGTGAAGCAGAACGAGTATCGCAAGGCGGCCTTCGAATCGTTCCATCGCGCCGCCGCGCGGTACGTTGCCGCGCTCAATGCAGGCGAAACACGCGATGACCCAGGTGTTTATCGCCGCTGGTTCGGTGCAGCGATGGGAACGGCCGAGTTGAACTTCTTGCGCTCCGACGATCTCCCGCAAGAAGGCACGGTGCAGGACGATCAGATCGACTTGATTCGCAAGTCGATGCAGTCGCTCGAAACAGAGGCATTTGATCGACACGTTGCAGCGCTCGCCGCCGACATCGAGGGCGCTGTTTCTCGGGCAGAACCAGAAGTCAAGCAGCGGCTTGTACGTCACGCGCTGCGCGTGATTGGCGATCACCCCGCGGGTGCTTCACTCCGCGCGATGGCAGAGCTGTATCGCGATCTCGTCAAAGACGAAATCAAGCTGCGCCTGACACTCGACGGTTCTGATCGCGTGGGGGTCGATGAACCATTTGGTGCCCTGCTTTCGCTGCGATTCACGCATTCGGTGGATCGCGAAACCGGCGGCTTCTCGAAGTACCTGCAGAATGGCGTCTTCGCTCGCGTGGGCGCGAACTTCCGACAGGTCAACTATCGCGATGACCTTCAGAAGGCCATCGAACGCTCGCTCGGAAAAACGTTCGATATCGAGGCGATTGGCTACTTCGACGCGTTCATGCCACCGCGCGGCGTGGTTGAGAATGGCGAGGATGCGTGGCTTGAGAAGCCGCTTGCGTATCTCATTCTGTCTCGCAACGATGCGGCGGTCGATCGCGTGCCGCCTGTCGCAATGGATATGCAGTTCACCGATCAAACGGGGCCGGTGACGCTCGAAATCCCGAGCAACACGCCGCTCCTCGCGCCTCGCGAAGAGCGTGTCGCACGGCCAATCGAGAACCTCGTGATTACACAACTCGTCGACGTGCGGGCCGTCGCGGACGGCGGTCGTACGACGAATGCTGCGAGCGCTGCGAGTTCGGCACCTGCCGATGCGGTCACACTCGAAGTGCGTATGCGTGGCAGAGGCGTTGTGCCGGAACTTCGCGAAGCGCTCACGGGGCTCGACGACGCGCTCGCGGGATATCGCATTGCGGACGATGGCATCGTGTCCGATCCGCCAGTCATCATGCAGGAAGGCGATGCGTCGCAGTCGATGGGCATGATGATGATGGGAATGTCTTCGCCACAGCCGAAAGACGGCTATCCGGAGCCTGATGCCAACGGTATGTATCGACTCCCGACCGAGCGCTCTTATCGGGTGACGTATGTGCGCGATGGTGGTGCGATTGGAAGTACATTCCGATTGCCAACCCTTGCGACGGGCATGGATGCGAAACTGGAGTCGCAAACCTACTCCGATTTCGACATCGTTCCTGTCGACGGCGCGACCGTGGCCGTCGCGGCGCCATTTTGGACGCCCATGCGCGGGGTACTCGCGGCGCTCGCACTGGCGGGAGTTGCGGGCGCAGTGATGGTTGCGCGACGACGACGCGGCGACGCGGTTGCCGTCGCGCCTTCGCCGTGGACTCCATCGCGTTTGACCCCACTTGGCGTGGTGACATCGCTGCGGCGTCTTGAGGCGGAGCGCGGCGCAGCCCTTGGCGATGCGACCGCGCGCACACTGCGCGACGAGATCGTGATGCTCGAAATGAAGTACTTCGGCCCGAACGCTGTGGAATCTGTGGGCGCGGGAGTTGACGACGAACTTCGCGCGGTCGTGTCGAAGTGGTCGAAGAGCGCAGGGTGAGTCTGGGCTGATCCACTTCCTCGACGGCGCAATCTACCCCTGCCGCGGACTGGCTTGAACTCTCTTGCACTCTCTTGAACTCTCACGAGTATCGGCGTGCACGCGCAGCACCGCGACGCGGGCGCGCGGACAAGGCCCGAGGGAGCCTGCGACCGAACTCGCCAATCTTGGCGGCAAGGGACGCGCCAACCCGACTGCAGCGAGAAAAGCGAAGGCGCCCGGCGACCGCGGTCTTCAACCGCGGCCGACGGGCGCTTTCGAGTTTCCGAGCAAAGTCGGGGTGACAGGATTCGAACCTGCGGCCTCTTGCTCCCGAAGGGCGACTCTCGACAGTCAGCACTCGTGAAAGCGCGTTTCAAGCGTTTCGTGAAGGGTCAGTCTATCGCGTCCGATGCAGTTCGTGCATGGTTTGCGCGATTCCGTGTAGTTCCGTGTAGTCGGCCGAATGGTAGAAGGGTCCGCAACGTTCCGAGCGCATCACTTGAGTGGCGTCTCCATCATCGCGTTCCAAAGTAGTTCGCGACACTGTTCGTTCGTTGCATAGGCGTGGGGAGTCTTGCCGTCGCTGTCGGCGGCGCGCGGATTCGCGCCAGCCTTCAGCAGCAACGTGACGAATTCAGCGCGACCGCCGCGGGCCGCTAGGTGCAGCGGCGTCGATTTGCCGTTGTCCTTCGCGTTGGCCTCGGCGCCAGCCTTCAGCAGGACCGTGGCCACCTCGAGGCGTCCGCCGCGGGCCTGCGTGTCGCGCAGCTGCGAGTTCAACGTGCGCAGCAGACGGCGTGGGATGAGAACGAGCTCGTCGTCGGGACTGCTCGACCGTGCGGCCCGACGTGTGGTAGCCGCGACTCGTGCGAGGTCGTCGATCAGCGCACGGGGCGCGAGCCTCCAGCGACCCTCGGGCAGGACGCGTTCGTGCACCCAACCGCGCACTGGACCCTCGGCGATCACGGCGGTCGGTGCCTCGCGCAAGGTGTCGAGAGGAAGGCGACCGCGTCCGGAGTATGCGTCGAGCAGGATGTCGTCGGTGACCTCGTCGAGCGCGAGGTCATTGGGGAGCAGCCGATGGCCGAGGTGCTCGCCGAGTCGCGCGGCGATCCACCAAAGCGGCTTGTCAGC